>NZ_JAWOUX010000005.1:0-82529 GCF_033339595.1 Vibrio sp. 2096
GTGGTGCCCGGAGGCGGAATCGAACCACCGACACGAGGATTTTCAATCCTCTGCTCTACCGACTGAGCTATCCGGGCAACGGAGCGCTATTAAACGGATTTTCCCGCGTTGCGTCAACCACTTTTTTTAAATAATTTCAAAAAAGTGGTTGTTCGAACGCTTTTTATTCAACTGTCACTACAAAGTTTGCTTCGAGTTAAATTCCTTTTTGAAATTTGTAACTTTTTCTAGGTAGCGACGCGCTTCTGCGTTCGGGTGTTTCTTGGTTAACGCCCAATAAACTTGGTTGGGTTGCAATGAATTAAGATCTTGCATTGCGCGTTTGCGATCACTGCGATGAAATGTGTTTAAAACTCCTCCAGTACCGCCATTGTAAGCTGAAATCATGCTGTACTCGAGAGAGGTAGGGTGGCGGACTTCTCTTAAATAACGATTTTTTAAGATATAGAAATACGCAGTACCAGTATCTATGTTGTTTTCTGGATTAAACAAATATTCAGGGCTTGGTTGGCCCGAGCGCTTTTTCACGAGTTTGAACACATCTCGTCCCGCTGTTTTAGGTACAACTTGCATTAGGCCATATGCATTTGCCCAACTTACCGCGTATGGGTTGAAACTGCTCTCGGTTTTAATAATGGCGTATATCAAGTCTTCTGGAATGTCGTATTTCTTGGAAGCTCGACGCACGATATCGGCGTATTGGTAGCTGCGAGTTGAAAAGTGGTCTTCAACCATGGGAATTTCGACGTAATACGCTTTCTTGAAATCTACATTTTTGGTTTTTATTTTATTTGCGATGAGGTATTCCGCAAATCGGTTTGCCCGCCAAGACCATTGAATTGGCTTATTGTCTTGGTCGACAACTTGTTTATACAGGAATGGTTGCCCCTCTAACGTGATACCTTTAGAGGAGAATAAGTCGACGTGAGCGGGATCGTCTGGTGTTAATAAGGTGGTGACAATCGCGTCTTTTAGGTGTTTTTGGGGCTCGGTCGGTGATACGGTCTCTATCGTGATCACGCCTTTGCGAAAGTCGACCTCGGCGCGGCTAAGGTAGTTATCGATGTACTTAACGTAATTACTCTTGCCTGCGTACTTGATTTCTTTTTTACCCCAGCGCTTTTGAATATTGCCTGAAAAGCTATTGATTAAGGCATCTAGCGCCGCAGTATCTTTTTCAAATTGTCCTGGTAGCTCAGCTAAGTTATTGGCAAAACGGTTTGTTGGCTCGTAGTTGACGTCATAAATCTTTTCGACGAATTCACGGCTACAGCCTGCCATTAAAAGTGCGGCAGCAATAAAGACAATTTTTTTCATAAGTATCAGAGTTATTGAAGGTAATAGAAAAATGACACCACAAATGGTTGTGATGTCATTGTTTAACTCAAGCGACTTTATTCGCTCGGCGGTGTGTAACCTTCGATATGAACGTCTTTTCCTTCAAAGAGGAAATTTACCATTTCTGTTTCGATCAGTTTGCGGTGTTCTGGATCCATCATGTTGAGTTTCTTCTCGTTGATCAACATGGTTTGTTTGTGTTGCCACTGAGCCCACGCTTCTTTCGAGATGTTGTCGAAAATGCGTTTACCTAGTTCACCAGGGTAAAGTTGAAAGTCTAGACCTTCGCCTTCTTTCTTTAGTCGAGCACAAAATACAGTGCGGCTCATAATGACTCCTTGTATTCAATTAACGAAGTTCGTGGGGTAGCGTTTCCAGCAATAGTTTTACTGGCGCGGCTAAACCGACTTCTTCAGGTTTAGATAAGTTATACCAAAGACCTTTGTTGCCTTCCATTATCACGTCCGGTTGCTTTGATAAATCAATCAAAATTGGCGTGATATCTAGGTGGTAATGGCTGAATGTATGACGAAAGGTAATCAGTGTTTGCTTCTGTTTGATATTGCTGGCTTGAATGCCGCGTTGATCCAGTAGCAATTCAATGTCGCTTTCTGCATCCACATGTTCGGTTTGTGGGAAGCAGAATAAGCCACCCCAAATGCCTGTTTGTGGTCTTTGCTCCAACCACACCTCATGACCATTTTCGGTGTTGTGGTGAAGCATCACGAAACGAGTTTGCTTGATTGGTTTATCTTTCTTCGGTTTTTTGCCCGGGTAGTCGAGCACATTACCTTGTTGTTTTGCCACACACAGGTCAGCAACAGGGCAGAGGCTACATTTGGGTTTGCTGCGAGTGCAGACCATTGCGCCCATGTCCATCATTGCCTGGTTATACTTATCTACATCCGTTTGTGGGGTATGCGTTTCGGCAATTTCCCACAGCTGGTTTTCAACCTTTTTTTGTCCTGGCCATCCTGCAACTGCGAAACAGCGGGATAGGGTGCGCTTCACGTTACCATCAAGAATCGCGTGTGGTTGTTTATACACAGACGATAAAATGGCGGCAGCAGTAGAGCGACCAATCCCCGGTAGGGCGTTCATTTTCTCTATATCAAGAGGAAACTCACCATTGTATGTAGAGGCGACCTCTTGTGCTGCTTTGTGAAGGTTACGGGCTCGGGCGTAATACCCTAAGCCAGTCCAAAGGTGTAGGACTTCATCTTGCTCAGCATTGGCAAGATCGATTACGGTTGGAAAGCGCTCCAAGAAACGTTGGTAATACGGAATAACCGTAGTGACCTGAGTTTGCTGAAGCATAATTTCAGACAACCAGACACTGTATGCGGTCTTATTTTGTTGCCACGGAAGATCTTTTCTTCCATATGCGTCATACCATTCTAGGATGGCACTGGCGAAAGGTGTCACGACTTGCTCTGTATTCTATTATTGGTTAGGTGCAAAATTGCACCACATAATGGGCAAGAAGTACAACGGATAAACAGTAGGGATATAAAGAGGTGTTTCGTTGCTTTTGGGTTGCCATAGACCAAGAGCTCAACAAATACTTGCACCTAAGTAAATTCTTTGGATAATCCCCGCTTTGATTAATCAATGTGCAGGCAAAATCAATGAGTGAAGTAACCACTAACGAATACAACGAAGACGGAAAGCTGATCCGCAAAATCCGCAGCTTTGTACGCCGTGAAGGGCGTTTGACTAAAGGTCAAGAGAGCGCGATGAATGAATGCTGGCCTACGATGGGTATTGACTTCAAAGCTGAACTTCTCGATTGGAAAGAGGTGTTTGGCAACGATAACCCAGTAGTGCTTGAGATCGGTTTTGGTATGGGTGCTTCATTGGTTGAAATGGCAAAGAACGCGCCAGAGAAAAACTTCATCGGTATCGAAGTTCATAGCCCAGGCGTTGGTGCTTGTCTTGCCGATGCTCGCGAAGCGGGAATTACTAACCTGCGTGTAATGTGTCACGATGCGGTAGAAGTATTCGAACACATGATCCCAAATGGCAGCTTATCGACACTGCAATTGTTCTTCCCAGACCCTTGGCATAAGAAGCGTCACCACAAGCGTCGTATTGTTCAATTAGGTTTTGCGGAAATGGTGCGTGAGAAGCTTATCCCTAATGAAGGTATTTTCCACATGGCGACCGACTGGGAAAACTACGCAGAGCACATGATTGAAGTGATGAACCAAGCGCCAGGTTTCGAAAACATTGCTAAAGATGGTGATTTCGTTCCTCGTCCAGACGATCGCCCGCTAACGAAGTTTGAAGCTCGTGGTCACCGTCTTGGTCACGGTGTTTGGGATATCAAATATAAGCGTATTGCGTAACCAGAGGAGTTCATGGGATGTACCATTACGCGATATTAGCGAATCCGGGTCATAACCGAATTTACTTTGATAGCGCAATGACCATTGCCTGTTCTGAACTAAAAGCAATTTTAGCTTCACAAGGCGTGGATGTGACAGAAATTGGTAGTAAAGACGTTGGCTTACCTGCTGCGTTGGTGTTTTCTTGTCAGGAAGCGCTAACCGATGAGCAGGCGCGAAGAATCGCAGCCTCTTCGATTTACTATGCGCTATTTGAAGTGCGCGAAGATGGTTTACTTCGACCAGTTCAAGCGCCCGTATTTAACACTTTCCCGGAAAGCATGAGCCAGATTTTGCGCTACACCGGGAAAACAAATGAGCAGTTTACCCGTTTGATGGTGAATATCGGCATTAGTGCGTCCAATACGGGAAGTGAACAACTGACCTTAATGGATCCAATGTGTGGTAAAGGTACAACCTTATTTGAAGGCTTGATCCACGGTTTGAACGTGGTAGGGGTTGAGATCAACGCCAAGTGGGTGCAAGAGATCCAGACCTTTATTGTTAAGTTCATGAAGAATGGCCGCTTTAAGCACAAAGTGAGCAAAGAAAAGCGCACTGCGGGTGGCAAGAAAGTGGCGGATGGTTTCGTGGTTGAAGCTGCAGCAAATAAAGAAGATTACAACCAAGGCAATCTTCAGTTTATGAAGCTGTATTCGGCTGATACTCGTATCGCTGATCAAGTCGTGAAAAAGAACTCAGTTGATGTGATGGTGTCTGATCTGCCTTATGGCGTGCAGCACGGCAGCAAAAATGCCAAGGACAGCAAACTGAACCGTAGTCCACTAGAGCTTTTAAAAGAGGCTCTGCCTGCATGGAAAGTGGTATTGAAAAAGCAAGGTTCAGTGGTGTTGTCTTTCAATGAATTCACATTGAAATGGAAAGATGTCGCGGCATTATTTGAAGAGCAAGGTTGGAAGGTACTTTCAGAAGAGCCTTACATCGGTTATCTTCACCGTGTTGATCAATCTATCAACCGCAATATTATTGTGGCAGTAAAACCATAATCGACTTGAGTCGAACGAACCCTATGGAAAAGCCAACGACACGTTGGCTTTTTTTACCTCTGAGCTCAACGAGTTCTCTTGTAAATAGAAGGTAGAGAATGAAACCGACAGTGGAAATTTTGACAGATATTTTGGCGGAAGTACGCCCTTTAATCGGCCAAGGTAAAGTGGCTGATTATATTCCTGCTCTGGCAAAAGTACCCAGCAACAAGTTAGGTATTGCGGTATACACCAACGAAGGTGAGGTTATTAAGGCGGGTGATGCCGATGAACCTTTCTCTATCCAATCTATTTCAAAAGCATTGAGCTTGACGTTAGCGATGTGCTTGTACAAGCAAGAAGAAATTTGGTCTCGAGTGGGAAAAGAGCCTTCGGGGCAGGCATTTAATTCGCTAATCCAGCTAGAAATGGAGCAAGGTATTCCTCGTAATCCATTTATAAATGCTGGAGCGATAGTAGTGGCAGATTTGTTACAAACTCGCTTATCTGCACCTCGTCAGCGCCTGTTGGAATTTGTGCGTCAGCTTTCTGGTGATACCCATATTGTGTATGACAAAGTCGTTGCGGCATCCGAAATGATGCATGGTGATCGTAATGCGGCGATTGCATATCTCATGCGTTCGTTTGGCAACTTCGAAAATGAAGTGATTCCAGTACTACAAAACTACTTCCACGCTTGTGCGCTGAAGATGAGTTGCGTCGATTTGGCTAAAACGTTTAGCTATTTAGCAAACAAGGGCACATCGGTACAAACGGGTAAGCCTGTAGTTTCTCCTGTGCAAACCAAACAACTTAATGCACTGTTAGCAACGTGTGGCTTGTATGATGGCGCGGGCGAGTTTGCTTATCGCGTTGGAATGCCTGGTAAGTCTGGTGTTGGTGGTGGCATTATCGCGGTAGTACCTGGTGAAATGACCATTTCAGTATGGTCTCCAGAGCTTGATCCTTCAGGTAACTCGCTTGCGGGTACTAAGGCGCTTGAGCTGCTCTCAGAGCGAATTGGCCGTTCAATTTTCTAATGTTGGAAATGTGTCAACCTTATTTAGGACGGCACAGTTTCTAAATAAAAAGCCTCTCAATTGAGAGGCTTTTTTTGTTTTGGGGTTGCGTTACTCTTCGCTTTCTTCGGCCATAAAGGCTTCGAGCAAATCATTAAGGAAGAGCTTCCCTTTTTCAGTAATTTGCCAGTGGGTAGGCGTTTCACTCAGGTAGCCCATTTCTATCGCCCAGTTGATGGTTTCTTGAATCGTACTGAGCGGTAAGCCCGTAGTGTCTACATAATCTTGCTTCGGACAGGCTTCGATTAAGCGGAATCGGTTCATAAAGAACTCGAATGGACGATCTTCATCCAGGACGACATGTTCTGTATGCAGATAAGGTTTGACCATATTTTGATAAGCCGCTAAATAGCCTCGCGGGTGTTTTACCTTTGTCGTTCGAATAATACGTCCGTCGGTAAAACTGAGTTTGCCATGAGAGCCACAACCGATACCAAGGTAATCACCAAAGCGCCAGTAGTTGAGGTTGTGCTGACACTGATAGCCCGGCTTACTGTAACCGGAGATTTCATACTGCACATAACCCGCAGCTGCAAGTTTTTGGTGTCCGAGCTCGAAAATATCCCACAAGTCATCATCGTCAGGTAGCGTTGGTGGCTTGTAGTAAAACATGGTGTTTGGTTCGATGGTCAGCTGATACCAAGACAAGTGCGGCGGTGCCAACTCAATCGCTTTGTCCAAATCTGCCAAGGCTTGTTCGATGCTTTGATCAGGTAAGCCGTGCATGAGATCGAGGTTAAAGCTGTTCAAACCGATTTGGTGCGCCAGCTTAGCAGCATTGACGGCTTCGTCTTGGCCGTGAATGCGCCCCAAACGCTCAAGCTTCTGCTGCTCAAAGCTTTGCACGCCGATAGAGATACGCGTTACCCCGGCTTTACGGTAGCCAACAAAACGCTCTGCTTCGATGGTGCCTGGGTTCGCTTCCATGGTAATTTCGATTTCAGGCTTGAACGGAATACGCGCTTCAATGCCCTTAAGTAGACGCTCGATACCTTCTGCCGAAATCAAACTCGGCGTACCACCACCAATGAAGATTGAATGCAGTGAACGTGGCGCTTCGTTAAGGCGGTATTTCTCAATGTCGGTATCCAAGTCTTCAAGAAGGGCATTGATGTACTCTTCTTCTGGGATCTCGGCTTTAAGCGCGTGAGAGTTAAAGTCGCAATAAGGGCACTTTTGTACACACCACGGGATGTGTACATACAAGCTCAGTGCTGGGGGCGTTAACATGGTCTAATTCGCTCGCGATTACTGAGACACTTGCTCAGACAGTTGAGCAAACAACGACTTGAGTGCTTTACCGCGGTGAGACAGTTGCTTCTTACGTGCTGGCTCAAGTTCGGCAGACGCGCAGTTGTCTTCAGGAACGAAGAAGACTGGGTCGTAGCCAAAGCCATTTTCACCGTGTGCTTCAGTTAGAATGCGACCTTCCCATTTACCGTGACAAACGATAGGGGTTGGATCGTTCTCGTGACGCATCAAAACCAATACACAGTGGAAACGTGCTGTACGCTCTGCTTCTGGTACGCCTTCCATTGCCGCTAGCAATTTTTCTAGATTCTCTTGATCAGATGCGCTCTCGCCTGCGTAACGTGCAGAGTAAATGCCCGGAGCGCCTTTTAAGAAATCGACTTCTAAGCCAGAGTCGTCTGCAATGGCAGGAAGCCCTGTTTCTTGTGCGGCATGGCGAGCTTTAATGATTGCGTTTTCAATGAAAGTTGTACCCGTTTCAGCTACTTCCGATACATTGAATTCACTTTGCGCTAATACTTCAAAGCCGAAGTCAGACAACAAATCTGCCATTTCACGAACTTTGCCTTGGTTACCAGTTGCTAGCACAATTTTTTTCATGGGAATCTCTTTTAATAGTGATAGAGGAGAACAAATCGTTCTCCTCTAGATATTCTTTAACTAATAAGTGGTTTTTAGCCTGCTTAGATCCAAAAGCTTTTGGAACATCACAACCCAATTACTCTTCAACATAAAACTTCTGGGTGAATTTAAGCTTACCTGAGCCTTTGTTTCCAGCTTTTACGTCAATATCGAAAGTAAAAGTTTCTTCGTGGGTAATTGGTAGTTCGGCTAAATAGTATATCGCATTGCCTTCTTTGACTTCACGAAAGGTCAAGGTCTGAGTTTGGCCGATAAGGTTCTTCGCGCGTCCAGCAATTTTTGCTTCTAATGCTGGCTTACCCAATGAAGCTCTATCTAACACGCTAATATTAACCACAGCGAGGTATCCATTACGTTTGATATCGTAGCTACGTGCGACTTTGGGTGTTAGGAATGTTGAGTTAAACGCGACATAGTGTACTTCGATATCTTTCATATTTTTAAACTGATCGGCGAAGCTTGGTAACGACAACAGGCTAATCAGTAATGCGGTAATCCATTTGCTCATTGTTACTTCCTCAAAGCACTTGTTATAAAACAACCAAAGCTGCAATTTTACCTTGGTCAGGGGGTAAAAAATGCGTACTCAGTCGTTGGTATTAGTAAGTGTGGTACAAAATCGTAAATAAAAAGCCATCATAAGATGGCTTTAATTTCTGTCGGTATCTGGGTAGGCGATTCTATCCGAATTTGTTTGTGCCGTCCTAATTCACCTTTTTCTATGTGAACCAAGCCCTTAGCGATTTTAAACTGCTTGGCTAAGAACTTAGTTAGGTGTGCATTAGCTTTGCCATCGACAGGTGGAGCAGTAATGGCGATTTTTAGCTCTTCACCATGCAAGCCAACGATTTTATCGCGGCTAGCTTTAGGTTGAATATAGAGCTTCAGGATGATGTCCTCACCATCTTGCCAAACTGCAGCTGACATTATAGCTGGAACCAAATTGGACCAATGATATCGCCCATTAAGAAGTTCGCGAACTGCAAGCCGATAAATAACACCAGTACGCTTAAATCAAGACCACCAATAGCCGGAAGAATACGACGGATTGGAGCGCACATTGGCTCGGTCAGTTGATGGAATACGTACTCGATAGGGCTGCGGCCTTGGCTTACCCAGCTCAAAATTGCACGGATCAATAGTACCCAGAACAATAGGCCACCTGCGGCTTTGATTAATGATAATAAGCCCAAGAATAAGAAGTCAGCGCTGAAAGAGACGGAACCGTTCGAAGCTATTAGGATAAGCACGACAAATTTAAGCACACACAACACGTAGGCAAACAACACGGTTGCTAGGTCAATATTCCCCACGGAAGGGATAACGCGGCGCAATGGACCAATGACCGGCTGAGTCGCTTTTACTATGAATTGCGAGAATGGGTTGTAGAAGTCTGCGCGCGCAGCTTGCAACCAAATTCGCAAAATTACGACCATGATGTACAGGTCAAATAGGGTTGAGATGAGAAAACTCATTGAATTCATAAGGTACCCTTAACAAGTGATGGATGATACTAAACGGAGTTCATCCAAATAATTAAAACAGTTTTTCCATTTCTTCCGCGCGAGCCACAGCAGCTTGCATGGCTTTAGCGACAATATCTGAAAGTTGATGTTCGTTGAATGTACGCAGTGCTTCTGCCGTTGTCCCACCTTTCGATGTTACGTTCTCACGCAGGGTCGATAGCTCAGTTTCTGGGTTGCTAACCACCATACTGGCCGCGCCCAGTGCCGCTTGCTGAACCAATAGTCGAGCGGTCTCTTTATCAAAGCCTTGCGCAATCGCTTCTGCTTGCATCGCTTCCATAAACAGGAAGAAGTATGCTGGAGCACTGCCCGCTGCGGCAATCACATTATTGATGCCAGACTCTTGCTCAACCCAGCATACTTTACCGACCGCTTCCATTAACTCTGCGGCAAAAGCTTTGTCGTGCTCGGTTACATGAGTTGGTGCGAACAACCCACTCATACCCAACCCAAGCTGTGATGGCGTATTTGGCATAACACGAACCAAGTTCAATTTGGTGGCTAGCATATCATCCAATCGTGAACAGTTGATGCCTGCGGCAATAGAAATCACCAGTTTATTAGTGAAATCGATCGATTGCAGTGGTTTACAGACATCCGCCATCATTTGCGGTTTCACAGACAATACCACCACATCCGCCTCGGTCGCAGCTTGGATGTTATCGCTGGTGGTACGGATGCCAAAATCTTGTTCTAGCAGAAGGCGGCGAGCCTCTGAAGGAGCCGTCGCGGTAATGTTTTGCGCTGGGTATCCGTTAGCAACCAAGCCTGAAACAATGGCTCTCACCATGTTGCCAGCACCAATGAAGGCGATTTTTTTATGTTCCATTTGTCTGATTTCCATCATGATATTTAGAATTTGTTGTGCGCTCAGGTGTATAATGGCGCCGCTGTTACTTACTGCTCCTATTGGCGAGTAAGATGATTGCGCATTTACGCTCTAACGATTGACGACATAACTTATGTCGCGAGTGAGCGTTTTGTTGATTTAGCTGTAGTCTCGTGCGCCGAAAATAGCGGTTCCAATACGAACCATTGTACTACCAGCTTCGATTGCAGCGGTCATATCACCACTCATTCCCATTGATAATGTATCGATTTCTGGGAACTGTGCTTCGAGTGTTTGCTTCAACGTAGCCAACTTCTGAAATTCACGGAGTTGTGATTCGTAGTCAGACACGTTGGCAGGAATCGACATCAACCCTCTTAAAGTGAGGTTGGGTAGGCGAGAAATCAACTCCGCCAGCTCGAATACTTCCGCTTCAGTGACACCAGACTTAGATGCCTCACCACTGGTGTTAACCTGAATCAGAACTTGTAGCGGTTTAAGTTCGCTTGGCCGCTGCTCATTCAGGCGTTGAGCAATCTTGGTTCGATCGATGGTGTGAACCCAATCGAAATGTTCAGCAACAAGTCGCGATTTATTGGATTGAATCGGGCCAATGAAGTGCCATTCGATTCGATTATCTGGATAATGCTCGGCAAAGTGCTGAACTTTACTGACGCCCTCTTGAACGTAGTTTTCACCAAAGGCGGTTTGTCCCGCTTGGTAGGCTTCGAGAATTGCCTCGACAGGTTTAGTTTTGCTTACCGCTAGAAGTTGCACTGACTCTGGAGTTCGACCACATTTTTGCTCGTCATATCGAATTTGAGAGGTGATATGTTCAATATTTTGTTGAATACTACTCATAGCTGTACTTTAGACTTAAGGATTTTAAATGGATATCACTGAGTTACTGGATTTTAGTGTAAAACATAATGCCTCGGATCTACATCTTTCTGCAGGTGTCCCACCAATGGTTCGTATTGATGGGGATGTGAGAAAACTAGGCATTCCAGCGTTTACACACCAAGAAGTGCATCGTTTGGTTTTCGAAATCATGAACGATGCCCAACGCAGTGAGTTCGAAGAAAAACTCGAAGTCGATTTCTCTTTTGAGTTGCATAACGTTGGCCGTTTCCGTGTCAACGCTTTCAACCAATCTCGCGGTTGTGCGGCAGTATTCCGTACCATTCCAAGTAGCATTCCAACTCTGGAAGAGCTAGAAGCGCCAGAGATCTTCAAAAAAATTGCGAACGCTGAAAAAGGCTTAGTTCTGGTCACTGGCCCAACAGGTTCAGGTAAATCGACGACCTTAGCAGCCATTGTTGACTACATTAACCGTAATCACAACAAGCACGTACTCACAATTGAAGATCCGATTGAATTTGTTCACAACAACAATAAATGTTTGATCAACCAGCGTGAAGTTCACCGTGACACCCATAGTTTCCAAAATGCTTTGCGTAGTGCATTGCGCGAAGACCCAGACGTTATTCTGGTTGGTGAGATGCGTGACAAAGAAACCATCAGCCTTGCCTTAACGGCGGCAGAAACGGGTCACTTAGTTTTCGGGACGTTGCACACCAGCTCGGCGGCAAAAACCATTGACCGTATTATCGATGTGTTTCCTGGTAGTGATAAAGATATGGTTCGCTCGATGCTATCTGAGTCTCTTCGTTCGGTTATCGCGCAAAAGCTTCTGAAGCGTAATGGTGGTGGACGTATTGCATGCCATGAAATTATGATGGCAACGCCTGCGATTCGTAACTTGATCCGCGAAGACAAAGTCGCGCAGATGTATTCGATCATTCAAACAGGTGCGGCTCACGGCATGCAAACCATGGAGCAAAATGCTCGTCAGTTAATGGCGCAAGGCATGGTTGCTCGTGAAGAGGTCGATAGTAAGATCGGATTAGAAGTGCAGCAATTCTCGTAACGTTCATACAGATAATGGTGAATACGGAAGATGGATCTAGATAAATTTCTCGAAGGCATGCTGGCGCTGAAAGCGTCGGATCTTTACATCACGGTTGGAGCGCCAATTCTATTTCGTGTGGATGGCGAATTGCGTCCGCAAGGGGAAAAACTCACCGAGAGCGATGTGGCTGCATTACTCGACAGCGCTATGGAACCAGATCGGCGTCAGGAATTTCGTAAAAGTCGCGAGTCGAATTTTGCCATTGTGAGAGATTGTGGTCGCTTCCGTGTGAGTGCCTTTTTTCAACGCGAGTTACCAGGCGCAGTGATTCGTCGTATTGAAACTAATATTCCTACTTTTGAGCAGTTAAAGTTACCGTTAGTGTTGCAAGATTTGGCGATAGCTAAGCGTGGTTTGGTGCTGGTGGTCGGTGCTACTGGTTCGGGTAAATCGACCACTATGGCGGCGATGACAGGCTATCGAAACAGTAATAAAACCGGGCACATTTTGACGGTCGAAGATCCGATCGAGTTCGTGCATGAACACAAGCGCTGTATCGTGACTCAACGTGAAGTTGGGTTAGATACGGAAAGCTATGAAGTTGCGCTTAAAAACTCGCTGCGCCAAGCACCAGATATGATTTTGATTGGTGAGATCCGTAGCCGTGAAACAATGGAATACGCGATGACCTTCGCCGAAACGGGTCACCTGTGTATGGCAACGTTGCACGCCAACAATGCAAACCAAGCTTTAGAGCGCATTCTTCACTTGGTACCGAAAGATCAAAAAGAACAATTCTTGTTCGACTTGTCGATGAATCTGAAAGGCGTGGTTGGTCAGCAGCTGATCCGAGATAAAAATGGGCAGGGACGTCATGGTGTATTTGAGATCTTGCTAAATAGCCCACGTGTGTCGGATTTGATTCGTCGCGGAGATTTACATGAGTTGAAGTCAACCATGGCTCGCTCAAATGAGTTTGGTATGCTGACGTTCGATCAATCTCTTTATAAGTTAGTGATGCAAGGTAAGATCAGCGAAGAGGATGCACTACATAGTGCCGACTCGGCAAATGATCTGCGCTTGATGTTGAAAACGCAGCGTGGTGAAGCATTCTCTACGGGCAGTTTGGCGAACGTTAAGATCGATATGGATTAATCCAATCCAGAAACAAAAAAGGTTGGCAGGAGCCAACCTTTTTTCATTGTGCTTGAAGTGTTTACTCACCCCAAAGGGCTTCAAACCAGCTTTCTAGAATCACCACCGCTGACTGGCAGTCAACATTACCTTTCGATAGGGCTTTGTAGCCGCCCATGCTGAACAACTCCGCACGAGCTTCTGCTGTAGATAAACGCTCATCATGCAGTTCAACTGGCAATCCGTATCGGCCTTGCAGACGCTTAGCAAATTTTCGTGCACGAGGGGTTATGGTCTCAAGGTCTTTACCATGCAGATCGGTCGGTAAACCGACCACTAGCAAATCTGGTTGCCACTCTTTGATTTGCTTTTCGATATCGTCCCAGTTTGGAATACCGTCATTGGCTTTAAAGGCTTTTAATGGGGAAGCTGTACCAGTAATTTCTTGGCCAATAGCGCTACCAATGCTTTTGGTTCCAAAGTCAAAAGCCATAATTGTGCGTGACATAAGGTGTCTCTATCTAATGTAACTGTATATTTGGACTAAGCATGTCCAGAGTCTGCTGAAAGGTGACTTGGGTCGATGCCCAGCTTTTCGACCGCTTTCTTCCAACGCTCGTTGATTGGTGTATTAAAGATAATTTCAGGCGTCGCTTCAATGGTGAGCCAAGAGTTTTCGACCAGCTCACTTTCTAATTGGCCTGCACTCCAACCGGAGTAGCCAAGTGCCACTAAGTAATCACTTGGTTCTGCTTCTGTTCCTAACACCGACAGAATATCACGCGAAGTGGTTACCGCGAGGTCATCGGTCATTTGGACGCTGGACTCGTAGTAATCTTTGGGTTTATGCAAAATAAAGCCACGATCTTCCGAGATTGGGCCGCCATTGTAAACTGGTCTATCTAGACTGGCTTCAAATAGGCGCGGGTGTACTGGCTGAACTTCCACCTGCTTGAGCATGTTGCCGACGGTGATATCAACAGGAGCATTGATCATCAGCCCCATAGCGCCGTCTTCGTTGTGCTCACAAACGTAGATCACGCTGTTTTGAAAGTACGGATCTTTCATCCCAGGCATGGCAACCAAAAAGTGATTTGTGAGATTCATACTCATACTGACCCTTAACTCTCGTAAATGTCCTTAAGCAAACATCATACAGTTTACCATCTAGGTATGTGCATGAGTTTGCTTAAGTTAATGTACTACGCTCTCTATTAACTGTAATACAGTTTGAGTTATTCGCCTTTTACTCGACGCTCAATCGCATCCATCAGCTTGCCTGTGATTGAGATATCAAAAGCTGCTTCAATTTCGCGAATACAGGTTGGGCTGGTGACGTTGATTTCTGTTAGCTTGTCGCCAATTACGTCAATGCCAACAAAGATAAGGCCTTTTTCTTTCAGTGTCGGAGCAACGGTTTGCGCAATTTTGAGGTCGGTTTCGCTTAGCGGACGAGCTTCACCAGTACCACCAGCGGCTAGGTTGCCGCGCGTTTCGCCTTTAGCAGGAATGCGTGCTAGACAGTAAGGCATAGGTTCGCCATCTACTACTAGGATACGTTTGTCACCGTTGCTGATGTCTGGCACGAAGGTTTGTGCCATTGCGTAGTTTTGACCGTGGTTAGTCAATGTCTCGATGATCACAGAGACGTTTGGATCGTTTTCCTTCACACGGAAGATGGACGCGCCACCCATACCATCAAGCGGTTTCAGGATGACATCACCATGTTTTTCACGAAATTCTTTAATTTTTTCTGCTTTTCGCGTCACGATCGTTGTAGGTGTCAGCTCTGGGAACCATGCTGTAAACAGCTTTTCGTTACAATCACGTAAGCTTTGAGGCTTGTTAACGATCAGTGCACCTTGTTCTTCTGCACGCTCAAGGATGTAAGTCGCGTAGATGTATTCAGTATCAAACGGAGGGTCTTTACGCATTAGCACCGCGTCTAGCTCAGACAGTTCGATAGTTTGCTCTGATTTGAACTCGTACCAACCGTTTGGATCTTCTTTTAGTTCTACCACTTTAGTATCTGCAATGGCAACGCCTTGATCGAGATGTAGATCATTCATTTCCATGTAGTGGATTTCATAGCCGCGTCGTTGCGCTTCAAGCATCATGGCAAAGCTAGAGTCTTTTTTGATGTTAATGGACGAAATTGGGTCCATTACGATACCGAGTTTGATCATTATTTTTCTCCGTTTAACCAAGATCGCCGAAACGAACTTGTAAGGCTGTAATTGCTGTCAGAGCCGCTGTTTCGGTACGCAGAACGCGAGGGCCGAGTAGCGTTTCTTCAAATTGGTATTCTCGAGTCATCTCGATTTCTTCAGACGATAAACCGCCTTCAGGACCGATCAGTAGGCGCACTTTTTCAACCGGGGTTGGCAAAGTGTTGATTGAGTATTTAGCACGAGGGTGAAGGTTAAGCTTTAAACCATCGTACTCTTCTTTACACCACTCTTCCAAGCTCATAATTGGACGAATTTCGGGCACGACATTACGCCCACATTGCTCACAGGCACTGATGGCGATTTTCTGCCATTGCGCGAGTTTTTTCTCAAAACGCTTTTGGTCAAGCTTGACACCACAACGTTCAGAAATCAGAGGAGTGATGGTATTGACGCCAAGTTCAACAGACTTTTGGATGGTGAACTCCATCTTATCGCCACGTGAAATGACTTGACCAAGGTGCAGATCTAAAGGGGATTCAATACTGTTTTCTACGCGCTCGGTGATGTTAACCAAAACTGATTTCTTGCTGACTTCACTGATAACCGCTGGGAACTCTGCGCCACTGCCGTCAAAAAGGAGAACGTCTTGGCCTTCTTTCATGCGCAAAACACGACCGATATGGCCTGCTGCGTCGTCACTTAAAGCAAGTGAGCCAAGTTGATGAATGGTTTCTGGATGATAAATTCGAGGGGTACGCATGAGATTTCCAGCAAGAGAATAAACTTAAACCCTAACATGGATGCTTTGCACCGAAAAAACAAGGGGCAAGAAGCGTTTCAATATCAGTAATTGAAACGCTTCGAGGTCGGAGGTTACAGTGCGCGGCAGGCTTCTTGAACAAATGGGTTGTGATTGCCCTGTACTTTTGCAATGCGCTCGTCACGCTCACATTCCCATTTATCGACAGGATAGGTTTTGTTCCAAGCACTCATTAATTGCGTTTGCTGCTTCGACAGTTTGAAACCGTACTCTTTGCTCATGTATAGATAGGTACGAGCAATTGAGCCACGCGCACGGTCTGGTGGCATGACTTTACGCTGCTTAAAGTTCACTTGCATCTCACAGCGACCATAACTCACGCCATCCATACCGTTCCATTGGCTGAAGTTGTAGTTCGAACGGTCACCGTTTACTTCACCAATAGCAGGAGTTAGGTTGTGCAAGTCTGCTTCCATCAAACGAAAAGTTTTGTCTTTTTTCTTACAGTTTTTACGTCCGCCATCTTGCCAGCATTGACGCTGGTGGCCAAATTGCCACGCAGGAACCACGTGCTCCCATTCGATTCGTGCAGCCCGTTTTTCTTGTTTACGGACTTGGTAGCCGCAAGAGGCTAAATCGGGTAAGCCTTTCTTGCCTTGCCATTGAATGTTACAGCCACAGTAGAAGCTTGTTGGATGGTCTTGATAAATTTTGACCGCCTCACGTTTGGCAGCTGAGAATGAGCTCGGTGGCGCGGCAATCGCAGTGCTAGAAAGCGCGATAAGCAATAGAGAGAGTAAGTATTTCATGATAAAAGTCTTTATAAAGTATGACTTTATTCATGATAACACGCATAAAATAGCTTTAGTGATGAGTAAGTTAACAATAAGTGGCGAAGGGAAGGTTTTGATCAACTCGATCTTTATTTTGGGAACGCAAGTAACACTATGAGGTAAGGGCTACGATAATTGAATGCCGGTGAAGTTAAGTGGTTGGCGGCATTTTTGACAAGAGTACGTCGCCTCTTTGCGCAGCACTTTATTATGACGGCGAATCGATAGAGGGTAGGTCATACAACCACAACGATACTCAAAGGTTTTACCTTGAACGGATTTTACTTCAAAGCTGTGAGTGGTTTTGGCTGGTACGTTAAATACGGCTTCCATGACGCCTTTCCATTCTTTGCCGTGAGGCCTAACTCGCCCGTAAACCTGATAAGTAATCAGGTGTGCTACTTCATGAGGAATGACTTCATCTAAGAATGCTTGGGTGTTCTCGCGAAATAAAACAGGGTTTAGGCGTACTTGATTTAATTGAAGGTGGGCTTTTCCTGCCGCTTTCCCACGGACGTCGAAGGTGATTGTTGGAATTGGGAAAGAACGTTTGAAAGCTTGTTCCGCCATCGCGATACAGCCCGCCATCACTTGCTTGGCTTTATAGCTGAGTTCTATATCCACAATTCACCTCGATAAATCAAATAAAAAAGCCCCCGCATTTGCGAGGGCCAGATCATAGCATCAGTTAATTATGGTGTGTGTTTTTTCTTGATGGTGGCATGGTAAGCGTGCCATGTACCGTAGCCTAGAATTGGCATGGTAAACAACATTCCGATCCCGTAGGTCGCAAAGCCGATAAGAATACCGCCACAGATGATCGCTGCCCAAACAATCATTGCTGGAATGTTGGATTTCACTGCATTAAAGCTGGTAAATACAGCGGTCATCATGTCTACGCGACGCTCCATCATGAGCGGAATAGAAAAGGCTGAAATACTAAACACCACACAAGCCAAAACAAAGCCAACTAAAGAGCCGATGACAAGGAAGGGTAGAAACTCACTTAAAGGTGCCCCTTGAACAGAAGGGTAGAGCGCATGAAGTAGAGCGGCAATGCGCATCCAAAATATCATACACACTGCGAGTAACACGGCGAACGCCCATTGAGATGTTGAGTTACGACCGATCGCTTTCATTGAATGGAACAAGCTTGCTTTGTGTCCGCGCTCTCTCTCCCAACTGGCATCATACAAGCCGAGCGCGAGAAACGGACCGATTAACATGTAAACAATCAAACTGGGCATGACGACCAAGTGTGTGCCTTGCCACTGTACGAGCAAAACAATGCCTATGGCTGCTGCCATAAAACAGATGCCATAGAAAGCACTAATAAGCGGCATTCGCACGAAATCATGCAGACCTAATGCGAGCCAATGAAAAGGTGCAGAAAGATTGACCGTATTGCACGGTATGGTTCTGGCGTATTCGTTGTCTGGCACTTCCTTTCGCTTGTTGTGGAAGTCCGATGGATTAACAGTTCGAGGCATAACTCCTCCTTGATTTATTCCCACATTATCCGCTTATACCAACTGACAGCGGTTTTTGTTCAGTCAAACTTGAAGCGACTTTTTCAAGTTTACATCTGAGCATTGGCTTAGTTTGGTATCGGCCATAAAGATGCCTGACTCATGTCTTTACTTAAGTGTTGCTTCCACAGTCGCCAGCATCCGACGTCTCTATTTAAATTGGAGTTAACAATATTTTAACTATTGGCGGAGATGGGATAATTTACAAATAATTGCTTAAAATTTATTCGGTATAAAAATGAGGGAGAAACAGGACTGCTTTGTGGGGCAGGGCGGTATGAGCCGAAATGGCTAGATAAAAGTTGCTGAAAATAAAAAGCCCCCACCATAGGCGAGGGCTTGATTGATTCTTGCTTGGCTTGATTATTTGATGCCAGCGAAATCGCGTAGAAGTGCAGCTTTGTCTGTCGCTTCCCACGGGAATTCTTCACGACCGAAGTGACCGTAAGCCGCTGTCTTTTTGTAGATAGGTTGAAGAAGGTTAAGCATTTCTTGTAGACCGTATGGACGTAGGTCGAAGAATTGACGAACCGCTTCAATGATGATGTCGTGAGGTACTTTCTCAGTACCGAACGTTTCCACCATGATAGACGTTGGATCAGCAACACCGATTGCGTAAGAAAGTTGGATCTCACAACGGTCAGCCATGCCTGCCGCTACGATGTTTTTCGCTACGTAGCGTGCTGCGTATGCTGCACTACGGTCAACTTTTGATGGATCTTTACCAGAAAACGCACCGCCACCGTGACGAGCTGCGCCGCCGTAGGTATCTACGATGATCTTACGACCAGTTAGGCCACAGTCACCCATAGGACCACCGATTACGAAGCGACCGGTTGGGTTAATGAAGAAGTTTGTTTCTTTGTTGATCCACTCAGAAGGTAGTACTGGCTTAATGATCTCTTCCATTACCGCTTCACGCAGGTCTGAAGTTGAGATTGAGTCACAGTGTTGAGTTGAAAGAACAACCGCGTCGATACCAACGATGTTACCTTGATCGTATTGGAATGTTACCTGAGATTTTGCATCAGGACGCAACCAAGGTAGTGTGCCGTTTTTACGAACTTCTGCTTGCTTTTGAACAAGACGGTGAGAGTAAGTAATTGGCGCTGGCATTAGTACTTCAGTTTCGTTACAAGCGTAACCAAACATGATGCCTTGGTCGCCTGCACCTTGTTCTTTAGGGTCAGCTTTATCAACACCTTGGTTGATATCTGGCGACTGTTTACCGATTGTGTTTAGTACCGCACAAGAATCTGCGTCAAAGCCCATATCTGAATGTACGTAGCCGATTTCACGAACGGTTTCACGAGTTAACTCTTCGATGTCTACCCATGCTGAAGTCGTGATTTCACCACCCACCATTACCATACCGGTTTTAACGTAAGTCTCACATGCAACACGAGCCTTTGGATCTTGCTCTAGAATCGCGTCAAGAACCGCATCAGAAATCTGGTCTGCAATTTTATCTGGATGACCTTCTGATACTGACTCAGAAGTAAACAGGTGCTTAGCCATGTTAGCTCCACTATATCTGGTTTAAAACTGGGGAATGATAAACTCTCCAGCGCAAATTAATACTAATTTTTGTAGGTGTATCTACATCTAGACGTCTATTCTAAATTTGATTGCTCGAATTACAAGCTCTTTTTTGGTTTTTGTTATAACCAAACGTTTGCCTGATTTATTGATAATTTTAAGAACTTCGAACGATTTGGCGCGAAAGGTGCAATATTTGTGAGGTTTTGGACTGGAAAACGTTTGCACACCCAACAGGGCTTTGAGAGAATTATGACCTACTTTTCGTTTCGCTTAATGTACTCAGGAGCAGACATGTCGTCTCGTAAACATCTTGCCAATGCAATTCGTGCTCTAAGCATGGATGGTGTTCAACAAGCTAACTCAGGCCACCCAGGCGCACCAATGGGTATGGCTGATATCGCTGAAGTTCTTTGGCGCTCTCACCTAAACCATAACCCTTCAAACCCAGAGTGGGCCGACCGCGATCGCTTTGTGCTGTCAAACGGTCATGGGTCAATGCTTATTTACTCTCTACTGCACTTAAGCGGTTACGAGCTATCTATTGACGATCTGAAAAACTTCCGTCAATTGCACTCAAAAACCCCAGGTCACCCAGAGTACGGCTACGCGCCTGGTATCGAGACAACAACGGGTCCTCTAGGTCAAGGCATCACTAACGCTGTTGGTATGGCGATCGCAGAGAAAGCACTAGCGGCACAGTTCAACAAAGAAGGTCACGATATCGTTGACCACTTTACGTATGTGTTCATGGGTGACGGCTGTCTAATGGAAGGCATCTCGCATGAAGCATGCTCTCTTGCTGGGACGTTAGGTCTAGGCAAACTGATCGCGTTTTGGGATGACAACGGCATTTCTATCGACGGTCACGTTGAAGGCTGGTTCTCTGACGATACACCTAAGCGTTTTGAAGCGTACGGCTGGCATGTAATCCCAGCAGTCGATGGTCACGACTCAGACGCGATCAACGCAGCAATTGAAGCAGCAAAAGCGGACCCACGTCCTACGCTTATCTGTACCAAAACAATTATCGGTTTCGGTTCTCCTAACAAGTCTGGTTCGCACGACTGTCACGGTGCACCACTAGGTCACGATGAGATCCAAGCGGCTCGTGAATACCTAGGTTGGGAGTACGGCCCATTTGAGATCCCGGCAGATGTTTACGCTGAGTGGGATGCAAAAGAAGCGGGCGCCGCGAAAGAAGCAGCTTGGAATGAAAAATTCGAGGCATACGCTGCAGCTTACCCTGCTGAAGCGGCAGAGCTTAAACGACGTCTAAACGGCGAACTTCCTGCACAGTGGGAAGAAAAAGCGAACCAAATCATTGCCGATCTTCAAGCAAACCCAGCGAACATTGCATCACGTAAAGCATCGCAAAATGCACTAGAAGCGTTTGGTCAAATGCTTCCTGAGTTTATGGGTGGTTCTGCTGACCTAGCGCCTTCTAACCTGACCATGTGGTCTGGTTCTAAGTCTCTAGAAACGGAGGACTTCTCTGGCAACTACATCCACTACGGTGTACGCGAATTCGGTATGACTGCTATCATCAACGGTATCGCATTGCACGGTGGTTTCGTTCCTTACGGCGCAACATTCCTAATGTTCATGGAATACGCTCGTAACGCAATGCGTATGGCTGCGCTGATGAAAATTCAGAACATCCAAGTTTACACGCATGATTCGATCGGTCTTGGCGAAGATGGTCCAACTCACCAACCTGTTGAGCAAATGGCGTCTCTACGTGTAACTCCAAACATGAGCACATGGCGCCCATGTGACCAAGTTGAGTCTGCAGTTGCATGGAAACTAGCGATTGAACGTAAAGATGCACCAACTGCACTTATCTTCTCTCGTCAAAACCTAGCGCAACAAGAGCGTACTGCTGAACAAGTCGCAGACATCGCGAAAGGTGCTTACATCCTGAAAGATAGCGAAGGTAAGCCTGAGCTAATCCTTATCGCAACAGGTTCTGAGGTTGAGCTTGCAGTGAAAGCCGCTGAGCAACTAACTTCAGAAGGCAAGAAAGTACGCGTTGTTTCAATGCCATCAACAGACGCATTCGACAAACAAGACGCTGCTTACCGTGAATCTGTACTGCCATCAGACGTAACGGCACGTATCGCTATTGAAGCGGGCATTGCGGATTTCTGGTACAAGTACGTAGGCTTCGACGGTCGCATCATCGGTATGACAACATTCGGTGAATCAGCACCTGCTGGTCAGCTATTCGAGATGTTTGGCTTCACGACTGAAAACGTAGTGAACACAGCTAAAGAATTGCTAGCGTAATTGCAGGACCATCTAAACAGTCGAACGTAAACGACAACTGTTAGATGCTAAAGTTAGAAAGGCCATCATTATGATGGCCTTTTTATTTTTGTCAGGTTTTCCAACCTTGTGGAATGCTTTGGTGAATGCAGTCTAAAAGTACGGATAAGCGCAGTGGTGGTCGTCCTGCTGGTGTATAGCAGTTAATGGAAATAGGCTCAGAAAGCCAACCTTCTAAGCATGGTGTGATTCGCCCTGGGTGATGTTTCTCATAGCCGCATGCTGTCCAAGTCGGCAGCAGTCCAATACCATGACCATTCGCGATACTGTCTATTTGCATTGCTATGTTGTCGCTGTATAAGCGACTAACAAAGGGTTCTAAAAAGAACTCACCGTGTTGAGGGTGTGCTAGCATCAATCCATTTTCTTGCACTGAACCAAAATCGATCCATGGATGTGCTTCAAGTTCTTTGGGGTGCGGTATAGGCCCATGTTGTTTTAGATAATTTGGAGAGGCAAAAGGCGTATAGCGAAATACCCCCAGCACTTCTTTTCGCCAGTCTAGCTCTTTACGTTCACCGAGCCAGATGAACAAATCTGGGTCATGATGCGCCTCAGAAAAGTCACTGGTAAGTTGAACTCTAACATCGGGATTATCAGCAAGAAAACGATTGAGTACGCCGCCGAGCCAGCTTCTAACTAAGGCAGTGTGACAAACAATATGCAGTGGCCCTGAAACTTGGTTCGTTAAACCTTGAAGTGCATCATAACTCTCTTCACTTAACTCAAGAATCTGGCGGCTGTAGTGGGCAAAGATCTCTCCAGCTCTTGTCAGAACTAATCGATTACCTTGTCTGGCGGTTAGAGCCTGACCGAAGTCTTCTTCTAATTGTGCCAAGCGACGACTTAGCGTTGATTTTGGCTGATTAAGGGCTTTAGCAGCGGCTGTCAAACTTTTATGCTGATTGAGCGCATCAAAGGCTCTAATTGATGCTAAGTCGTGCATATTTCTTTTACTCCTTACTGCGTTATGTACGAGTTCCATAAATGGAAAGAACCGTTCCATAACTCTCACTATGCATCTCATTCTATTTGTGAATAATTCACTTTCGAAAATAATAATCATTATCAATTATGGAGATGTAGATGTCTACTCTTAGACTGCCAGTTATTACCGCAACTGGTATTTTAGCCTTCGTCAGTGTCCCTCATGTTTTTGCCAATGATGCAGTTTCTAAAATGGAAACAGTGGTTGTAACTGCATCAAGCTACGAGCAATCTCAAGCGGACGCGCCTGCAAGTATTAGTGTTATTTCACGTGAGGAGTTGGACTCCCGTTATTACCGCGATGTGACTGATGCACTAAAAAGTGTGCCAGGTGTTGTCGTGACAGGTGGTGGTGATACCACCGACATTAGTATCCGTGGTATGGGTTCTAAATACACTTTGATACTGGTCGACGGTAAACGTCAAAGCACGCGTGAAACTCGTCCAAATAGTGACGGTCCTGGTATCGAACAAGGTTGGTTACCTCCTCTTCAAGCGATTGAGCGAATCGAAGTTATTCGTGGCCCAATGTCGACGCTTTACGGTTCTGATGCGATTGGTGGTGTGATTAACGTCATCACACGAAAAGATGCGCTAGAGTGGACAGGTAATGTTCAACTGGGCACGGTACTACAAGAGAATAGCCGCTCAGGGGGAGAGCAGAGCGCGAACTTTTTCGTTAATGGTCCGTTGGCTGAAAATTTATCTCTCCAAGTATATGGTCAGTACACAACCAGAGAAGAAGATGACATCGAATACGGTTATGAAGATAAAGATATGCAGAGTATCTCTTCAAAACTGACTTACCAGATTAATGAGCGCCATTCGGTGCAATTAGAAGGTGGCACGTCGGCACAAAGTCGTCGTGGTAATGTGGGCCTTTCAGTGCCGACCACTGGGTGTCGTGGTGGGTGTGAAGACTCACTGAATGAATATCGTCGTAATTACGTAACGGTAAGCCACAACGGTGATTGGGATTCGATTGGCATTTCAGATACTTACTTACAGCGAGAAGAGAGCGAGAACAAATCTCGTGAGATGACGATCACCAACACCACGTTCAAATCGAGCTTGGTGACTGGTATCGGAAACCATACGTTGACGACGGGTGTGGACGCCACTCATGCAGAGCTTGAGGATTTCACCTCCAACAAAGCGTCATCGAAGACTGAAACATCGAATACGCAGTGGGCTGTTTTCATTGAAGATGAATGGAGAATCGCCGATCCGTTTAGCGTTACGCTTGGTGGTCGTCTAGATCATGACGAAAACTATGGCGCGCACTTTAGTCCGCGTGTTTACGGTGTATGGCGAGTTGATCCGTCTTGGACGGTGAAAGGCGGTGTGGCAACAGGTTTCCGTTCTCCACAATTACGTGAAATTACTCCTGGCTGGGCGCAAGTCAGTGGTGGCGGTAATATCTACGGTAACCCAGATCTTGACCCTGAAACGTCGCTAAACAAAGAAATCAGCGTCTTGTATCAAGGTGATTCTGGCTTAGATGTCTCTTTGACAGCGTTCCATAACGAATTCAAAGACAAGATCACACGTGTTGTTTGTCCAGACACTATCTGTACTGATGGTCCAAACCAATGGGGCGCAGATCCAACGTACCGTATTAACGTGGATGAAGCCGTCACACAAGGTATTGAAGCGACCTTAGCATCGCCGTTAACGGAAACCATTTACCTTAGCTCGAGCTACACATTTACCGACTCAGAGCAAAAAACAGGTGAATACAAAGGCATGCCGCTGCAGCAGTTACCAAAGCATCTGTTTAATGTGGATGTGACTTGGCAAACGACAACAGATCTAGAGAGCTGGGCGAAAGTCACGTACCGAGGTAAAGAAATGGATCCGGTTACTGGCCCATCAAGAAACAGTATTGTAGAACCAGCTTATACCTTTGTGGACGCCGGTGTGACATACCAGTTAACCGACAATACTCGTATTAAAGGCGCTATCTATAACTTGCTGGACGAGGAAATCAGTTACGAAGAATACGGATATATTGAAGATGGTCGTCGCTACTGGTTAGGTTTAGACGTCGCATTTTAATTATCTATCGTTGTAATAAGGTCGAGCATAGTCTCGACCTTTTTTAATCCTGCTTTACTTTGATTCAACAGGTGCGTTTGTCAGCCTGATCAGGTAGTATCTGTGACACGAAATTTTTGGTAGGGCGAAGGATAAATGCTAAAGGTTGCGATCAATGGATTTGGACGTATAGGTCGTAATGTTCTGCGAGCGGTGTATGAAAGTGGAAAACACCAGCAGATCAAGGTTGTGGTGGTTAACGAACTAGCTCAGCCAGAGGCGATGGCACACCTACTGCAATATGACACCAGTCATGGTCGCTTTGGTAAAAAAATTTCCCATGACCAAGAACATTTGCATGTTCATCATGACAGCGGTGAATATGATTCCATTCGCATTCTCCACCTCTCCGAAATCGAATTACTTCCTTGGCGTGATTTAGAAGTTGATATCGTCTTGGATTGCACTGGCGTATTTGGTTCGCAAGCCGATGGGCAAGCGCATATAGAAGCTGGCGCTAAGAAAGTACTGTTTTCGCACCCGGGCGCAAACGACCTAGATAATACGATTATCTATGGCGTGAACCACGAAACTCTGAAAGACGAGCACCGTGTTGTCTCCAATGGCTCTTGCACCACCAACTGTATCGTTCCCATCATTAAAGTATTAGACGAAGCCTTCGGCATAGAATCTGGCACCATTACCACAATTCATTCGTCCATGAACGATCAACAAGTAATTGATGCGTATCATAACGACTTACGCCGTACCCGCGCTGCAAGCCAATCTATTATTCCGGTGGACACTAAGTTGCATAAGGGGATTGAAAGAATCTTCCCGAAATTTTCCAACAAATTCGAAGCAATTTCTGTTCGTGTTCCAACGGTTAACGTCACTGCAATGGATTTAAGTGTCACAATTAGTACAAATGTGAAAGTTAATGACGTAAATCAAACCATTGTTAACGCATCTCAGTGTACATTACGTAACATTGTTGACTATACTGAATCGCCACTCGTTTCCATCGACTTTAACCACGACCCCCATAGTGCGATTGTGGATGGAAGCCAGACTAGAGTGAGTAACGGGCAACTCGTAAAAATGCTCGTTTGGTGCGACAACGAATGGGGCTTTGCTAACCGGATGCTGGATACTGCCTTAGCAATGCAAGCTTCTTCGCAAGTGGAACAGTAATGACGAAGAAGTGATGGAGAATTTTTATTTCAAGCCTTGAAATAAATCCATAATATCTCCATATCTATAACCAGTTTGAAGAATTAACAGGCTTGGCAGGGTTGCCGAGTTTTCAAAAACTTTAATTATTAAATATTTGAGAGGACACATCATGTCTGTAATCAAGATGACTGACCTGGATCTTGCAGGTAAACGTGTATTTATCCGTGCTGACCTAAACGTGCCAGTAAAAGACGGTAAAGTAACTTCGGATGCACGTATCATCGCATCTCTTCCAACTATTAAGCACTGCCTAGAAGCAGGCGCTAAAGTAATGGTTACGTCTCACCTAGGTCGCCCAACTGAAGGTGAATACGCTGAAGAGTTCTCTCTACAACCAGTTGTTAACTACCTAAACGACGCACTAGATTGCGAAGTGAAGCTAGCAAAAGACTACCTAGATGGCCTAGAGCTAAATGCGGGTGAACTTGTTGTTCTTGAAAACGTTCGCTTCAACAAAGGCGAAAAGAAAAACGACGAAGAGCTATCTAAGAAATATGCAGCACTATGTGACGTATTCGTAATGGACGCATTCGGTACGGCTCACCGTGCTCAAGCATCTACTCACGGCGTTGGCATGCACGCAGACGTAGCATGTGCTGGTCCTCTACTAGCAAACGAACTAGAAGCGCTAGGCAAAGCAATGGACAAGCCAGCTCGTCCAATGGTTGCTATCGTAGGTGGTTCAAAAGTTTCTACTAAGCTAACTGTTCTTGAGTCTCTATCTAAAATCGCTGACCAACTCGTTGTTGGTGGTGGTATTGCTAACACATTCATCGCAGCTGCTGGCCACAACGTTGGTAAGTCTCTATACGAAGCAGACCTAGTTGAAACAGCTAAGAAGCTAATGGACGAGTGTGCAATTCCAGTAGCAACTGACGTTGCATGTGCGAAAGCATTTGACGAGAACGCAGAAGCTGAAATCAAGCACGTTTCTGAAGTACAAGACGACGACATGATCTTCGACCTTGGTCCAGATTCAACTGCTGAACTAGCTGAAATCCTTAAAAACGCTAAGACTATCCTATGGAACGGTCCAGTAGGCGTATTCGAATTCAAGAACTTCGAAGCAGGTACTAAAGGTATCTCTGAAGCTATCGCAGCTTCTGAAGGCTTCTCTGTTGCAGGCGGTGGTGACACGCTAGCGGCTATCGACAAGTTCGGTATCAAAGCGGATGTATCTTACATCTCTACTGGCGGCGGCGCTTTCCTTGAGTTCGTAGAAGGTAAAGTTCTTCCAGCAGTAGAAATGCTAGAAGCACGCGCTAAGTAATTAAAGCAAAGCGGGGGAGTGATTCTCCCGCTTTCTTGTTTGCTGCAACGTGTGAGGAACTCTGCTAGAATAGCCTCAGTTGTGAGCAAACGTTTGCAAGATTTTCAACTTAACAAGTTTTGTTTAAAAACGACAGATAAATAGGATTACATCCATGTCTAAGATCTTCGACTTCGTAAAACCAGGTGTTATCTCTGGCGATGACGTTCAGAAAGTATTTGAAGTTGCAAAAGAAAACAGCTTTGCACTTCCAGCAGTAAACTGTGTGGGTACTGACTCTGTAAACGCAGTACTTGAAGCAGCTGCAAAAGTTAAAGCTCCAGTTATCGTTCAGTTCTCTAACGGTGGCGCTGCTTTCTTTGCTGGTAAAGGTCTAAAACTTGAAGGTCAAGAAGCTCAAATCCTAGGTGCTGTTGCTGGTGCGAAATACGTTCACGCTGTAGCTGAAGCTTACGGTGTTCCAGTAATCCTACACACTGACCACGCAGCTAAGAAACTACTTCCTTGGATCGACGGTCTACTAGACGCTGGTGAAGAGTACTTCGCGCAAACTGGTAAGCCACTATTCTCTTCTCACATGATCGACCTTTCTGAAGAGTCTCTAGAAGAGAACATCGAAATTTCTGCTAAGTACCTAGAGCGCATGGCTAAAATGAACATGACTCTAGAAATCGAACTAGGTTGTACTGGTGGTGAAGAAGACGGCGTTGACAACTCTGATATGGATGCGTCTGAGCTATACACTTCTCCAGAAGACGTTGCATACGCATACGAGAAACTAAGCGCAATCAGCCACCGTTTCACTATCGCAGCATCTTTCGGTAACGTACACGGCGTATACAAGCCAGGTAACGTTGTACTAACTCCAACTATCCTACGTGATTCTCAAGCGCACGTTTCTGAGAAATTCGGTCTTCCAGCAAACTCTCTAAACTTCGTATTCCACGGTGGTTCAGGTTCTTCTCTAGAAGAAATCCGTGAATCTATCGGCTACGGTGTAATCAAAATGAACATCGATACTGATACACAGTGGGCTACTTGGGATGGTATCCGTAAGTTCGAAGCTGAAAACCACGATTACCTACAAGGTCAGATCGGTAACCCAACTGGTGAAGATGCACCAAACAAGAAGTACTACGATCCACGCGTATGGCTACGTGCAGGCCAAGCTTCAATGGTTACTCGTCTAGAGCAAGCATTTGCTGACCTTAACGCAGTTGACGTACTATAATCGTTACTGATTAAGTTACTTAAAAACCCGCTCTTTGAGCGGGTTTTTTTATATCTATCATTTTCTTCCCCTCTGCTTTCTCCCGATATTTTTATGCGTTAGGTTGTATTTGCTAGTGAGATATCTCACCTTTAACGTTTTTTTTAAAGAAAACATGGGAATATCAGTCTTAAGAGTGGCGAAATCAGAGTGCATTGCGTAACCTGTAACAAGTCAGTGTCAGAAAGCTCTGATAAAGTCTTGTTTTGCATATCTTTGCGAAACTCTGACTTTGAAAAAAGTCAGAGTTGGGATATTGTGCCAAAAATCTGACACTGTTCAGTGGAGCAATAGGGATGTTGTTTTAGAAAAGAGCCTTTAAAAAACAAGGTTCATAAATTAACGGCAATTGGATTTATATCTCTTTATTTTTGAGGATAAGAATTATGGCAGGTGAATCGGTGGGTATCGATACCACTTTAACGGATGGTCTAACTCAGGCTGAAACTTGGCTGACAAACAATTCAGATCTACTGGTTCAGTACGGTGTGAACATTATCTCTGCGGTGCTTATTCTGTTTATCGGTAATCTTATCGTTAAGGCAGTCGCTGGTAGTGTTTCTAAAGTACTAGAAAAGAAAAACATGGATAAGGCCGTCGTTGAATTTATTCACGGTCTTGTTCGTTACTTGCTATTTGTAATCGTGCTAATCGCGGCTCTTGGTCGATTAGGAGTTCAAACCGCTTCTGTTGTTGCTGTGATTGGTGCGGCAGGTCTTGCTGTTGGTCTTGCACTACAAGGTTCACTATCAAACTTTGCAGCAGGCGTACTTATTGTTGCGTTCCGTCCATTCAAATCAGGCGACTACGTAGAAATCGGTGGTGTAGCGGGTAGTGTTGAAGCAATTCAAATCTTCCAAACCGTTCTAAAAACACCAGACAACAAAATGGTTGTTGTGCCTAACTCTTCAGTTATCGGCGGTGCCATTACTAACTACTCTCGCCATGCGACACGACGTGTCGACCTAGTGATTGGTGTTTCATACAAAGCAGACCTTAAACTAACGAAGAAAGTGATTCGTGAGACGCTAGAGAAAGATCCACGTATCTTGAAAGACCCAGATATCACAATTGGTGTACTTACGTTAGCAGACTCTTCAGTTAACTTTGTGGTTCGTCCATGGGTGAAAACTGCAGATTACTGGGGCGTATACTTTGATGCAATGCAAGGTATTAAAGAAGCATTGGATGAAAATGGTATCGAGATTCCATTCCCACAAATGGATGTTCACCTGAACAAAGTCGACGCTTAATCAAAAGCAGTCGATATTCAAAAGCGAGGCCAATAGGCCTCGCTTTTTTATATTTCGTAAAGGGTGTGATGACCAGCAAGTAAGAGGCGTTTTAGATGTTTACCTGCAAATCCAAATGTGAACTCAGGTAAGCCAGGCGTATAGAGCAACTCTTGATGTTGATAGAGATTGGTATCAACAATGATAGTGATGTATTCCGGTAAGCCTATTGGGCAAACCGCGCCGGGTACGCAACCTAACACTTCGACCATTTCATCATCATTACAAATAGAGGGACGTTTACCTGTAATCGCTTTAATCTGCTTGGCATCGAGGCGCGAGTCCTTATCTGTCAGATAAACTGCGTAACCTTGTCCTTTGAGTGTTAAAAAGAGGCTTTTGGTATGCGTACCCGTCCAACCAAGCTCTCTCGCAATGCGTATATCTGTCTCAAAGTCTAAGATGGCTTCGTGCTGCCATTCACGAAAAGGAATAGAGAGCGCGTTGAATCGATCTCTATTGTTGTTATAAATACGTTTTAGTGACTCCATGTCTTTGCTGCCTTACTACCTTATGATTACCAATACTTATCAATAAGCTCACTCGCTAAGATATACGCTATTGTGAACATCATCATTGCGATTGCAATGTCGATGGTTTTTTTCACTTTTGGTTTAGAGAGTGTTGGACCTAGTTTGGCTGCTCCTATCGATAAAGTGTAGAACCAAACAAAGGAAGCCATAATCGTACCTAGTGCAAAAGCAATGCGATCATGGCCTTCAAATTGTCCACCGATCGAACCTAGAATAACGACTGTATCTAAATATAAGTGCGGATTAAGCACAGTGACAGCTAACGCACCTAGAATAACCGTTCGACGACCTCGAGCTACGATCTCCCCTTTTGATTCCGATTCACTCTCTGGCTTAAAAGCACTTTTTAGCGAGAGCAGTCCATAGAAGCTCAAGAAAGCAATACCGCCAAGTGTCACCGACGTCAGTAAGATTTCATTTTGAGACAGAATTGCACCACCACCAAAGATACCTAGAGAGATGAAAATCATATCTAGCACGCTACAAATAGTGGCGGTTGTTAGATGGTGGTTACGCTTTATGCCTTGATTCAAAACATACGCATTTTGCGCGCCGATCGGAATGATCATTGATGCTCCTAAACCAAAACCTTGCAATAGAACCCACAAGTTCACACTTCACCTCACTTCAAAATAACAAATACATTTACATAGAGGGGAAAGATAAAGCGTTTATCTAAATAAGTATAATTAATGATTTTAATCTTACATTAGATAGACTAATTTAACGGGAGGCGTTTGATCAAGAGTGAGAGGGAAGGTATGCGAGGGTTAGATTACAAATGGATTGAGGCATTAGACGCTATAGTTTATCAGGGTAGCTTTGAGCGTGCTGCCGAGCATTTATTTGTTTCTCAATCCGCCATTTCTCAACGTATCAAGCAGTTAGAGAAGTTTCTCGCGCAGCCTGTTTTAATTCGAAGCCAGCCACCTAAGCCAACGCCAATTGGTAAAAAATTGTTGGGTCTTTATCGGCGAGTACGCTTGCTAGAGCATGAAATTCTCCCCGAACTAAAAAATGATACCAGTACGCGACCTGTGCAACTCTCTTTAGCGACTAATGCAGATAGCCTTGCAACATGGCTACTGCCAGCGCTGAAAAATGTTATGAAGCAGCGTCAAGTTGAACTAAAACTGACTATCTATGGTGAATACCGCTCTATTGAAAAACTCAAAAGTGGCGAAGTGACAGGAGCGATCAGCTTGGAGTCCCAGCCAATCCCCGGATGCAGAGCAGACTATTTAGGTCGCATCGATTATGTTTGTGTCGCGAGCCCAGAGTTCTATCAGCGTTATTTTTCTAAAGGCGTAAATAATCAGACATTGGCAAAAGCACCGGCCGTTTCATATGACCAATATGATGATCTACATAAAACATTTCTTACCGAGCATTTTAACGTCAATCCTGACAGCGTTATTCATCACAACATCAGTAGTTCTGAAGCGTTTCTAAAAGTGGCGTTAGCTGGTGTTGCTTATTGCTTGATCCCCCGCTTGCAAATTACCGACGAATTAGACAGAGGTGTGTTGGTTGATGTGACTCCAGGTTTTTTAATGTCCCATCGGATTTATTGGCACCACTGGCAGTTAGAAACTGGGGTATTACAAGAAATCTCACACGCGATAGTCGGGTATGCGCAGCAGCATCTACCTCAATAAGTTTGTCAGAGCTGCATATCGTTAACTTAAGTGTGTTTTGTTTAAAAATTACGCCAATGTTACATAGTCAAAGTTGTGTTAGAAGTCACTATGGGTGCTTGGATAATCGGCGGAAGTTTCTATTATGAAACCACACGCTTTCTCAGCCATGATAGTGATGTTGGAATCTGAGATTAAGTACTTAATTTTGTATGGATGGATTTATTGAATGAAATTGTATTCATTTTTGCTGGCTTCAGCACTCAGCCTTACCAGTGCTTCAGTTTTGGCGAATACGCCAGAGTTTGCTCATGTTACGACAACGGGGTATGGCGAAGTGACGGCCACACCTGATATGGCTACGTTTTCTGTAAAAGTAGTCGATACGACAATGACGGCTGAACAAGCGAAATTGTCCGTAGATAAAACCGTTGAAGAGTTTCTAAAAAGCTTGTCGGATGCCGGCTTGTCAAAAGACAATATTACTAGCTCGAATTTATACCTTGCTCCTCAGTACCATTACCCTAAATCAGGAAAAGCAGAACTTGTTGGGTATCGAGCATCTCGCAGTATTGATGTCACGGTGACGGATCTGAAAAACCTTAACCAATACCTAGATATGGCGTTAGAAGCGGGAATTAATCAGGTCGATAATATTCAACTTAAGGTAAGCAACCAAGCCGAGTATCAGCAAAAGGCACGAATGGCTGCGATTAAGGACGCAAGAGAAAAAGCAGGGTCATTAGCGACTGGTTTTGAGAAAAAGTTGGGCGATGTATGGCAGATCAATTACAGACAGATGCACGTTCAGCCTGTGTTAATGCGTTCAATGGCGATGGATAGTAAAGAAGGAGCGAATAGCTACCAAGATTCAACCATGATCATTCGCGATCAAGTCGATGTCATTTATAAGCTAAAGTAAGGCTTAGCAAACAGTAAAAAGCAAAAGGCAGGGAGTTACAACCCCTGCCTTTGTCATTTCTATTTCACAGTTTAATGCAGGATACGAGCACGGATTGTGCCTTCAATGTTTTTGAGCTTTGTTAGAGCTTCTTCTGCTCGTTCAGTTTCAACGTCGATCACTACGTAGCCTATTTCAGCGGCTGTTTGTAGGTACTGCGCGGCAATGTTAATGCCTTCTTCAGCAAAGATGGTGTTGATCTGAGTTAGAATACCAGGACGGTTCTTATGGATATGAAGCAGACGAGAGCACTCACCACTGTGTTCTGGCAATGACACTTCAGGGAAGTTTACGCTTGAAAGTGTCGAGCCGTTATCAGAGTACTTAGCCAGTTTGCCCGCCACTTCTAAGCCGATATTCTCTTGTGCTTCTTGCGTTGAACCACCAACGTGTGGAGTGAGAATGACGTTATCGAATTTTTGTAAAGGAGACTCGAACGGGTCAGCATTTGTTTTTGGTTCAGTTGGGAATACATCAATTGCAGCGCCGGCAAGGTGACCAGCTTCTAAGCTATGGCAAAGTGCAGGAATATCCACAACGGTGCCACGTGCCGCGTTGATAAAGATGGAACCTGGTTTCATTCGAGCAAATTCAGCTTCACCCATCATGTTTTTCGTTTCCGGTGTTTCGGGGACGTGCAAAGAAATCACATCACATTTGTTCAATAGTTCACTCATGGTATGTACTTGCGTCGCATTACCAAGGGACAGTTTGTTCTCAATATCGTAGTAGTAAACGCGCATACCTAAGTTTTCGGCAATAATACCAAGCTGCGTACCAATGTGACCGTATCCGATAATGCCAAGGCACTTACCACGAGCTTCGTAAGAGTTGTCTGCACTTTTCTTCCAAATACCGCGATGTGCAAGAGCATTCTTTTCAGGAATACCACGCACTAGTAAAAGGATTTGCCCAAGTACAAGCTCTGCCACGCTTCGAGTGTTAGAGAATGGTGCATTAAAGACAGGAATACCGCGTTTTGCTGCTGCGTCTAGGTTTACTTGGTTAGTGCCAATACAAAAACAGCCAATTGCAACCAGCTTGTTCGCCGCATTGATTACCTCTTCGGATAGGTTCGTACGGGAGCGGATACCAATGAAGTGCACGTCTTTTACCGCTTCAATTAGTTCTTCTTCCGGAAGGGAACCTTTATGGTATTCAATGTTGGTATAACCAGCTGCTTGAAGAACTTCAACTGAAGAAGGGTGGAGTCCCTCTAACAAGAGGATCTTAATCTTTTCTTTTTCCAGTGAAACTTTGGCCATTTTTTCTCGTCCTTAAAATGGAAAGGTGGGCTAATGTGGCGCACATTGGGCAAAACTATTAAAAAGGGGATAATTAACAGTTTTGTAGGAAGACAAACGTTTCCCTGTGCGTCTTCTGTTCAATAAAGTAACAAAAAAAAATTGCTTTGGGTAAGAAAATTACGGAATAAGAGATAATTTTCTTATAGAAAGGAATAAAAAACGGTGCCTTGCAGCACCGTATGTAATGAAATAACAGAAAAGTGAACCAGATAGGTTCATTTTAGGCTGTTATTTACTCTTCAATTTTTGCACCTTCTGGTGTGCCAGTGATCACTACGTCTGCACCACGATGAGCGAAAAGACCCACAGTCACGACACCAGCGATGCCGTTTATTTTGTCTTCCATTTCTTTCGGGTTGGTAATTTGCATATTGTGCACATCCAGAATCACGTTGCCGTTGTCAGTCACAACGCCTTCACGGTAAGCTGGATCACCACCTAGTTTTACCAATTCACGAGCCACGTAAGAGCGTGCCATTGGGATTACTTCAACAGGCAATGGGAACTGGCCAAGTACGTCAACTGCTTTAGTGCCGTCAACGATACATACGAACTTATCAGAGATTGCTGCGACAATTTTCTCACGAGTCAGAGCCGCGCCGCCGCCTTTGATCATTTCACGTGCTGGGTTGATCTCATCTGCGCCATCAACATACACATCCAGCTTCATTACATCGTTACACTCGTATACTTCAATACCAAGCTCTTTAAGGCGCTCAGTTGAAGCGACAGAGCTAGACACTGCACCTTTAATATCATCTTTGATAGTGCCTAGTGCATCGATGAAGTGATTCACGGTAGAGCCAGTACCAACACCGACAATGCTGCCTTTCTCAACATATTTTAGTGCTGCCCAACCAGCCGCTTTTTTCATTTCATCTTGAGTCATGCCAATCTCCTGAATAGATGTTTGTTAACGTTTGCGGGCGTGATTATAGCGGCTTACTTGTCACTTTCCCATTGCCATATTTGGCTTGGGGTCACGATCTTAGGTAATGGAATGTCCCAGCTTTCAATTGGTAAGCGTTCTACATGTTGGCAGTCATGAGCGATACCGACAGGTTTAGCTCCCTCTCCAGTTATAAACCAACGTGACAGAGTACGATCGTAGTACCCCCCGCCCATGCCTAAGCGGTGTCCGATGCTGTCGAACCCAACTAAAGGCGTGCAGATTAAATCAAGCTGGCGAACGGGTTTGAGGTGCCTGATATCGAGCTTGGGCTCTAAGATGCCGTACTTGTTGTAGACGAGCTGTTCATCACTTACATACTGAAGAAACAGTAACTGACCTTTAGAAAAGGGATGGATGACGGGCAGATAAACCGATTTTCCCTGTTGCCATAACCATTCAATGAGCGGTTTAGTATCAAGCTCACCGTCTGCAGAAAGGTAGATGGCAATATGTTGCGCCTGATCGATTTCAGGAAGTTGGGAAAATTGAGTAATAAGGTCGATTCCCGCTTGGTATTGCGTATCACTGCACAGAGCGTTGCGCTTTTCACGAATCAGTTTGCGGAAGTCTTGTCGAGAGAGGTCTGACATAGAGAGAATACCCCAGGGTGCCGTTGAGGATTGTGGCCCTTGAACCAGCTGGTTCAAGGCGGATCAGCAATGACAACCGTAGGCTTCTCGGTGCATGCCGAGCTTGCTCAATAGTTACCAAATACTAACCCTTAGGTATTGCTTATCGGCTCAGGGACTTAAATCCTGCTGACGCACACCCCAGGGTAAATTTTGTATTTACTGCTGTCCTTGCGTAACTTTGCTTAATGCGTTCTCTAAAGACGCGGTGAGCTTTTCCATTCGCTCAGTAATTTCTTGCTGTTGACCATTGGATTCGTATGACTTGGTGTGCAACTCATAGCAAATATTCAATGCAGCAAAGGTCAGCAGTTGGATTTCATTGGTTACCTTAGTACGTTCGCTCATTTCTTTCAATCGGCGATCCAGATCTTTTGCCGCTGCAACAAGAGACTCTTCTTGTCCTGTCGGACAATTCACTCGTGTAAGTTTGCCTAATATTTCAACGTCGATCGCTTGATTGCTCATGATGAATAAACTCTATATTCGCGCTATCTAAGGTGTTGCTTCATACAACTACCGAGGAGCAAACTATAGGAAAACCGCTATTAAGATTCAAGCATTTCCCATCACAGAAAGAGAAATGATGACGAGATCACACAGGAATTGGACAAATTGAACAAATGCTGTCCAAAATTGAATTTGATAGCCGTTTCAGACCACTAACCTTGATGGTAGGATATACCAATACATTATTACGCAAGAATGAGCCAAGTTATGAGTGAAATCACCCTTCCTGAATACCAATCTATTGCTGCTGAACTGCAATCGGCAAGCCTGGCTGTGACACCGGCGGAGTTACATGGCTTATTTGTTGGCATGTTAAGTGGTGGATTGGCGATCAATGATCAAACTTGGCAGCCGATTCTTTTTGACTACACCAATGATGGGATGGGGTGGCCCTCGACAGCACTCACTTTTGCTCAGAGCATATTCAACGTTACTGTTAATGAGCTTACTGGCACATCAATGGAGCTGTCTTTACTATTGCCAGATGAGCCGGGCGAAGAAGGCTTATTCGCATTAGCCGACAGTGTGTCCGACTTTGTAAACCACTTTATTTCTGGGTTAGGTCTAGCAGGCGTTGCGCTTAATAAAGCATCTGATGACGCTAAAGAAGCACTGGCTGACCTAGAAGAGATTGCCAAATTAGGCATCGATGAAGATGACGATCTTGGTGAACAAGCGCAATTGCTAGAGCAAGTGATTGAGCACATCAAAGCTTGCGTACTAACGATCCATGCTGAATTTGGTGTTCGTCCTGAAAGCAGCGACAAAAAACCTACTATTCACTAATCGTAGACCGTCCAGAGGTTAGTATGAAGCAATATGATGTAGTCATTGCTGGTGGTGCCATGGCTGGTGCAACGTTAGCATTGGCGATTGACCATTTGTCTCAGGGAAAGCTCCGCATTGCCGTCGTTGAGCCTTTTAAAGCGCAATCAGATATGCACCCTGGTTTTGACTCTCGCTCAATCGCATTGTCTTACGGTACTGTCAATCTGTTGCGTCAACTACAGCTCTGGACGTCAGTAGAACCGTTTGTCACCCCCATTGAACATATCCACGTTTCTGACCGTTCTCATGCTGGGATGACGGAGATTACCAAGCAAGAGGTTGGGGTTGAAGCTCTAGGGTATGTTGTAGAATTAGCCGATGTTGGGCGTGTATATCAAGAATTATTAGACAGTAGCGCATCCATTACGCTGTTTTGTCCTGACTCCGTTACCGATATCGAGCGCGAGCAAAACTGTACCCATGTGACGTTGAAAAGTGGTGAGCAACTTGAAGCAAAACTGTTGGTGGCTGCAGATGGTGCTGTTTCGACCTGTTGTCAGAAAATTGGTCTAGAACTTTCTGAGCAAGATTTTGAACAAGTGGCTGTCATTGCCAATATTGTGACTCAAGAACCTCATCAAGGTAGAGCCTTTGAACGTTTTACTGAAAATGGCCCTGTTGCTTTATTGCCAATGAGTGACAATCGAATGTCCTTAGTTTGGTGTTTGCACCCTGAAGAAGCCCAAGCCGTTCTTGAGTTATCTGATCAAGCATTTCTCCAGCGTTTACAGAACGATTTTGGTTGGCGTTTAGGCGCGATGAAAAAAGTGGGGCGCCGTGCAAGTTACCCATTGCTTCTTCGCCATCGAAAGCAAAATATTTCACATCGCTTTGCGATTGTTGGAAATGCGGCGCAAACGCTGCACCCGATAGCTGGACAAGGCTTTAATCTCGGTATTCGCGATGTAGTCTCACTAGCAGAAGAAATTGTGCAGCAAAGTGAGGATGTGGGTCTTTATCAAGGCCTGATGCGCTTTAGTCAACGTAGAGAAGCAGATCGAAGCGAAACTATTTGGCTAACCAGTGCCTTGGTGCATGTTTTTTCAAATGATTTAACCGCGATGCGAATTGGCCGAAATACTGCCTTAGCAGCGATGGATAACCTTTCTATTTTTAAGCAGCCGCTACTACGCCATACACTTGGCTTGGTAAAACGATGAACGGCCGCACTGAATTAGGTAATAAAAAGCAATGATGCAAAGTGTAGATATCGCCATCATCGGCGGAGGGATGGTTGGGTTGGCACTTGCTGCCGCGTTCAAAGACAGTGATCTGCGTGTCGCCGTTATTGAAGGTAAAGTGCCAGATGATTCGTTGAAAGAATTGCCCGATGTTCGTGTGTCTGCGCTGAGCCGCTCTAGTGAGACGATTTTGCGTAAACTTGGTGCTTGGCAGGGCATAGAACAGCGCCGAGCTTCGCCTTACCATGGCATGGAAGTATGGGAACAAGATAGCTTTGCCAGCATTGAATTTAATGCACAAAGTATGGCACAACCTGATTTAGGGCATATTGTTGAGAATCGTGTGATTCAACTTGCGCTGCTTGAACAAGTCCAAAAGCTCGATAACGTCACGATGTTTATGCCCGCACGTTGCGCGACTCTCGCGGTCGGTGAGCAAGAAAGCTGGCTGATGCTCGATAATGGCCAAGCCATGACCGCTAAATTAGTGGTCGGAGCCGATGGGGCGAATTCGTGGCTTCGCCATCAAATGGATATTCCATTAACGCATTGGGACTATGGTCATCATGCTTTGGTCGCGAATGTCAAAACTGCTATGCCACACAACAGCATTGCGCGCCAGATATTTACTCCTCACGGACCGTTGGCATTTTTGCCAATGTCGCAACCAGATATGTGCTCTATTGTTTGGTCCACGGAGCCAAATCGAGCAGAGCAGTTAGTGGTGATGAGTGAACATGATTTCAATAAAGCGTTGACGAGTGAGTTTGATGCTCGACTTGGTCTATGTGAAGTAGTGGGAGAGCGTGCTGCGTTTCCTTTGAAAATGCGCTATGCGCGAGATTTTGTTGTCGAGCGAGTCGCGCTGGTTGGTGATGCGGCCCATACCATTCACCCATTAGCGGGGCAGGGTGTGAATTTAGGTTTATTAGATGCGGCCAGTCTTGCTCAAGAAGTATTAGCACTTTGGAAGCAGGGTCAAGATATCGGCAGTAAACGCAACCTAAGAAGCTACGAGCGTTGGCGAAAAGCGGAAGCGGCAAAGATGATCGCTACTATGCAAGGGTTTCGAGATTTGTTCTCTGGCGAGAACCCTGCTAAGAAGCTTGTTCGTGGCATTGGCTTGAGTTTAGCGGGGCAACTGCCGGGAGCGAAAGATGAGATCATGAAGCGCGCGCTTGGTTTAAAGGGACACTTGCCGGATCTGGCGCGTCAGTAAGTGCAAAGCAAACTTCAAATACACAAAAGGCTGGTTAATCCAGCCTTTGTTTTATCAACATTTTGCTAAGCATATGCGCATCGGAGTTTCATTATTTCTTGATTGATCTCTTTGACCGCTCGGAAATGGCGTTGCTCTGCTTTCTCCGGCAGTATTAACTTACCGTTATCAAACTCGAATCTACCGACCCCGTAAATATAAATTCTTCCTTTAAAAAGACGACTTATATGTTTAGCAATCATACTTGGTGTATAGCGCTTAAACAGTCTCATATTTACTTTCCTTTTATCTAACCTAGCCTAGGTATTCTACGTTCTGGACGCGAAAATTATTGTGACAGCAATAGTATTAAATACAGATGTAGGGTGTTGCGTCAGAGAATTGTGTTGTCTTAGACAATTTGACAGTGTCATCTCTTAAATAGCGTGAGGATTACCCCAAAAATAACCTCTCTAAAGGAACCCTTACGCCAATACACTCCTTTTTACGTGACGCATTAAGCAATAGTTTTGTTACAGAATTAAGAATAGAACGAAAACGGTTGTTTGCTAGTTGTTTCTATTAAGGTCGTGCTTCGCGTAACACACTTTACGTTCTAACGATTAGAGGAAATGAAAGAGAAAAAGTTCCACGTAAAAAAAAGCCCGCTTCAGCGGGCGAATAGTCACAGATGCATTACACAAAAGTGGATAACTAACTGCATGAATGCTGTCACTCAGCTAGCTGACTCACTTTATATTGGTTAAGTGCTTGTTTGAAACTTAACCAACAAATTCAGCATATACGAGTTTTATCTTTGTGACTATTTATGTTTTATATGTGATTAAAAATTCTCATGTCTATTTTTGTAGATATGAGCGAGATCACGCAGTGATAGAAACACTACATGTCATTACATTGTTTTTAGACGATTAACGACAGATCTCAGCTACGGTCGGCTGGCACAATTGGATAAGATCTTGAATAGAAAGCGCCAGCCCAGCCATTCGATCGCCACTGCTGATCGTGACTTCCTGTTCTTCTAGTAAGCTAGGGTCGAACACGATTGGCATATGACGTTTGAGTAACAGAGGAGTGACAGTACCAATTTTGTAACCAGTGATGGACTCAACGTCGGCTTGATCAACACAAGTCATCCGGCGACATTTCAGTAACGAGCGCACTTTTTTGGGATCAACGCTACGATCACCTGGCGCACAGGCGAGTGCATATTGATTACCCATGTCTCGTAGCAAGATTGCTTTCACCATTTGAGAAGGGCGAATGCCGCGTTGGTGCGCGGCATCCTCAATGGTGGTTGCTGGTCTTTGATGCGGTAACAGACGAAACGGAATGTGTTGGTCTGTGAGAAATTGCATCAAAGGAGTATGGATTGTATTACTCATCATCAAGACTGTAAGGCAGTGATTCGATTGTCCATTCACACTCTGGTTGCGCAACCAAACGAAGACGAGTGTCCTCATCGAGATTATTAGGCAGCACGATCAGGCCAATCGCATGATTGTCACTGAACTGGTAGTGATTTAATAAAGCACCTACTGAACGCCAGTTTTCACCTACGCTGCGTTCGAGCTCAATTGGTTCGTCACTGAATGGAGCAGAAGTTGCACCTTTTACGATATACATCGCACGTTTATTGGTACCGCGATACTTCGCTCGTGCTACCGTTTCTTGTCCCGTGTAGCAGCCCTTTGTGAAGCTTATGCCTCCTAAAGCTTGCACGTTAAGTGCTTGTGGAATGTGAGCATTCTGCGCGGATGCAGAGACAAATGGTAAACCTGCCTTAATATCGAAACGATTCCAAAGCTCATTTGTCGTAAAGACAGCGTCGGTAGTTTCAACGATTTGCTGTGCTTCTGGCGCACTTAATATCAGTAACCAGCGATCTTGGGCAACTTGTACTGCTGTGCCACCGTCAACTGGGCGAACGCTGCCAGTTGTCTTGCTCATTGTTGAAATGAATTCATCGGCTTTGACGCCAGCGACACCTAAGATAACGTCATCAGAAGCTTCAATCGTTACTTTAGAGAAAATGGCGTATTTCTTTATTTCACTAAGTTCTACGTCAATCGCCGATTTTGGTTGGATCATGCCGTAGCCATCATGATGATGGAAAAGGCGGAACACGCTCCACACTTTGCCTTTCGCATCACAATGTGCGCCCAGTGTTGATTGGTCTTTTTCTAAAGAAACAACATCGCAGGTAACCTGACCTTGTAAGTATGATTTTTTATCGTCACCGATCATGGTGATCATGCCGAAGTTATCCAGCAGTGAGATAGATAACTCTGGAAGTGCGTCTTGAGTTGAGAGAGGTAATGCTGAAAAACGAGTTTGCCATTCCATAATTACAATGCCTTTTGAAGATATTTTTCCGCTATGTTATACCCAAATAACCTTGAGATACTAGGGGAGCGATTTACGAATCAACATTTGTCTGCTTTCACTATCGTATTGTGACCCGCACACTAGTGACGTAGCACATCACTTGTTACACTCCGCACTAACAACAAGACATCTATGAAGGAATAGTGAATGTACACTCCGGAAGAAAAAGCGCGTATTAAATGGGCTTGTCGTCGAGGCATGCTTGAGCTTGACGTAGTAATTATGCCGTTTTTTGAAGAGTGCTTTGATACTCTGAGTGAACAAGAGCAGCGTGACTTTGTTTCTTTACTTGAATGCGATGATCCTGATCTGTTTACTTGGGTAATGGGGCATGGCCGTAGCGAAAATTTAGGTCATGCAGCAATGGTTGATAAAATTGTCGCCCATAACCTCAGCAAAGTTCGTTAATTTTACTGCTTCTCCCTCTCTGACTGCCCGAGTCTTCAATGTTGTACTTTTCTTATTGATGACTTGGGCTGTTATCTTCTCTAGTGTTCCGCTCGTATTATCGACTTATTTGTTATTACTGATTGTTAAGGCTCTCTCAAGCCAAGGCCTTGTTCAACCTACAAGTCATGGGCATTGGTATGTGCACTGCGATGGCTCGGTTAGGTTTGATGCCCTTGAGTATGGCGAATGCTCGGAAGATATTGAGTCCGAAAAGGGTCATTTACAGCGAGTCGATACATCGACATCACCATTCAAGATAACATTCCAATTGCAATCTGGCCGTAGTGTTACGATTTGGCGTGATAGCTGTGACGATGAGCAGTATCGTCAACTATCTTTGGTATTACGCCAATGGGAAATGAAACAGGGAGCTAATGCTCCCTGCTGATGTAATAGTTTACTTGGTAAAGTTAAAGCTGTTTAGCTGGAACCAAAATCGTTGGGCCGCTGTTTTCCAGTTGGTTCGGATAGTCAAGCGTGTAGTGCAAACCTCGACTCTCTTTACGCTGCATCGCACAACGAACCATCAACTCTGCGACTTGTAAAAGGTTACGCAGTTCTAATAAGTTGTTCGACACACGGAAATTGCTGTAGTACTCGTGTGTTTCTTGTTGCAACAGTTGGATACGGCGTAAGGCGCGCTCTAAACGCTTGTCAGTTCGCACAATGCCCATGTAGTCCCACATAAACAGACGAAGCTCGTGCCAGTTGTGCTGAATGATCACTTCTTCATCACTATTGGTTACTTTACTTTCATCCCAACATGGCACCTGTGAGGGTAGCTCAACGTTAGTGTGATGTTTTAGAATATCTTTTGCCGCAGACCAAGCATAAACCACGCATTCGAGAAGTGAGTTTGATGCCATGCGGTTAGCACCGTGCAGCCCGGTGTAGCTAACTTCACCAATCGCATACAAATTTTTCAGATCGGTGCAGCCATTTCTATCCACCATGACACCGCCACAAGTGTAGTGTGCAGCAGGTACGATTGGGATTGGCTCTTTAGTCATGTCGATGCCCAAATCCATCAAACGTGAATAAATGGTTGGGAAGTGTTTCGTAATAAAGTCAGCAGGCTTATGACTGATGTCGAGATACATACAGTCGGCGCCTAAACGCTTCATTTCGAAGTCGATAGCACGAGCCACGACGTCACGCGGAGCAAGCTCTTTACGTTCATCGAAATCTGGCATAAAGCGAGAACCATCTGGACGACGCAGGTAAGCACCTTCGCCACGTAACGCTTCAGTTAGCAAGAAGTTACGTGCTTCTGGGTGATATAAACACGTCGGATGGAACTGGTTAAATTCCATATTAGCCACACGACACCCTGCACGCCAAGCAATCGCAATACCATCACCAGACGACACATCTGGGTTAGAGGTGTATTGATAAACCTTTGAAGCACCACCTGTAGCGAGAACCACAAATTTGGCTCGCACGGTTTCGACATGCTCTTCGTTGCGGTTCCAAATATAAGCACCGATAACTTTGTTTTTATCACCGCCAATTTTGTCTTCGGTGATTAAGTCCAGAGCATTGTGACGTTCGAGAACATGAATGTTTGGATGGTTATGAGCGTTATCTTGCAGGGAGGTTTGCATCGCCATACCTGTCGCATCTGCCGCGTGAAGAATACGACGACGGCTATGACCACCTTCACGAGTTAAGTGGTAGCGAGGTTCATCGTCAGAGTCATCTTCTTCACGATCAAATGGGACACCACCGTCAATCAACCACTGTACACACTCTTTTGAATGCTCAGCAATGAACCTTACGGTCTCCTCATCGCAAATACCATCCCCGGCGATTTGCGTGTCTTCAACGTGTGAATCAATGGTGTCTGACTCATCAAATACGGCAGCGATACCGCCTTGAGCATAGTAGGTAGCCCCTTCGCTGCGTGGTCCTTTACTCAGCACCATCACCTTACAGTGGTTAGCAACGCGCAAAGCCAACGACAAACCTGCCGCGCCACTCCCTACCACTAATACATCACACTCATGTTCACGATTTGTGTTCATATAACTTTTATAATCCCAAGCTAAGGTAACAAAGTTACCTTGTGTATTATTTGCACACCATGTGCATTCCATTATCGCGACATCTGTCGCTAAGGGCTAAGTTGGGAGACCTATCGACGTCCGTGTTACTGCGGTGACTGAGCCACTCTTCTTTTTCATGCAGAGCATGAGCATGCTTCCTAAGTTATAATTTGTAACGCGGTGTTCAGATAGCCATTAGCCATGCAAATGAAAAGTAATAGTTTGTCAATGCCATTGCTTTTCCATGCTCGACCCAGCACAATCTGGGACAGAGATCATTCATTATACCCATTTCCCTCCAAGATGCTCGCTTGTCAAACTTAGACTAAAGTCAGGCAGCGGTGGTCATTTGGGTACAGACATCACACTGTGAAAAAACAATGACAAAAAACTTGAGAAACCATGGAACTTTCTCATTCACGTTAGGGTCACAATAGTGCTCAAGTAAGCAGTGGTGTCAATACTACGTTTTGCATAATTAGTACCCATATCTGAGAAGAGTAGGGGCATAACAAATAGGAGTATCCGCTCGAATGAACGAGCAGCTGACCGATCAAGTATTGATTGAGCGAGTTCAGAATGGCGATAAGCAAGCATTCAACCTGTTGGTAACAAAGTACCAGAATAAGGTATGTAATCTTATTTCCAGATACGTTAGTAATCCTGGCGATGTACCAGATGTAGCACAAGAAGCGTTTATTAAAGCTTACCGAGCTATCCCTAGCTTTCGTGGGGAAAGTGCGTTTTATACGTGGCTGTATCGCATTGCAGTGAATACTGCGAAAAATCACATTGTTGCTCAAGGGCGTAGACCTCCAGCGACAGATGTCGATGCTGAAGATGCTGAATTTTACGAAACAGGTAGTGCACTTAAAGAAATATCGAACCCTGAGAACTTAACGTTGTCCAAAGAATTGCAACGGGTGGTGTTCAGTGCAATCGAAGCTTTACCTGAAGATTTAAAAACCGCAATGACATTACGAGAGCTCGATGGCTTGAGTTATGAAGAAATTGCAGAAGTGATGGATTGCCCGGTAGGAACGGTACGATCGCGTATCTTCCGTGCTCGTGAGGCGGTGGAAAAGAAAATCAGACCTCTTTTGCAACGCTAGTACAAGTAATAACTATGGTGAAAATAATGGCTGACAAAGAAAAACTTTCAGCTCTCATGGATGGAGAATTGGTCGATAAGGCTTTAATTCAAGAGTTAGAGCAAGACCAAGAGAGCCGTGATGCTTGGCAGAACTATCACCTGATTGGTGATGTGATGCGAGGCGAAGCGCCAGCAAAACCTGAGTGGAATATTGCTGAAAGCGTGGCGTTAGCGTTAGAAGATGAACCTGCACACCGTGCGTTTGATTCGCACAGTGCAAATGTTATCTCAATTGCGGATACGCCAAAAGAGTCGCAACCAGAACCGCAAAAAGCAAAACGTCAGTTGCCAGGTTGGTTGACGCAGTTTGGTCAAGTTGCTGTTGCTGCATGTGTATCGCTTGTTGTTATTTTAGGTGTACAGCAGTACGGTGGTAGCGATTCAATGTCGCCGCAAACAGATCAATTACCTGTATTGCAGACGGTTCCGTTTGCTGGCAGCGCAGAACCAGTGAGTTTGACTCGTGAGTCTGTAGAACGTTCTGTAGGCGAGGCAAATATGCAAGAGCAGCGCAAGCGTGTTCATGCTATGCTGCGAGACTACGAATTGCAGTTACGAATTAACAGTGATGCATCTCAACAAGATGCAAATCTGAATCCGGATATTGAATGAAAAAATTTCTGATCAGCGCTTGCGCTCTGTTCAGTATGATGTCTTCTCAAGCCTTTGCTGGTGATAAGCCAGCGGAGGCTTTATTGCATCAAATGAGCGAGGCGAGTAAGAATTTAAGTTACGAACTCTCTTATATCCTTATCAAAAAGAACAGCATTGAGCCGTTGCTGTATCGTCATGCCACGCATGGTGACGATCAATATGCTCATCTTGTCTACTTAAGTGGCCCTGTGCGTGAAGTGATTCGTCGCGGAACTGAAGTAAGTTATATCGAAACGGGTTTAGAACCGTTCACCATCGAGTCAGGTAAAATGGTCGCTCCGACGATGCCTATGCTCAACACCAATATCGATGAGCTAAATTTGTATTACGACTATGTAAAAGTGGGCAGAGCTCGTGAAGCTGGTGTGGCAACACAAGTGCTGCGTATTGTTCCTAAAGACGGTCTGCGCTATTCATACGTACTATGGATCGATGAAAAGAGTAAATTGCCGTTACGTGCCGACCTTGTGGACCGCGATGGTGAAATGCTTGAACAATATCGCACTATTTCTTACACGGTAAACCCAAAAATCGCAGAGTTAATGAGTGGCTTGCAAGATGTTCAATTACCTGCTGTTCTAACCATGCCAAAAGGCGATATTGGGACCAGTAATTGGCAGGTTGGTTGGATCCCTGAGGGTTTCGAGCCGAACGAGCTCAACCGCTATCGTATGGCCGTTACTAACCAAATGGTGGAGAGTCAGCTGTATTCTGATGGTCTGTTTAGCTTCTCTGTTTACGTAGCAAACAAAGATGAGCATTCGTTAAAAGGGCAGTTGGTTCGCCAAGGCAGAAGAACGCTACACAGTTTTGTGAGCGGTCAACATGAAATCTCCGTCGTAGGAGACATTCCACCGACCACAGCACAGCGTATCGCCCAATCTGTCACATTTAATGTAACAAAGAGTAAACAACAATGATGACCGCGTTGGCTACCGTGACAGACGTGCATCGTCGCGGTAAGCAATACGAAATTGATTTAAGTTGCGAACAGCAGACCAGTTGCAGTAGTTGCTCTTCACAGAAAAGCTGCGGAACGGGCGTTGTTACTAAAGCCATTGGTAACAAGAGTTTATCTTGGCACCTGCGCACGGATAAATCGGTGAAAATAGGTCAAGTCGTCGAGATTGGTTTTCCTGAGTCGAGCCTAATAAAATCAGCAATGGCGGTTTATTTACTGCCATTGTTTGGTTTGATTATCGGTGCGATGTTTGGTCACTTCCTATTAGCGCCGCTGACAGCCGGCGGGGAAGGCATCATCATATTGGCTTCGGTATTGTTTGCCGCTGGTGGAATGTGGGTCGCAAAACGTGTTTCTCGTCCGTTAGAAGATGAATCCAAGCGCCAAGTTACCCTCGTTCGGGTACTTGGAGAGCCAATCCAGTAAGTGCTGTCCCCCTCCACTAAAGGTTATTTGGGTATGTACTTTAAATTACGTGCGCCCGTTAACGAAATTCGGTAGAATCTGCCAACTTGATTGAAATGCCGTCAGTAGATGGCGTTTCTTACTGTCCCTATTTGTAAAGAGTTAGTCACCCTAAATCTATGAAGCACATTCGTAACTTTTCGATTATCGCCCACATCGACCATGGTAAGTCGACCCTATCAGACCGTCTAATCCAAGTTTGTGGCGGGTTAACCGATCGTGAAATGGCCGCACAGGTTCTGGATTCTATGGATCTTGAACGTGAGCGTGGCATCACCATCAAATCTCAGAGTGTGACGCTAAACTACACCGCTAAAGACGGTGAGACGTATCAGCTGAACTTCATCGATACTCCGGGGCACGTTGACTTTGCATATGAAGTATCACGTTCTCTAGCGGCTTGTGAAGGTGCGCTATTGGTTGTGGATGCGGGTCAAGGTGTTGAAGCTCAAACACTGGCTAACTGTTACACCGCGATCGAAATGGATCTAGAGGTTGTGCCAATCTTAAACAAGATTGACCTACCTGCAGCTGATCCTGAGCGTGTAGCGGAAGAAATTGAAGAAATCGTTGGTATCGATGCAATGGAAGCAACTCGCTGTTCTGCGAAGACAGGCATCGGTGTTGACGACGTTCTAGAGAACATTGTGTCAGCGATTCCAGCACCGGAAGGTGATCCAGATGCGCCACTACAAGCGCTGATCATTGACTCATGGTTTGATAACTACCTTGGCGTTGTTTCTCTAGTGCGTATTAAAAACGGCGAACTGAAGAAGAACGATAAGATCAAAGTGATGAGTACGGGCCAAGTTTGGGGTGTAGACCGCCTTGGTATCTTTACGCCAAAACAAGTAGATACCGATACCCTTCGTACTGGTGAAGTAGGTTGGGTTGTTTGTGGCATCAAAGACATTCTTGGTGCTCCTGTTGGTGATACGCTGACTCTAGCGAAGAATGGTTGTGATAAACCGCTACCAGGCTTTAAGAAAGTTAAACCTCAGGTTTACGCAGGTCTGTTCCCTGTATCTTCTGACGATTACGAGAACTTCCGTGACGCACTAGGCAAACTAAGCCTTAACGACGCATCGCTATTCTACGAGCCAGAAAACTCTGCGGCACTTGGCTTTGGTTTCCGTTGTGGTTTCCTTGGCATGTTGCACATGGAAATCATCCAAGAGCGTCTAGAGCGTGAATACGACTTGGATCTTATCACCACAGCACCAACGGTCGTTTACGAAGTTGAGAAGACGGATGGCGATCTGCTGTATGTTGATAGCCCAGCAAAACTACCAGCGATCAATGACATTGAAGAAATTCGTGAACCGATTGCACGTTGTAATATCCTTGTGCCTTCAGAGTACCTAGGTAACGTAATCACTCTGTGTGTTGAAAAGCGAGGCAGTCAAGTTGATATGGTTTACCACGGTAACCAAGTCGCTGTGACTTACGATATTCCAATGGCTGAAGTGGTACTGGATTTCTTCGATCGTCTGAAATCAACATCACGCGGTTACGCATCTTTGGATTACAACTTCCAGCGTTTTGAAGCTTCGAACATGGTACGTGTAGACGTTCTTCTTAACGGTGACACTGTTGATGCATTGGCGATGATCACACACAAAGATCAGTCTCAGACTCGCGGTCGTCAGTTGGTAGAGAAGATGAAAGAATTCATCCCTCGCCAAATGTTTGATATCGCAATCCAAGCGGCAATTGGTAACCACATTATCGCTCGTTCAACGGTAAAACAGTTGCGTAAGAACGTTATTGCGAAATGTTACGGCGGTGACGTAAGTCGTAAGAAGAAACTTCTGAAGAAACAGAAAGAAGGTAAGAAACGCATGAAGCAGATCGGTAACGTTGAGCTGCCTCAAGAAGCGTTCCTAGCCATCCTTCACGTAGGTAAAGACTAAAGTTGAACTTTGTCTCACACTTGTCGGTCTTAAGACGTTAGATATTAAAATAAGTGAAAGGGTTTCGGCTCTTTCACTTTCGTATTTTTAGATAAGGGAATTTAATGGCGAATACATTCTCACTGATGTTGGTTATTGCGACTTTGGTAACTGGCGTGGTTTGGCTATTGGAAAAGCTGGTTTTCGCGAAAAAGCGTCAGGAAAAACTGGCTGAGATTCAAGCTCAGACGTCTAATGGTTTGGATGCAGTGACCTTGCAAAAAGTTGAGCGTCAGCCTTGGTGGGTTGAAAATAGCGTCTCTATTTTCCCTGTGATCGCGTTCGTTTTAGTATTACGTTCTTTTATCTACGAACCATTTCAAATCCCATCAGGCTCAATGATGCCTACCTTGCTGGTTGGCGATTTCATTTTAGTTGAGAAGTACGCGTACGGTCTAAAAGACCCAGTATGGCGTACTCAGCTAGTGGAAACTGGTAAGCCTGAGCGTGGTGATATCGTGGTATTCAAATACCCACCACAACCAAGTGTGGACTACATTAAGCGTGTAGTTGGTTTACCTGGTGATATCGTGCGTTATTCAAGTGATAAGCAGCTTTGCGTGCAAAGCCAAGGCGAATCGGCATGTAAGCCAGTTAAACTGAGCAATGTTGAAGAAAGTCAGTTTAGCTCGAACGGTATTCCAATGATCCAACTGGATGAAAAATTGGGTAACGTTGAGCACAATATTTTGGTTAACCCTCTTGTGCGTAACCGCGTGGAGCAATATTTCCCACGCAGCGGCACGACAGAGTGGGTTGTACCACAAGGTCAGTATTTTGTGATGGGTGATAACCGTGACAACAGTGCTGACAGCCGTTACTGGGGCTTTGTTCCAGAAGCAAACTTAGTCGGTAAAGCTGTCGCGATCTGGATCAGCTTCGAGTTTGATCGTGGCGCAGATAGTGTTCTACCTTCATGGATTCCAACTGGTGTGCGTTTTAACCGCATCGGTGGCATTCACTAACCATTCAAATATCGAGAGAGTATGAATTCTCCAATTGATAAACTAGAGAGAAAGCTCGGCTACCAGTTTCAAGATGCCGGGCTTATCAATTTGGCGCTGACGCACCGCAGCGCCAACAGTAAGCACAATGAACGTCTTGAGTTTCTGGGCGATTCAATTTTAAGTTTTGTCATCGCTGATGATCTGTACCATCGTTTCCCAAAAGTGAACGAAGGTGACATGAGCCGCATGCGTGCTACTTTGGTTCGCGGACATACATTGGCGGAACTGGGTCGTGAATTCGATCTAGGAGATTATTTAAAATTAGGTCCAGGTGAATTGAAGAGTGGCGGTTTTCGCCGAGACTCTATTTTAGCCGATGCGGTTGAAGCCATTATTGGCGCAATTTACCTAGACAGTGATCTTGAAGTTGTGCGAGGCATTGTACTGAGTTGGTATCAGTCACGCCTTGAAGCCATTAAACCAGGCGTTTCACAGAAAGATCCGAAAACTCGCCTACAAGAGTTCCTACAAGGCAGAAGAAAACCGCTGCCTGTCTACACAGTGACTAATATTAAAGGTGAAGCGCACAACCAAGAGTTCACGGTTGAGTGCGAAGTAGCAGGTGTGGATAAGCCTGTAATCGGTAAAGGCACCAGCCGCCGCAAGGCAGAACAAGCGGCTGCTGAAACAGCACTTGAGCAATTAACAAATGGCTGATAACGAATTCGATATCGATGCGTTTTTCGCATCACAAGGTGAGCCAAGCTCGCCAGAAAACCAACACTGTGGCTTTATTGCTATTGTTGGTCGTCCAAACGTAGGTAAGTCGACACTTTTGAACAAGATTTTGGGTCAGAAGATTTCGATCACCTCTCGTAAGCCGCAAACGACACGCCACCGTATTATGGGTGTGGATACGGACGGCGATTACCAAGCGATTTACGTCGACACGCCTGGACTTCACATTGAAGAAAAGCGTGCGATCAACCGTTTGATGAACCGTGCTGCTAACTCGTCATTGAGTGATGTAAACCTTGTGTTCTTCTTAGTCGATGGTACGCATTGGACTAAAGACGATGAGATGGTACTGACCAAACTTCAAAAATCGAACTTCCCAGTTGTGCTTTGTGTAAACAAAGTCGACAACGTACAAGATCGTAACGACGTGATGCTACACATGGCGGAGATGTCGAAGAAGATGGACTTCGTGGATGTTGTGCCAATCTCTGCCAAGCAAGGTAAGAACATTGACGTACTACGTAAGCACGTGCGTAATCACTTACCTAAAGCAACGCATCACTTCCCAGAAGAATACGTGACTGACCGTTCTCAGCGTTTTATGGCGTCTGAGATTGTGCGTGAAAAGCTGATGCGCTTTACTGGTGAAGAGCTGCCATACTCAGTAACGGTTGAGATTGAACGTTTTGATTACAACCCAGAAACCGACGGTTTCCACATCAATGCCTTGATTCTTGTTGAGCGTAATGGCCAGAAGAAAATGGTGATTGGCAAAGGTGGCGAGAAGATTAAAACCATTGGTCGCGAAGCGCGTTTAGATATGGAAGAATTGTTCGGTCGTAAGGTTTACCTAGAAACTTGGGTAAAAGTGAAATCTGGCTGGGCAGACGACGAACGAGCGTTGCGTTCGTTGGGTTATATAGACGATTTATAATCTTGGCTGCGAAGGTGCTTCGCTCCAACATCGATGAAAAATCAGTATCGATTAAAATAAGGAGCCGCTCGGCTCCTTATTTTTTATTTCACACTTTTTAGGCACAATGACTTAGATGAGTAATCTGTCTTCCGAAGGTTTACAGCGCTGTTTTGTATTGCACCGACGCCCTTACAGTGAATCGAGCTTAATCCTTGATGTATTTAGTGAGGAATATGGCCGAATGACTTTAATGGCCAAAGGCGCGCGCAGTAAGCGTTCGAACTTAAAAGGCGCATTGCAACCTTTTACCCCGCTATTACTTAAATGGTCGGGGAAAGGCTCAATGAAAACTTTGCGTCAAGCCGAGCCGATAAGTCTAGGTTTGCCGTTAACGGGCATTAATCTCTACTCAGCCATGTACGTCAATGAACTGATTGGCCGTATTTTGATGGCTGAAGTGCCGATGCCAGCACTATTTCATGATTATTTGCATGCGTTAACCGAGTTGGCGCACAACGAGAACCCTGAGCCTGCACTGCGTCGTTTTGAGTTAGCCTTGCTGTCTGCGATGGGGTATGGCGTGGATTTTTTGCATTGTGCAGGTACCGGCGAGCCCGTCGATCCAGAAATGACCTATCGTTACCGGGAACAGAAAGGGTTTATTGCTTCGGTTAGGCGCGATAACCTCACGTTTTTAGGGAATGAACTGATTGCTATCAGTGAGCGGCGGTTCGTCACTAAAGAGCAGCTAAAAGCGGCAAAACGCTTTACACGTATAGCCTTAAAGCCGTATCTTGGCGGCAAACCTTTAAAAAGTCGTGAATTTTTCATTCAGACCCCCAGAGCACGGAGTAACGGAAAATGAGCTCAATTTATTTAGGCGTCAATATCGACCATATTGCCACTCTACGTAATGCACGTGGTACAAAATACCCAGATCCTGTTCACGCTGCTGAAATTGCAGAGCGTGCAGGCGCGGACGGTATCACTATCCACTTACGTGAAGACCGTCGCCATATTTTGGATCGTGATGTACGTATTCTGCGTGAAACCATTCAAACGCGTATGAATCTAGAGATGGCAGTGACGGACGAAATGGTTGAGATTGCGCTGCAAACTAAACCAGAGTTTGTGTGTCTAGTGCCTGAAAAGCGTGAAGAACTGACGACGGAAGGTGGCTTAGATGTTGTAGGGCAGCTTGAAAAAATTAAAGCTGCGACGAAAAAGCTGACAGATGCCGGCATTAAAGTTTCGCTCTTTATTGATGCTGACCGTCAACAGATTGAAGCTGCGAAAAAGTGTGGCGCTCCGTTTATTGAGCTACATACTGGCCACTATGCAGATGCGACGACAGAAGACGAACAGCAAGCTGAACTGAAGAAGATTGCTGCTGGTGCGAGTTATGCACATGACCTAGGTATTATTGTTAATGCCGGGCATGGCCTGACTTATCACAATGTCGCACCAATTGCTGCATTACCAGAAATTTACGAACTCAACATTGGTCATTCAATCATTGGTCGCGCAGTATTTGATGGTTTAAATAAAGCGGTTGCTGACATGAAAGCACTGATGATTGAGGCTCGCCAGTCATAGGGCTATCTAGATGGCGATTATAGGGTTAGGGACCGACATTGCAGAAATTGAGCGTATTGAAAAAGCGTTAGCTCGTAGTGGTGAACCTTTTGCTCAGCGGATTCTTTCAGAAGAAGAAATGGCCAAATTCTCACAGCTTAAGCTGCAAGGTCGTTATCTTGCTAAGCGCTTTGCAGTTAAAGAAGCGGCCTCAAAAGCACTGGGAACAGGGATCGCAAAAGGGGTCACGTTTCACGACTTTTCCATCTCGAACGATGAGCTTGGAAAACCAGTGCTCGCATTGACGGGCACAGCCAAGCAAATAGCGGATGCGATGGGCGTTAACCACATTCACCTGTCCATTTCCGATGAGCGTCATTACGCTGTGGCGACGGTCATTTTTGAATCCTAGCTTGTAAGTCTTAAACAAAATACTAAAAAGCCAGAGCATTTGCTCTGGCTTTTGTTTCTCTTCAATAGATCACTGTTCAAGGTATAACTTTGCGGTTGTTGTTACTTTAATCATTTCATCTTGCAGCTCGAACATTTCAGGCTCAACTTCCTCAAGACTGACCCCTGAGCGCAGTGCTTGCTCAAGCGTCGCACAGAGTGACTTCAGTCTTGGAACGCCACAATATGAACTACTGCCGTGCAGCTTATGGATTACATGAATTAGGTCATCACGAGAGATATCTTCTTGCTCTAGAGCTTGGTCAACAACCGCTTCTACTTCAGGGATGAACTCAATCAACATGCGCAGCATATCTTTGGCGAGATCCTCTTTATTCGCGCTCTGTTTCAAGGCTGCTTGCCAATCAATAATCACATCCTGTTGAGGTGAAGAAACGGATTGTGGTGCGCTTCCTTCAGGTTCATCAACGTATGAAGGGGCGACTTTGCCAATGCTCTCTGTACAAGCATTAGGGTTCCAGTGAACCAAAACCTGTTGTAGTACATGCTCTTCAATAGGTTTGGTCAAGTAGTCATCCATTCCTGCCGAGAGCAAGCGGTCTCGTTCCCCAGCCATGGCATGCGCCGTTACCGCAATCACTGGCGTGTCTTTATTTAACTCCAACTCTTTAATGTGCTTACAAGCGGTCACCCCATCCATTTGTGGCATTTGGATATCCATGAAGATTAAATCGTACTTTTTCTCTGTCGCCAGGTTCACCGCTTGCTGGCCATTGCTACAGGCGGTGACGGTTTCTACTCGTTCGCGGAGCAGTGCAGAGATCAGCTTCAAGTTTGCAGGGTTGTCATCCACTGCTAGTACAGTCAGAGGTAAACGGTCCCCTTCGCTTGGCGTAATTGGAGCGCTTAATACCGGTGGGGATTCTACATGTTCGCTAATCAGGCTTTGTAGCAATTTACGGCGAGACAATGGCTTGGTCAGGCACTGGACGTGATGCTCTGTCATTATTTGGTCCGCAAGCGCCAATTCGGTACTCGGTGTCCCTAGGAGAACACTCGGAGCCATACGTTTCGCTTGTTCTATCCAAGGTGTAATAACTTCCGCATCGTGAGTCTGGTTGGCCGCTAAATTCAACAGTACATAATCATATTGTTCTTCGTTGTTTGGTAGCGAAGAGCGGTAGGTTACTAAAATACCCTCCTGACTTAGAATCTGTTGGGTTACGGATGCGGCTTGCATGTTTGGTTCAATCAGCAGTAACTGCTTCCCAGTCAGAAGTTCCACTTCAATCAGTTCGCTCATTGGCATCTCGGTTGAGTGCAAGCGCACCGTAAACCAGAAGGTTGAACCTTGGTGTAGACGGCTGGTTAAACTGATTTCGCCGCCCATCTGGCTCACCAGTTTCTGAGTGATAACCAGACCAAGACCAGTACCGCCGTAACGACGTGAAATACTTGCATCTGCTTGGCTAAAGGCTTGGAACAACTGCGCTTGCTGACGCTCAGAGATACCAATACCGGTATCACGCACCATGAATTGCAGTTCGACGGAGTCTCCTGATTGAGAGCGCATTTCTACGCTAACATCAATGTTGCCTCGCTCGGTAAACTTGATTGAGTTACCGACTAAGTTCGTCAAAATTTGCTGGATACGTAGTGGATCCCCAACTAAACCTGGTGGAATTTTAGGGTCCACTTTTAGGGTGATTTCTAACCCTTTCTCATGTGCACTTGTGGCTTGTAGGTTAATTACCTCTTCTAAACTTTCTCGGAAATCAAAAGGAATGTTTTCCAGCGCCAGCTTACCCGCTTCAAGTTTCGAGAAGTCGAGAATGTCATTGATGATATTCAGCAAGTTGTTCGCCGATTTCTCAATCGTCTGTAGGTAATCCATTTGGCTGTTAGAAAGCTGCGTTTTAAGCATTTGACGAGTAAAGCCAATCACCCCATTGAGCGGAGTACGCAGCTCGTGCGACATGTTCGCCAAGAACTCTGACTTAACCCTGGCCGCTTCTTGCGCGCGTTTCTTCGCGATATCCAGCTCAACGTTCTGAATTTCTAACTGCTCAAGCGTTTCACGTAAGTCGGACGTGGCTTGGTCTATACTGTGCTGCATCTCCACGTGATATTCTGATAACGATACCGCCATGGCGTTGATGCCATTTTTTAGCTGGTCTAACTCACCGTGCATTTTGCCTTCGATACGCACATCAAGATGACCGCGGCGAATGCGGTCAACGACATTCTTCATGTGGGTGATAGGTTGGGTCACATCGTGCATTAGACGTGAAGCAAACACACTTGCTAAGCCAAGACCGAGAACCAGAACTAAAAAAGCAGAAAAGACTTCTTGATACTGTTGCAGCCTCAAGGAGGAGAGATCTAACTCGACGGCGATGTAACCAATCGCTTTTGTGCCTTGGCTTTCGTTCGACAACTCCGCTAAGTAGTGACCTTCTGACAAAATGGGGACACGCAATATCAGTGAGTTTTCGTAGATTTCCGAATTACCCAGTTGCGGGATCGGTTTATCTTTGGGAAACATCAAGGCTTCAAAATTAGGATGAAAGTTAGAGGTCACAAAGAGCTCATGATGTTCATCAAATACCGCGATACTACGAACCAGTTTGGAGTTTTTTCGGTGCGCGTAGCTTATCAAGCGACGTACCGCCTCTCGGCTTTCTGATAGTAGATGAGTTTCACTGGCAATCGCCAGCGGCTCAATAATGCTGTTACCAGTGGTGATAACTTGTTTCTCAAGGTCTTGGTAGCGGTTAAATGAGAAAAAGCCGCTCAGTAATAAACCAATAATGAGAGTGGGAGCGAGAGTTAGTGTAATTACACGTGCTCGTAAGCCATATCTGGTCATGTTATCTAATTACATCGGAGTCTGGATATGGGAAAATAACGCATTATTTCTCAAGCGCACGATAAAGCCTTGAGCAAAGAAGTGACGTCACCGAATAAACGGTAAGCATAATCAAGTCACTCGAATCACACAACGGCTGCAATCAAGAATAGTGAAGCCGAAGAGCAATTACACATAAATCAGGCATAGAGCATGGCACGCATCTTTCAACCGAAAAAGAAAACCCAACTCAATACTCGGCACCAAGCAGTGCAAGTAGAGCGTTTAGATCACCACGGCGCAGGCATTGCTTACCTCAAAAAGAAGCCATTGTTTATCGATGGAGCACTGCCGGGTGAGGAGGTGGTCACTCAATTGGTGGAAGAAAAGAGCAAGTTCGCCCGCGGTAAGTTGATTAAAATCCTTAAGCCGAGTGAAGCTCGTGTGGAGCCATTTTGCCCACATTATCATGAGTGCGGTGGCTGTGATTTGCAGCATTTAGATTATGACCAACAATTGACGTACAAACAGCAAACGTTGCGTCAGCTAATGCGAAAATTTTCAGGCAGTGATATTGAACTAGATGCCCCGTTATTGGGATATTCGCAGGCCTACCGTCGCCGTGCGAGAGTGAGCTTGTTTGTTGATAAAAAAACACGTCAGCTACATTTTGGTTTCCGTAAAAAGCAGAGTAAGCAAATTGCGCAAGTGACCGATTGCCCAGTGCTGGCACCGGAACTGAATGTTTTGCTGCCAGAGATTTACTCAGCCCTAAAAGCGTTCAAAAAGCCGGAACAATTGGGTCATGTAGAGCTGGTACTTGGTGATAATGGGCCGTGTATTACGCTGCGCCACTTGAGCGCTCTGACAACGAGTGAAACTCAATCTCTAACGGAGTTGGCAAAACGTCATGGCGCATCGTTGTACTTGATGCCATCGACAGAACAATTAGACCTTATCGAAGGCGATATGCCTTTTTATCAAGAAGTTGGAGTGAAAATCCCTTTTGCACCAAATAACTTTATTCAAGTAAACCAAGGTGTAAACCAACAAATGGTCAAGCAAGCGGTTGAGTGGTTAGACCCACAAAAGAGTGACCGAGTGTTAGATTTGTTCTGTGGTTTAGGCAACTTTAGTTTACCAGTTGCGAAATTAGCTAAGCACGTGGTTGGAGTAGAGGGTGTTGCAGAGATGGTAGAAAAAGCCACAAACAATGCATCTTTGAACCAAATCAATAACGCGCAATTTTATCACGCTAACCTTGAGCAAGATTTTGAAGGCCAAGCCTGGGCCGCAGAGCGGTTTGATAAAGTATTATTAGACCCGGCACGCGCGGGAGCGAGTGGGATCATCGATCAAGTTTCTGAGCTTGGCGCACAGCGTGTAGTTTATGTTTCTTGTAATCCTGCTACCCTTGCTAGGGATAGTCAAAGCTTGATAGAGCAAGGCTATAAATTAACTAAATTAGGTATGCTGGATATGTTCCCTCATACCAGTCATCTAGAATCGATGGCATTGTTTGAAAAGTCCTAACTTTAGGACTTTGACCCCTTATTTGTGGTGGGTGGTCATAAAGCCAGCGTGTACGCGCGGTAAAAGAACTAACCTGGACGGTGTTAGTCAAACCACACGAATATAATAATTAGGATGATGAGATGGTTGCGGTAAGAAGCGCGCATTTAAACCAAGATGAACAGTTTGAACTCGAAAACTGGGTGGCTAGCCTAGGACAAGAGAAAAACACAGCCTCACGCTTAATCGAAGTCTATCGAGATTGCCAGACGGTATTAGCTGATAACGAGCAAGCGGAGCTGTTGTTGTGGCGTGGACGAGAAATGATCGAAATTTTGATCACCTTGTCTATGGATCAAGCCACTTTAGTGGCTGCTCAACTGTTTCCTTTGGTTTCAAGTGGTGCTTTTAACAGAGAAATTCTGGAAGAGAAATACAGCAAAGAAATCATAAAATTAATCGACGGCGTTGAAGAAATGGCTGCTATTGGCCAACTCAACGTCAACATGGAAGGCAGTGCAGCGTCATCTCAGGTAGATAACGTACGCCGTATGCTGCTTGCCATGGTGGATGACTTCCGCTGCGTAGTTATCAAGCTCGCGGAACGAATTTGTAACCTTATTGAAGTTAAAAAAGCGCCAGATGAAGTTCGACGTGCGGCGGCAAAAGAGTGTGCCAACATCTATGCGCCGCTAGCAAACCGATTAGGCATCGGTCAGCTGAAATGGGAAATTGAAGATTACGCTTTCCGCTACCAACAACCGGAAACTTACAAACAAATTGCCAAACAGCTTTCTGAGAGGCGCATCGTTCGTGAACAGTACATCAAAGACTTTGTTGAAGACCTCACGCACGAAATGGAAGTGTCGGGCATCAATGCCGAAGTGAGTGGTCGACCTAAGCACATCTACAGCATTTGGCGAAAAATGCAGAAAAAGAGTTTGGCCTTTGATGAGCTGTTTGATGTGCGAGCAGTGCGTATCATCGCAGACAAACTGCAAGATTGTTACGCGGCTTTAGGCGTAGTTCACACCAAATACAAGCACCTACCGAGCGAGTTTGATGACTACGTTGCTAACCCTAAACCAAACGGTTATCAATCGATCCATACAGTAATTCTAGGGCCAGAAGGCAAAACCATCGAGATCCAGATTCGTACCAAGCAAATGCATGAAGAGTCGGAGCTGGGGGTTGCAGCGCACTGGAAATATAAAGAAGGGGCAAGCAGCCGAAGCGGTTATGATGAGAAGATCACGTGGCTGCGTAAGCTACTGGATTGGCAAGAAGAAATGTCTGACTCTGGCGAAATGCTCGATGAGCTGCGTAGCCAAGTCTTTGATGACCGTGTTTATGCCTTTACACCGCGTGGTGATGTTGTCGATTTGCCAATGGGGGCAACGCCGCTAGATTTTGCCTATCACATTCACTCCGAAGTGGGACACCGTTGTATCGGTGCCAAAGTCGGAGGTCGTATTGTGCCGTTCACGCATAAATTACATATGGGTGACCAAGTCGAGATTATCACTCAGAAAGAACCTAACCCATCACGTGACTGGTTAAATCCATCATTAGGCTTCGTTCATTCTGGTCGTGCGCGTGCCAAAATTAACGCCTGGTTCCGAAAACAAAGCCGTGAGAAGAACCTCGAAGCAGGTCGTGAAATCCTTGAGCATGAGTTAGCCAAAATTGGCGCAACGTTAAAAGATGCAGAGCATTACGCCCTCAAGCGGTTTAACGTCAAAACACCAGATGAATTGTATGTTGGGGTAGGTAGCGGTGATTTGCGCATCAACCAAATCATTAACCATATCAACGCGTTAGTTAACAAGCCAACGGCAGAGGAAGAAGACCAGCAAGCACTGGAAAAACTGCAAGAAGCTGAGCATAAATCACCCGCGCAAAGCCGACCGAAAAAAGACGCAGTTGTAGTAGAAGGCGTCGATAACCTAATGACACATCTAGCACGTTGCTGTCAGCCAATTCCAGGTGACGATATCTCTGGTTACATAACGCAAGGTCGTGGGATTTCAGTACACCGTAGTGACTGTGAACAGCTAGAAGAACTGCGCCATCATGCGCCAGAGCGCATCATCGATACAGTCTGGGGCAGCGGCTTTGTGGGGTCATACATCCTCACCGTGCGTGTTGAAGCGATGGAGCGAGGTGGTCTACTCAAAGACATTACGACACTGTTCGCCAACGAAAAGATCAAAGTGACCAGTATGAAGAACCGAGTCGACTACAGACGTCAACTTGCCATCATGGACTTTGACCTAGAAGTCACCAATATTGAGGTGCTTTCGCGGGTTTCGAAACGTGTGGAACAGATCAAGGATGTCATGACGGTGAAACGCCTCGGCTAAAACTCTCGTCATAGTTATCGTTGTAGCGTTGTTGACTGCACGCCCTCGCTCCATCACATGGTGAACCATGTGATGGAGTCTCGTTTGTTTGTCGCCTAGCTACAACTTCAACTATTTACAGAGTTACACTTGCGTCATATTTGGCTTTTTATCTGCGTTAGCTGCACTTATTCCGACGTGCCGGCTCAGGGGCATCACATAGTAGGCTATGCTCAGGAGTCGCGAAAACTTGTTGCCTTGTCAAAGTAACAATTACTTAGTGAAAGCTGCTGAGAAAATATAATGTAGAAGGTGAGTGGTTTTGGCTGCTCACCTTTTTCTTTAATAGAAAGGTTTAAAGGAACCAAAAATGAGTCATCCAATTGAACAGTTAGAACAAATCATGGCGAAGCTGCGTGACCCAGAAAACGGTTGCCCTTGGGACTTAAAACAAACCTTTGACACCATCGTTCCGCATACAATAGAAGAAACCTACGAGGTGGTGGACGCGATTCAAAATCGAGATTGGCCCAATCTAAAAGAAGAGCTAGGGGATTTGTTGTTTCAGGTGATTTTTTACAGTCAGCTAGCGAAAGAGCAAGAGCTGTTCGACTTTTCGGATGTCGTCGAAACCGTGAACGAAAAACTGACTCGTCGCCACCCGCATGTTTTTTCAGATGTTGAGTTTGAATCTGACGAGGAAATTAACGCGAACTGGGAAGCGGAAAAAGCAAAAGAAAAAGCCCTAGTAGGCAAAGCGGAAGAAAGTATCCTAGACTCAATACCAAACTCTTTACCGGCACTTTCTCGTGCTACAAAAATTCAGAAAAAATGTGCAAAATTTGGGTTTGATTGGGATTCACTTGGCCCGGTTGTCGATAAAGTACGAGAAGAAATTGACGAAGTCATGGAAGAGGCACTGCAAGTTCAGCCCGATGAAGAGAAAGTTGAGTTGGAGCTCGGTGATTTGCTATTTGCGACTGTCAATTTGGCTCGCCACCTTGATAAAAACCCAGAAGTCGCGCTAGGAAAAGCAAACGTAAAGTTTGCGCGACGTTTTAAACAAGTTGAAGGCAAGGTCCAGCAGTCAGGCAAAGTACTTACAGATTGTTCTTTATCAGAACTTGACCATTTTTGGGATGAAGTAAAACAAGAAGAATCGAGGCAGAGGTAAACTGGCAGAATACATAATATAAGGTCAGCTTGTTTGGTTACACGAAAACGGACTTTGGTTTGTCTTTGCTCACTTTGATTTGAAGCAAAAAATAAAAAATTACGGTGTGATAGATTTCACGTTGTGGCGGTAAGGAGCTTCTGGTATATTTATCTCCCGTCCAGAAGCACTCCATTTCCCTCATTCAACCAATTTCAGGTTAAACATGACGACAAATTACATTTTTGTTACTGGCGGGGTTGTATCCTCTCTAGGTAAAGGTATTGCAGCAGCATCTCTTGCGGCTATTCTAGAAGCTCGTGGTCTTAAAGTGACTATGATGAAGCTTGACCCTTACATCAACGTTGACCCGGGCACAATGAGCCCTACTCAGCACGGTGAAGTGTTCGTTACAGAAGATGGCGCAGAGACTGACCTTGACCTTGGTCACTACGAGCGTTTCATCCGTACCAAGATGACCAAGCGTAACAACTTCACTGCAGGTCGTGTTTATGCCGACGTACTTCGTAAAGAACGTCGTGGTGACTACCTAGGCGCAACTATTCAAGTTATCCCTCATATCACTAACGCAATCAAAGATCGCGTTATTGCAGGTTCTGAAGGCCATGATGTGGCTATCGTTGAAGTTGGCGGTACTGTTGGTGATATCGAATCACTACCATTTATGGAAGCGATTCGTCAGCTAGCTGTTGAGCTAGGCCGTGAGCGCGCAATGTTCATGCACCTAACACTTGTTCCTTACCTAGCGGCAGCGGGCGAAGTGAAAACTAAGCCGACGCAACACTCTGTAAAAGAACTTCTATCTATCGGTATTCAGCCAGACATCCTAGTTTGCCGTAGCGATCGCGTTATTCCTGCGAATGAGCGTAAAAAAATCGCACTGTTCTGTAATGTTCCAGAAAAAGCAGTAATTTCAATGAAGGATGTAGACTCTATCTACAAGATCCCTCAGTTGATTAAATCTCAAGGGCTAGATGACCTTGTGTGTGCTCGCTTTGGTATTACTGCTCCTGAAGCAGACCTTTCTGAATGGGAACAGGTTATCTACGAAGAAGCAAATCCTACTGGTGAAGTAACCATCGGTATGGTTGGTAAATACATTGAATTACCAGATGCATACAAATCTGTGAACGAAGCGCTTAAACACGCTGGCTTGAAAAACCGTCTAAGCGTCACAATTAAGTATGTAGACTCACAAGATATCGAAACAAAAGGCGTTGAACTTCTAGAAGGTTTGGACGCGATCCTAGTACCAGGTGGCTTCGGCGATCGTGGTATTGAAGGCAAGATCCGTGCGGCTCAATATGCACGTGAAAATAACGTGCCTTACCTAGGTATTTGTTTGGGTATGCAAGTTGCACTAATCGAATACGCGCGTAACGTTGCGGGTATGGAAGGTGCACATTCAACAGAATTTAACAAAGAGACTAAGTACCCTGTGGTAGGTTTGATCACAGAGTGGGTAGACGAATCAGGTAGCGTAGAAGAGCGTACTGAAAAGTCTGACCTAGGCGGTACGATGCGTCTTGGTTCACAGCTGTGTCACCTAGAGAAAGGGACTAAAGCTCGTGAACTGTACGGTAGCGCGACGATCCATGAACGTCACCGTCACCGTTACGAAGTGAATAACGTGCTTCGTCCGCAAATCGAAAAAGCAGGCCTAAAAGTATCAGGTCTATCTGCGGACAAGAAGTTAGTGGAAATGATTGAGAACCCAGCTCACCCATGGTTTGTAGCGGCTCAGTTCCACCCAGAATTCACCTCGACTCCTCGCGATGGACATCCATTGTTTGCAGGTTTTGTTAAGGCTGCGGGCCAAAACGCACGCGGCGAATTCGAGAAGTAAAAGGATACGGGCGGCGGCGAAGGTTGTGCTGCTGCCCTTTAAGATTGACATTTATATTTGAAACGAGAGGAAACATTAATGTCTAAGATCGTTAAAGTTCTAGGTCGTGAAATCATCGACTCACGTGGTAACCCAACTGTAGAAGCTGAAGTACACCTAGAAGGCGGTTTCGTAGGTATGGCGGCAGCTCCATCTGGCGCATCTACTGGTTCTCGCGAAGCTCTTGAGCTACGTGACGGTGACAAAGCACGTTTCCTAGGTAAAGGTGTTCTTAAAGCAGTTGAAGCTGTAAACGGCCCAATCGCTGAAGCTCTAGTTGGCAAAGACGCTAAAGACCAAGCTGCAATCGACGCAGTAATGATCGAACTAGACGGCACTGAAAACAAATCTAAATTCGGTGCTAACGCTATCCTAGCTGTTTCTCTAGCAAACGCTAAAGCTGCTGCTGCTGCGAAAGGCATGCCTCTATACGAGCACATCGCTGAGCTAAACGGCACTGCAGGTCAGTTCTCTATGCCTCTACCAATGATGAACATCATCAACGGTGGTGAGCACGCAGACAACAACGTTGACATCCAAGAGTTCATGATCCAACCAGTTGGCGCTAAGACTCTTAAAGAAGGTCTACGTATCGGTGCAGAAGTATTCCACAACCTAGCTAAAGTTCTTAAGTCTAAAGGCTACAGCACTGCAGTTGGTGATGAAGGTGGTTTCGCTCCTAACCTTAAATCTAACGCTGAAGCTCTAGAAGTTATCGCAGAAGCTGTTGCAGCTGCTGGTTACGAACTAGGTAAAGACGTAACTCTAGCTATGGACTGTGCTGCATCTGAGTTCTTCGACAAAGAAGCTGGCATCTACAACATGAAAGGCGAAGGTAAAACTTTCACTTCTGAAGAGTTCAACCACTACCTAGCTGAGCTAGCTAACCAATTCCCAATCGTTTCTATCGAAGACGGTCTAGACGAGTCTGACTGGGATGGCTTCAAGCACCAAACTGAACTACTAGGTGACAAGCTTCAACTAGTAGGTGACGATCTATTCGTTACTAACACTAAGATCCTTGCTGAAGGTATCGAGAAAGGCGTAGCTAACTCTATCCTTATCAAGTTCAACCAAATCGGTTCTCTAACTGAGACTCTAGCTGCAATCAAGATGGCTAAAGACGCAGGTTACACAGCAGTAATCTCTCACCGTTCTGGCGAAACTGAAGATGCAACTATCGCTGACCTAGCGGTAGGTACAGCTGCAGGTCAAATCAAAACTGGTTCTATGAGCCGTTCTGACCGTGTTGCTAAGTACAACCAGCTAATCCGTATCGAGGAAGCTCTAGGTGAGCGCGCTCCTTTCAACGGTCTTAAAGAAGTTAAAGGTCAAGCTTAATTCTTCACTGAATTAGCTGCTTAACTTAAAGCTTTTAAAACACCCTGCTTTGGCGGGGTGTTTTTTTATATAACGGAAGCGCTAAGTCCATGTTTCAAGTAAGCGATCTTAAAGAAGTTAAAGGTCAAGCTTAATTCTTAACTGAATTAACGGCTTAACTTAAAACTTTAAAAACACCCAGCTTTGGCGGGGTGTTTTTGTATCTGACATATGAGAACAGGCTTTGCTTTTTGATGTCTTTCGCTTACGTTCATTTGTGATTCCATAGAACGAGGAGAGAGTAGAGAAGTCTCTTTGTTTCATTTTGCTGCTTATTTCTTGTAAGGAGCGTGTGAGTCTCCCTTTCTCCCCTAGAGGCAACCTCGCATTTATGCTATATATGTCACCTTATCTAATTCCTTCCGGTACAGAATGTTAGCAGCGATATGCGAATCTTTGTTATAGCCCTTACGCTACTGTTTGGCTTGCTTCAATACACTCTATGGTTTGGTAAAAACGGAGTGTCTGACTACTACACAGTAAAAGATGAAATTGAAGTTCAGCAACAAGTGAACAGCAAGCTACAAGCTCGCAACAATGAAATGTTCGCTGAGATTGATGACTTAAGGCAAGGTCTTGATGCGATTGAAGAACGTGCGCGTCATGAGCTCGGTTTAGTTAAAGATGGCGAGACTTTTTACCGCATTATAGGTGAGGAAAACCATTAAAATGTTGGATATGAACTCATCGCATATCGCAATTGTGCCAGCTTCTGGTGTAGGGAGCAGAATGAAGGCAGATCGCCCTAAGCAATATTTATTGATCGAAGGTAAAGCGGTACTGGAACATACCGTAGAGAAACTGCTTTCTCACCCAAATATTTCTAAGGTTGTCGTTGCCGTTACTGACGGCGACCCATATTACCCAGAATTGTCCATTGCTAAGCACCCAGATGTGATTCGTGTAGCTGGTGGTAAAGAAAGAGCAGACTCTGTGTTATCAGGGCTAAACTATGTCAATGAGCATCTGGAAAGCGAGTGGGTATTAGTCCACGACGCTGCGAGGCCATGTGTATTAACATCCGACATTGACCGTTTGATTGATGTTTGCTGCGCCCACTCAACGGGTGGCATTCTCGCATCTCCTGTGAGAGATACAATGAAGCGAGCAAACGCAGTACAAGATATCGATCATACGGTAGATAGAGAAGCATTGTGGCATGCACTTACTCCACAAATGTTTAAAACTCAGCAGCTTACTCAAGCACTGGCTGACGCATTAGAACAGGGTGTAACCATTACCGATGAAGCCTCGGCTTTGGAATGGTTAGGCGAGAAGCCAGCCTTAGTTCAAGGGAATGCGAACAATATAAAAATCACTCAGCCAGAAGATCTCGCGTTAGCCGAGTTTTATCTAAGCCGTGAGCGCGGCGAATAAAGAAAGGATAGAAAATGATTCGAATTGGTCATGGTTTCGATGTACATAAATTCGGTGGTGAAGGCCCAGTCATTATTGGTGGTGTAGCAATCCCTTATGAGCAAGGTTTGATTGCACACTCAGACGGCGATGTAGCGTTGCATGCGTTAACGGATGCTCTGCTGGGCGCGATTGCTGCCGGCGATATTGGTCGTCATTTCCCAGATACGGATGATAAATGGAAAGGCGCAAACAGTCGTGAATTACTGAAAGACGTTTACCGTCGAGTCAAAGAGCAAGGCTACCGTCTTGGCAATGCTGATGTAACCATCATGGCACAAGCGCCTAAAATGGCACCACACATTGACGCAATGTGTGCGGCAATTGCCGAAGACCTAGAAACCGACATTAGTAACATCAACGTAAAAGCGACGACGACAGAACGTCTCGGTTTTACTGGACGCAAAGAAGGCATTGCAACGGAAGCCGTTGTACTTCTGTTTAAGCAATAACTAGCAATTTGCTCCCCTAAGCTGTGATATCAGCGGAAACACATCATGTCAGACATTTTATCTTCATTGGCTTACCTAACGGGTAAGCCAGTTGCATCGGCAAAAATTAAAGCGCAGCCAGAGCATTTTCAGGTTCGCGAAGATTTAGGTTTTGCCTTTACGGGCGAAGGCGAGCACTTAATGGTTCGTATCCGTAAAAAGGGCGAGAACACCAGCTTCGTTGCTAACGAGTTAGCAAAAGCCTGTGGTGTTAAGTCGAAAGACGTTAGCTGGGCGGGTCTTAAAGACCGTCATGCGGTGACGGAACAGTGGTTAAGTGTCCATTTACCAAAAGGTGAAACGCCAGATTTTTCAGCGTTTTTGTCTCAATACCCAAGTATCGAAATCCTTGCAACAGATCGTCACAATAAAAAACTGCGTCCTGGTGACCTAGTAGGGAACGAGTTCGTGGTTACCTTGTCTGAAGTGACAGATATAGCGGATGTAGAGCAACGTCTTGAAAAAGTGAAACAAGTTGGCGTGCCAAACTACTTTGGTAGTCAGCGTTTTGGTAACGATGGTAACAACCTTGAAGAAGCACGTCGATGGGGACGCGAAAACGTTCGTACCCGCAATCAAAACAAGCGCAGCATGTATTTATCAGCGGCTCGTTCGTGGATTTTCAACCGCATCGTTTCAGCTCGCCTAGAGAATGGTGTGTTTGATAAGTTCATTGATGGTGACATTGCACAGACGAATTCTGGCACTCAGTTGATTGATGCAAACAACATCACTGATTTGCAAGTACAATTTGCACAAGGTGAAGCGGCAATTACCGCTGCGCTTGCTGGCGATAATGCACTGCCTACTCAAGCCGAGGCTCTGGCATTAGAGCAACCGTTTTTAGACGAAGAGCCTGACCTCATGGCGCTGATTCGTGGTAATCGCATGCGCCACGATCGTCGCGATATTGCGCTGAAGCCAAAAGATTTAGCTTGGACGGTTGAAGGTAACAACATTACGCTGACTTTCTCACTGGATGCGGGATCTTTTGCGACCTCTATTGTTCGTGAGTTAGTTAATGAGGTTGAAGTAGAAAGAGAATACTAATGGAACAGGATTCACGAAACCCGAAGCCCTTAAGGGTCTTAATCAGCAATGATGATGGTGTTCATGCTCAAGGGATTCATGCCCTCGCTGATGAGTTGAGAGATATCGCTGAAGTGACCATTGTCGCACCTGATCGAAATCGTTCAGGTGCTTCGAATTCACTCACATTAGAACAACCATTACGCGTGACTGAAATTGCCCCAAATATCTACTCAGTGCAAGGCACGCCCACGGATTGTGTGCATTTCGCGCTGAATGAGCTAATGAAAGATGATTTGCCTGATCTTGTTCTGTCAGGAATCAACCATGGCGCTAATTTGGGTGATGATGTTCTTTATTCTGGAACAGTAGCAGCCGCCATGGAAGGTCATTTCCTTGGCGTTCAGTCGGTGGCTTTTTCTCTAGTGGGTAAGCGACATTTCGAATCCGCCGCTAAAATTGCACGTCAAATTGTACAACAGCATTTAGCGTCGCCGATTCCAACGAATCGTCTACTGAACGTAAACGTGCCTGACTTACCATCAGAGAATTTAGGTGAAATTGAAGTTACGCGTTTAGGTGCACGTCATCACGCAGAGAATATGATCAAGCAGAAAGATCCGAGAGGCCATGACATTTATTGGTTAGGCCCACCAGGAAAGGAGCAAGATGCAGGAGAGGGCACGGACTTTTATGCAATTGAGCATGGCCGAGTTTCAATGACGCCTCTGCAAGTTGATCTCACCGCTCACGAGTCGCTGCGTGCTATGGATAGTTGGTTAAAGGAAGAGAAGTAATGAGTAACCCACATGCTGACAGGTTGATAGCGTTTCTTATCTCCAGTGGCATCAAAGACCAAAGAGTTCTGGATGCTATCCAACGCTTGCCACGAGAAAGCTTTGTTTCTCAAGTGATGATGCACCAAGCCTATGATAACAATGCGTTACCAATTGGTCAGGGACAAACTATTTCTCAGCCTTATATCGTTGCTCGTATGACCGAGTTGCTTGAGCTAGAGCCGGCGAGTCGTGTTCTGGAAATCGGAACGGGATCGGGTTATCAAACCGCGGTACTGGCGCAAATTGTTGATCATGTATACTCCGTTGAGCGAATTAAATCGTTGCAATGGGAAGCAAAGCGTCGCCTGAAGCAATTGGATATTTACAATGTTTCAACTAAGCATGCTGATGGGTGGCAGGGCTGGGAAGCGAGAGGTCCTTTCGATGCTATCATTGTTACCGCTGCCGCTGAAGTGATTCCCCAAGCTCTTCTCTCACAATTAAGAGATGGCGGCAAAATGGTCATTCCTGTTGGAGATACGGAGCAACAGTTATTAAAAATAGAGCGTAAGGGAGACGAATATCTCTCTACCGTTGTAGAAATGGTTCGGTTCGTACCTCTGGTTGCGGGTGATTTAGCTTAAGGGTTAGGGATAGGTGAATAAGTTACTACGTCATATTGGTATTAGCTTTGTGTTTGCTGCAGGACTAGTTGGTTGTGCAGCGCATTCCCCTGCACCTGTCTCTAGTCTAAAAAAAGACTATTCAAGCCTTGAAAGAGGGAGTTACAGAGGGAGTTATTATGAGGTAAAAAAAGGCGATACGCTTTACTTCATAGCTTATGTCACAGATAAAGATGTAAATGATCTTGTTCGTTACAATGAGTTAACTCAGCCTTACACTATCTACCCAGGACAGAGGCTAAAACTTTGGGCTCCGAAATATGTCGCCCCTAAATATGGTCAAAAAGTTGAACCCGTTGTGGCTCCTGTTGTTACGACACCCCCAGCTCCAGTGACGAAAACATCAACAGCCTCTAAACCTAAACCTTCGAGTAAAAACTCTAGTCAAAAACCTACAGAGACTAAGCCTAAAGTCGTACAAAAACAGCCTCCAAAGAAGGTTGAACAATCGAAAACAAAGGAGTATGTTGGTTCAAAAGATAACCAAAAAGTGAAGCAAAAAGCGCCAACTACCACAGCAAAGAGTGATAAAGTCTCAAAGTGGTTGTGGCCAACAAAAGGGAGAGTAATCAAGAACTTTTCGGCGGGAGAACAGGGAAATAAAGGTATCGACATCGCAGGACAGCGTGGTCAACCTATCGTTTCAACCGCAGCCGGCACAGTCGTTTATTCAGGCAATGCGCTACGAGGTTATGGCAACTTAATTATAGTAAAGCATAACGACAATTATTTAAGCGCATACGCACATAATGACAAACTGCTGGTCACAGAAGGACAAAGCGTAAAAAGCGGACAAAAAATCGCCACCATGGGTAGTTCAGGTGCAAAGTCGGTCAAACTACACTTTGAAATTCGCTATCAAGGTAAATCAGTGAATCCAAAACGCTATTTGCCTTAAAACTTTGAAAAACAACTTGCGACATCATTTAGCGACATATTGAGTTGTCATGTCTTGCTAACTCGCCAGGGGGAGGCGTTATGAGTATCAGCAACACAGTAACCAAAGTTGAAGAGTTTGCATTTGATAATGCGTCAGTGAAGACCATTGATAACGAACTCGAAAGATCATCATCCACAGAAAGCAAAGCGACTGCGCGTGAAGAATTTGACGCGAGCAGTAAAAGCTTAGATGCAACTCAGTTGTATTTGGGCGAAATTGGCTTCTCACCTTTACTTACTGCCGAAGAAGAAGTGCTTTACGCAAGACGCGCCCTACGTGGCGACGAAGCGGCACGCAAACGTATGATCGAAAGTAACCTACGTTTGGTTGTTAAGATTTCTCGTCGATACAGTAACCGTGGTCTAGCACTACTTGATCTGATTGAAGAAGGTAACCTCGGCTTGATCCGAGCGGTCGAAAAATTCGACCCAGAACGTGGTTTCCGTTTCTCTACTTACGCAACGTGGTGGATCCGACAAACGATAGAGCGAGCGTTGATGAACCAAACTCGCACGATCCGTCTACCTATCCATGTAGTGAAAGAGCTGAACATTTATCTGCGTACTGCGCGTGAACTTTCTCAAAAGCTCGATCACGAACCGACCGCAGAAGAAATTGCTGCTCAATTAGATATTCCAGTCGAAGACGTAAGCAAAATGTTACGCCTTAATGAGCGTATTAGCTCTGTCGACACGCCAATCGGTGGTGACGGTGAGAAAGCGCTGCTGGATATTATTCCTGATGCAAACAACTCTGATCCAGAAGTTTCGACTCAAGATGACGACATCAAATCATCGTTGATTCATTGGTTAGAAGAGTTGAATCCGAAACAGAAAGAAGTGCTTGCACGACGCTTCGGCCTACTAGGCTATGAGCCTTCGACGCTGGAAGAAGTTGGTCGAGAGATTGGTCTGACACGTGAGCGAGTACGTCAAATACAAGTGGAAGGTTTACGTCGTCTTCGTGAAGTCCTAATCAAACAAGGTTTGAATATGGAAAACTTGTTTAACGTAGAAGACGATTAAATAATCCGTATTTCACTAGATACACAAAAGGCTATGGTTCCCCATAGCCTTTTTTCTTTTTTGTTCGTCGGTGTGAGTCTGTTTACAGCATCTTCTTCAAGCGATACAGCTCTTCAAGAGCTTGGCGTGGCGTTAAGTCGTCAGGGTCAATACCTGACAGAGCTTGTTCGACCTCGCTAGGCTCTGGAATCAGGCTCAACTGGTTAGCCACATCTACTGCACTTGGACGTGGTGTGTCACTGTTTTGCCCCAGTTGCTCTAGCTGAGATAGCTTGTTACGCGCATTTTTGATGACCGTTTTTGGTACGCCTGCTAAGCCCGCAACAGCCAGACCGTAAGACTTACTGGCCGCACCTTCTTGAACTGCGTGCATAAAGGCAATGCTATCTCCATGTTCTACGGCATCCAAGTGAACGTTCGCTAAGTTTGGCAGCTGGCTTGGTAACTCTGTTAATTCGAAGTAGTGGGTTGCAAATAGGGTCATCGCACCAATTTGTGTTGCGAGCCATTCCGCACTTGCCCAAGCTAAAGACAGACCGTCGTAAGTACTAGTACCGCGTCCGATTTCATCCATTAGCACCAAACTATTCTTAGTTGCGTTGTGAAGAATATTGGCTGTTTCGGTCATTTCTACCATGAAGGTCGAGCGGCCAGATGCAAGATCATCTGACGCACCAATACGAGTAAATATACGATCTAAAGAACCAATCTGTGCGGATTCTGCCGGTACATAAGAGCCGATATGTGCCATCAATGCAATCAGCGCAGTTTGACGCATGTAGGTTGATTTACCACCCATGTTTGGACCGGTAATGATCAACATCTTACGGGCTGGGTTCAGCTCAATTGGGTTCGCGATGAACGGCTCTGTTGTTACTTGTTCTACGACTGGATGACGACCAGCTTGAATGTGAATTCCTGCGTCTTTCACAAGCGTTGGGCGGCAGTAATCTAACGAATCTGCACGCTCTGCTAGGTTGTGTAATACATCCAGTTGAGACAGAGCAGAAGCTAGGTTTTGCAGCTTCTCAAGGTTTGGCATCAATAGATCAAACAGTTCTTCCCACAACTGTTTCTCAAGTGCTAACGCTTTAGATTTCGAGTTAAGTACTTTGTCTTCGTGTTCCTTAAGCTCTGGGATGATGTAGCGTTCAGCGTTTTTGAGTGTTTGGCGACGTACATAATGCGGTGGAACCAAATGGCTCTGGCCACGGCTCACTTGGATAAAGAAGCCATGAACGTTGTTATAGCCTACTTTAAGCGTATCGATACCGTGTCGTTCACGCTCATCTCGCTCAAGCTGCTCAAGATATTCTGTTGCACCGTCTGCCAATTTTCGCCATTCATCGAGCTCCGCATTGTAGCCTTCAGCGATGACGCCACCATCACGAATAACAACCGGCGGATTTTCTTTAATCGCGCGCTCTAACAGGTCACATACTTCGTCAATCGGAGCTGCATACTTCGCCAATTTCGTTAGGTACGGATGGGTCAAAGAAGCGGTGACAGATTCTAGCTCTGGTAGCTGTTGCATGGCATTGCGAAGTCTAGCCATATCGCGAGGGCGAGCAGAGCGTAATGCAAGGCGCGCTAAGATACGTTCAATATCACCAATTTGCTTTAACGTTGGTTGAAGATCGGCAAACAGAGCTTGTTCTTTAATCTCACCAATCGCATCAAGGCGATTGTTTAACGTTTCAATGCAACGCATAGGCTGATGCAACCAACGCTTCAGCATTCGGCTGCCCATCGGAGTTGCACAATGGTCGAGTACTGCAGCGAGCGTGTTATCGGTTCCGCCTGCTAGATTTTGAGTAATTTCCAGATTACGTCGGGTAGCAGCATCAAGGATGACGGATTGATCCTGATGATCAAACGTTAAAGAGCGAATATGAGGTAAAGCCGTACGTTGAGTATCTTTTACGTACTGGATCAAACAACCAGCAGCACATAACCCTAAGGACGCATGTTCTACACCAAAACCAACCAGATCTTTTGTGCCAAATTGTTGATTGAGTTGTTGCTTAGCCGTATCAAGCTCAAACTCCCAGACTGGGCGACGACGGTTACCATTGCGGCCCGCCATTAAATGTACAGGTTCAAAATCTTCTGGGAACAGTAGCTCACGTGGTGCAGTGCGTTGAAGCTCGGCTGTCATCGCTTCTTCAGTTTCTGGTTCTGTCAGTTGGAAGCGACCAGAGGTGACATCCAGCGTCGCATAACCGAACTTACCGTTGTGATGGTAAATTGCTGCGATTAAGTTATCGACACGCTCAGAAAGCAGCGCTTCATCCGTCACAGTACCTGGTGTCACGATACGCACAACTTTACGTTCTACCGGTCCCTTGCTGGTGGCCGGATCGCCAATCTGTTCACAGATTGCCACAGACTCACCAAGCTGAACAAGTTTTGCCAGGTAGCCCTCTACGGCGTGAAATGGCACACCCGCCATTGGGATAGGTTCACCTGCAGACGCACCACGTTTGGTCAATGAAATATCAAGAAGCTGAGAAGCTCGCTTGGCATCATCGTAAAAGAGTTCGTAGAAATCGCCCATGCGGTAGAACAGCAAAATCTCTGGGTTCTCAGCTTTTAGCTTGAGGTATTGCTGCATCATCGGAGTGTGTTTTTGTTCAGCTTTCACAGGTAAGTTCTTTTGTTTATTTCCGTAGCGGCTTAGGATACGTGAATCCCTATCAAGTAAAAAGAGACAAAGGGCATTTTGGCTATGGAAAAAACAACAAAATTGAGTGCCGATTTAGGCGCATTATTGGCTAAACACGGGCATGTTTTAACAACCGCAGAATCATGCACAGGTGGTGGTGTTGCAACCGCCATTACTGACATTGCTGGTAGTTCAGCTTGGCTTGACCGTGCGTTCGTCACCTACAGTAATGAAGCGAAAATGGAGATGCTTGGTGTGCAAGCTTCAACGTTAGAAGCGCATGGTGCAGTGAGTGAGCCAGTTGTGATTGAAATGGTACAGGGTGCAATTAAAAACTCAAATGCCACCATCGGTGTATCCATCAGTGGTATTGCAGGGCCGGGTGGTGGCAGTGAAGAGAAACCAGTCGGTATGGTCTGCTTTGCTTTTGCTGATAACCAAAGTTGGCAGCAAGTAGAAACCATGCATTTCTCTGGTGACCGTGCAGAAGTTCGCAAAAAAGCGGTCGAGCACGCGTTGACTCAATTGTATCAACATCTGCTCTAGAATTTCTTAACTTGTTTTAGCCCAGCATTGATAAGGGCTAGAGCAAATCATGACTTTAGGTCAGCCAAATTTTTTTCATACAGGTATGGACACTGTATGAATCAACAGTATAATAACTTTCATTGCTGAGCAGTTCTTCTGCTTAAGAAAAATGAATTACTATTCGTCGCCCAAAGAAGATGAATAAATCGGAGAAAGTAATGGACGAGAACAAACAGAAAGCGCTCGCCGCTGCGCTAGGTCAAATTGAAAAGCAATTCGGTAAAGGCTCTATCATGCGCCTTGGTGATAACCGCGCAATGGACGTAGAAACCATCTCAACGGGTTCTCTTTCTCTTGATATCGCTTTGGGTGCTGGTGGTCTACCAATGGGTCGTATCGTAGAAATCTACGGCCCAGAATCTTCAGGTAAAACAACATTAACGCTTGAGCTTATTGCTGCTGCGCAACGTGAAGGCAAAACTTGTGCGTTTATCGATGCAGAGCACGCTCTAGATCCTGTATACGCGAAGAAACTTGGCGTAGATATCGATGCATTGCTAGTTTCTCAGCCAGACACAGGTGAGCAAGCGCTAGAGATCTGTGACGCACTTGCACGTTCTGGTGCTATCGATGTTATGGTTGTCGACTCTGTTGCAGCGCTAACACCGAAAGCAGAAATCGAAGGCGAAATGGGCGATAGCCACATGGGTCTGCAAGCACGTATGCTTTCTCAAGCAATGCGTAAGCTAACGGGTAACCTAAAGCAGTCTAACTGTATGTGTATCTTCATCAACCAAATCCGTATGAAGATTGGTGTGATGTTTGGTAACCCAGAAACAACAACAGGTGGTAACGCACTTAAGTTCTACGCTTCTGTTCGTCTAGATATCCGTCGTACTGGCGCAATCAAAGAAGGTGACGAAGTCGTAGGTAACGAAACGCGCATCAAAGTTGTTAAGAATAAGATTGCAGCACCATTTAAAGAAGCAAACACACAAATCATGTACGGCCAAGGCTTTAACCGCGAAGGTGAACTTGTCGATCTAGGTGTGAAGCACAAGTTAGTTGAAAAAGCCGGTGCTTGGTATAGCTACAATGGCGATAAGATTGGTCAAGGTAAAGCGAATGCGTGTAACTACCTGCGTGAGCATCCTGAAGTGGCTAAAACTATCGATACAAAACTGCGTGAAATGTTGCTAGCGCCAGCACTTGCGGAAGCGCCTGAAGCTGGTGAAGCGCCAGAGCAAGCTGAAGAGTTTTAATCTCTCATAGATTAATAAATGACAAAGCCCTGCAATGCGGGGCTTTGTTGTATCTATTGAAATCAAAAATCGAATTATCACAAAGGCCATTGAGAGCCTGTACAGCAAAAATACTTTTAGGATCATCATGTACCAAAAACGCCAGGCGCCGACATTATCGAGCAAAGAGGCTGCTATCCAATTGCTTAGCCGTCGCGATCATGGTCAGTATGAGCTTTACCAAAAATTATCGATGAAGGGCTATGAAGAATCAGACATCGACATCGCAATTAATTTTTGCCTAGACCATAACTATTTAGATGATTTACGTTACGCGAAGAGTCAAATTAGACAGCATGTATACAAAGGACATGGAGAGCGTCGAATTCGTCAAGAGTTAAACCAGAAGCGTGTTGCGGAGTCGGTGATTGAGCAAGCTATGGCTGAAGAGCCGCAAGATTGGTTTGAACTGGCTAAACAGGCGGCAGAAAAGAAATTCAAAGGTATTAAAGCCAAAGACCAAAAAGAGTACGCAAAACAAGTTCGTTTTCTGCAATATCGTGGCTACAGTTTTGACCAAATCAGCTACGCGCTGAGCTTTGAGGACGAAGATTAACGGTCAGTCGTCCGCACTGATTTTTGTTTTGCTTCAAATTTTTTCTCCTACTCCCTCTTTTCCTCAAGAAAACTAGTCTCAGCTGTTTGCATGATCTACAATACGGCAAAATTCTAACTCGACTATTTTCAGGAAGAGCTGCATGTACATGAGCACTGATGAGGTTCGTAACGCGTTCCTCAAGTTCTTTGAGAGCAAAGGACACCAAATCGTAGAAAGTTCATCGTTAGTTCCACATAACGACCCAACCCTGCTGTTCACAAACGCAGGTATGAACCAATTTAAAGATTGTTTCTTAGGCTTAGAAAAACGAGCCTACACTCGAGCGACTACGGCTCAGCGTTGCGTACGTGCTGGTGGTAAACATAACGACCTAGAAAATGTTGGCTTTACTGCTCGTCACCACACATTCTTTGAAATGTTAGGCAACTTCAGCTTTGGCGATTACTTCAAAGAAGATGCGATCTCCTTTGCTTGGGAATTCCTAACCGAAGTTCTTAAACTGCCAGCGGATCGTTTATTGGTAACTGTTTACGAAACCGATGACGAAGCGTTTGACATCTGGAACAAGAAAGTTGGCGTACCCGCTGATCGTATTGTTCGCATTGGTGATAAAGAAGGCGGCAAGCCGTACGAGTCTGATAACTTCTGGCAAATGGGCGACACTGGCCCTTGTGGTCCATGTACTGAAATCTTCTACGATCACGGTGAGCACATCTGGGGTGGCCGTCCTGGCACGCCTGAAGAAGATGGTGACCGTTTCATCGAGATCTGGAACAACGTATTCATGCAGTTCAACCGTCACGCAGACGGGACTATGGAACCGCTACCAAAACCATCGGTAGATACTGGTATGGGTATCGAGCGTATCTCTGCAATCATGCAGGGCGTTCACTCAAACTACGAAATCGATGTATTCCAAGCTCTTATCAAAGCAGCAGCAGAAGTGATCGGTTACGAAGACCTATCAAACCAATCACTACGCGTTATCGCTGACCACATCCGTTCATGTTCATTCCTGATCGTGGATGGCGTTATGCCTTCAAACGAAGGTCGAGGTTACGTATTACGCCGTATCATCCGTCGCGCAGTTCGTCACGGTAACAAGCTGGGCGCACAAGGTGCATTCTTCCACAAGTTGGTTGGCGTTCTAGCTGACATCATGGGTACGGCTGGTGAAGAGCTGAAGCGTCAACAAGCTGTGGTTGAAAAAGTACTGCGTATCGAAGAAGAAAACTTTGGTCGTACACTTGAGCGCGGTATGGCGATTCTAAACGAAGCATTAGATAACCTAGACGGTAAAGTACTGGACGGCGAAACCGTATTTAAACTTTACGACACTTATGGCTTCCCAGCTGACTTAACTAACGACGTTGCACGTGAGCGTGAGTTCGCAATCGACGAAGAAGGTTTTGAGAAAGCGATGGAAGAACAGCGTCAACGTGCGCGTGAAGCGGGTAACTTCGGTACTGACTACAACGCAGCAATCAAAGTTGATACGCAAACAGAATTCTGTGGTTACACAGGTACTAAAGGCTCTAGTTCTGTAGCAGCGATGTTCGTTGAAGGCAACGAAGTAGATTCACTATCTGCGGGCGACAAAGCAATCATCGTACTTGGTGAAACACCATTTTACGCAGAGTCAGGCGGTCAGTGTGGTGACGCTGGTGAAATCCGTACTGAGTCTGGTGTATTCCACGTTGAGGACACTCAAAAACTAGGTAACGCAATCGCGCACCACGGTGTAATGGCAGAAGGCGTTCTAGCGAAAGGTGATGAAGTAGCAACTATCGTTGACGCAGAGCGTCGCGCAGCTATCTCTCTAAACCACTCAGCAACGCACTTGCTACACGCAGCACTACGCCAAGTTTTAGGTGAGCACGTAACGCAGAAAGGCTCATTGGTGAAGGCAGACAACCTACGTTTCGACTTCTCGCATCTAGAAGCCGTAACCGCAGCAGAGTTGAAAGAAGTTGAGCGCCTAGTTAACGCGCAAATTCGTCGCAACCACACGATTGAAACCAACGTGATGGACATTGAGTCTGCTAAGAAGAAAGGCGCAATGGCTCTATTCGGCGAGAAGTACGACGACGAAGTACGCGTACTATCTATGGGCGACTTCTCGACAGAGCTTTGCGGTGGTATTCACGCATCAAGCACAGGTGATATTGGCCTATTCAAAATCACTTCAGAAAGCGGCATTGCTGCAGGTATTCGACGTATTGAGGCGGTAACAGGCGAGGCTGCATTAGACGCGATTGAAGCTCAAAACGCGAAGTACGAAGAGAAACTGGCAGAATCTGCACAGAAAGCAAAAGCGCTAGAGAAAGAAGTGCAGAAGCTAAAAGATAAGATGGCGGCAGCAGAAAGCGCTAACATCATGGGCAAAGCGGTTGAAGTCAATGGTACAAAAGTTCTAGTCGCAGCTCTTGAAGGCGCTGACAGCAAGAACCTACGTACTATGGTTGATGACATCAAGAACCAAATGGGGTCTGGTGTCGTACTGCTTGCTAACGTAACAGGTGACAAGGTTGGCCTGATTGCTGGTGTGACTAAAGATCTAACTGGTAAAGTAAAAGCTGGTGATCTAGTTAAGATGATTGCTGAGCAAGTCGGTGGTAAGGGCGGTGGTCGTCCTGACATGGCTCAAGCTGGTGGTACTGATGTAGCCGCACTACCAGAGGCAATTAAAACAGTTCAGCCTTGGTTAGAAGAGCGCTTATAAGCTTTTAACTACTAAAATTACGCTCAATCAAGTTTCTTTGATTGAGCGTAATTTTTTTAGCAGCCAAGTGGTTTAATTGACCAAAAGTTAACCGAGTCATTTAGGCTATTTGGTTTTTGTTGTAACTACTGCTTATATAATTTTTCTAAAAGGAAATACTGACGATGTAAGCAGTTCTAAAGAGACTTCGGTCTTGGGAAGGTGAAGACTGGTGAAAAAGCCCCTTATCGTGCAAAAGTTTGGCGGAACCTCCGTGGGTTCAATTGAAAGAATCCACCAAGTTGCTGAACACATCATTAAGGCGAAAAATGATGGCAATCAAGTTGTTGTTGTCGTGTCTGCAATGTCAGGCGAAACAAACAGACTGATGGACCTCGCTAAACAGATAGATAGCGTGCCTACAGCTCGAGAACTTGATGTTTTGCTCTCTGCTGGTGAGCAAGTGTCAATGGCACTGTTAGCAATGACACTCAATAAATTGGGTCATGCTGCACGCTCGCTTACCGGAGCACAGGCGAATATTGTGACGGATAATCAACACAATGACGCAACGATTAAACACATTGATACTAAGACAATTCTGGGATTGCTTGAGCAAGACCAAATCGTGATTGTTGCAGGCTTTCAAGGTGTGAATGAGAACGGGGATATCACCACATTAGGTCGAGGTGGCTCAGATACGAGCGCAGTGGCACTGGCAGGCGCATTGCGCGCTGATGAGTGTCAAATCTTTACCGACGTTGATGGTATTTATACTTGTGACCCACGTGTAGTGAAAAACGCGCGAAAATTGGCGGTTATCGATTTTCCTTCCATGGAAGCGATGGCAAGCCGAGGCGCGAAAGTATTACATTTACCTTCAGTGCAATTTGCATGGAAGAATAATGTGCCACTGCGCGTGCTTTCGACATTTGATGTTAATGAAGGCAGTCTGGTAAAGGGGGAGTTAGGCAATCAAGCCGTCTCTGGTATAGCCATTCAACGTGACCTTGCCATAATCGAAGTCGATAAAGAACATTTATCTAGTGCTACAAAACAATGTCAGATGTTGGGTATCGACATTTGGAATGTGATCGAGGAAACAGAACGGGCAGGTATCATGATAAAACAAGATGCATGTGCCAAGTTCGATCTGGTGTTCAGCGACAAAATCCGTAATAGTGAAGTGGTAAGCCTGTTGACCGCAGTGGGGCTTGAGGCCAATGGAATGGTAGAGCACGCATGCGATTTGTTGGCAAAGCGAGATATTGAGATCAATTTCAGCGCAACGAATGCACTCACTATGATGCTAGTTTTAGCACCCGAATGTGTGGATACAGCAGCAAACATTCTGCATGATGCTTACATTACGTCTAGTGAAGCATTAAACATTCAACAAAAACATGCCTTTTTAGGCTGATTTTCGCTAACAAGGTAGTTTACGAAAATATAACTTTTGTTGGATAATAGCTTTGTAGCAAGAAAATTTAGAGATTACTCAAGGAGCAAAGAATGCTAATTTTGACTCGCCGCGTAGGCGAAACACTGATGATTGGTGATGAAGTGACTGTAACTGTACTAGGTGTTAAAGGTAACCAAGTGCGTATCGGCGTTAACGCTCCGAAAGAGGTTTCAGTTCACCGTGAAGAAATCTACATGCGCATTCAAGCTGAAAAAGGCAATGGCAACGTTGCTTCAGGTAACTACTAAGTCGCTCCTGTTTACAGAGCTTAGTTTGAATGAAAAAGGCTAACCGAAGGGTTGGCCTTTTTAGTTTTTACTGTTTTTGAAAATTTGCAGAAACTATTGTGTTGAGTATGGCTGTGAATTCATCAATAATATTGATTCGAACTTCAGAAAGTTATTTGAAAATAAATGTCTTTTTTTCAGAGAAGACTCTCTTTTTTTCATCATAATAGAGTGATAAAGTTCGTTTAATAGTCACTTTGATTAAATCAGCAACGGTTAAGCCAGTTTCGTAGATTTTTTCAAAGAAAGTGTTTGACATATTTTCGGTAAAACGTAATATGTGCCTCCGCAAGACGGTGAGGTGGCCGAGAGGCTGAAGGCGCTCCCCTGCTAAGGGAGTATACGGTTTATCCCGTATCGAGGGTTCGAATCCCTCCTTCACCGCCATTCTTGCAACGTTGATTTATCAACAAAAAGTGCGTCCTTAGCTCAGCTGGATAGAGTACCTGGCTACGAACCAGGCGGTCGGAGGTTCGAATCCTCCAGGACGCGCCATATCTCTTTTGAGATATAACAATGAAAACGGTGAGGTGGCCGAGAGGCTGAAGGCGCTCCCCTGCTAAGGGAGTATACGGTTTATCCCGTATCGAGGGTTCGAATCCCTCCTTCACCGCCATTCATTGACTGGCCCGATGGCCTTTTTTTTGTTTCGTAAGAAATGAATGTGATTTACTTCACAACTTCTTAGCAAGAAGATCTGCGCGTCCTTAGCTCAGCTGGATAGAGTACCTGGCTACGAACCAGGCGGTCGGAGGTTCGAATCCTCCAGGACGC
>NZ_JAWOUX010000005.1:82629-383722 GCF_033339595.1 Vibrio sp. 2096
TTAGCTCAGCTGGATAGAGTACCTGGCTACGAACCAGGCGGTCGGAGGTTCGAATCCTCCAGGACGCGCCACTTATTGAAAAAGCCTCGCAATTGCGAGGCTTTTTTGTATCTAGACATCTGGAATATGGCGTAGGATCACTAGAGCCTATGTTCCTCTTTTTTAAAAGCGAATATGTGCGTATCTAAGCAATTTGCTATCAAGCTTCTGTCGCATCGTGTGAAATCATCCTGATTATCCCTCCTATACACTGACTTCCATTTTTCATTTCAATTACTCTCATGTAGTCACTTTGTTTGTTATTTGTTTATTGATTGTTAATTTTGTTCATCTTTTTGTTTTTGTTGGTTTTTACTTCGTGAGTCCCGATTTGATTTTGAAATCTAAATCGCAGTTTTTATTTATGTCCTCCTTTACTCTGTTCGTAAGGTGATAGCGATTTGAAGTGATTATTTTGTCATGAACTGTGATCTGGGTAGTGAATAAATAATCATTTATCAGGATTACTACAAACCTTCCTTAAACAAAATTGACAAAATTTAACCAATCGAGATAATCCATGGGTCGGGATTTGACACTATTAAAGTCCTGCACGTTGTCAGGATGACAAAGAAAGGAAGCAACATGACTAATATAGGAAGCCTGCTAGTAGATGCGGCCACCCTGATGCTAACGGGGATGGCGGTCGTATTTATTTTCCTCACTATTCTTGTTTATCTCGTTCGGTTAATGTCGAAATTGGTACCAGAAGAAGTACCAGAGCCGATCGCAGCACCAAAAACAAACACTAATATTCAATCAACCTCTTCAGCTGTTAGTCCACAAGTAGTGGCGGCGATCTCGGCTGCGATTCATAAACATCGCGCCTCATTCGCGAAGTAGCCGAACTAGGATTAAAAAGGAGTTTAAGAGCATGTCTAAACCACTAGCTATTACTGATGTGGTCCTTCGTGATGCCCATCAATCACTATTTGCTACGCGTATGCGTATTGAGGATATGCTGCCTATCGCAGCTGAGTTGGATAAGGTTGGTTACTGGTCTCTAGAGACTTGGGGTGGTGCAACATTTGATTCTTGTATTCGATTCTTAGGGGAAGACCCTTGGGAGCGTTTACGTGAACTAAAAAAAGCGATGCCTAATACACCAATGCAAATGCTACTGCGTGGTCAAAACCTTTTAGGATACCGCCATTATGCCGACGACGTAGTAGAGAAGTTTGTGGAACGCGCGCATGCTAACGGCATGGATGTATTCCGTATTTTTGATGCAATGAATGACGTGCGAAACTTCCAGAAAGCCGTTAAAGCAACGGTTGATGTTGGTGCGCATGCTCAAGGTACGTTGTCTTACACAACGAGCCCAGTGCATAACGCAGACACTTGGGTTGACTTGGCAAAACGCCTAGAGGATTTAGGTTGTCACTCGCTGTGTATTAAAGATATGTCTGGCTTACTTAAGCCTTATGAAGCGGAAGAGCTTATCACGCGTATCAAAGCGTCTTGTGATGTGCCATTGGCACTTCATTGTCATGCAACAACGGGGCTGTCTACAGCAACGGCGGTAAAAGCAGTAGAAGCCGGTATTGATATTCTCGATACTGCGATTTCTTCAATGAGTTGTACCTACGGCCATACACCGACTGAAACGGTAGTCGCTATGCTAGAAGGTACCGAGCGAGATACCAATTTGAAACTCGAGCAACTGGAACCTATCGCCGCATATTTCCGTGAGGTACGTAAGAAGTATGCGAAGTGGGAAGGCCAGTTAAAAGGAGTCGATTCACGCATCCTGATTGCTCAAGTGCCTGGTGGTATGCTGACCAATATGGAAGGCCAGTTGAAAGAGCAGGGCGCTGCGGATCGCATTGATGAAGTATTAGAAGAGATCCCTCGTGTACGTGAAGATCTTGGTTTCATTCCATTGGTGACTCCAACTTCACAGATCGTCGGTACTCAAGCGGTGATTAACGTGCTTACTGGCGAGCGCTATAAGAGTATTACCAAGGAAACCGCAGGTCTATTGAAAGGTGAGTACGGTCAAGCACCAGCCGAGTTAAATGCAGAACTGCAAGCGAAAGTGCTTGATGGTAAAGAGCCAATTACCTGTCGTCCTGCCGATTTACTTGAGCCTGAAATGGAGACGCTTACGGTTGATCTGATGGAGAAAGCGAAATCAGAAGGCATTAAGCTAGCAAGTGAGCGTGTTGATGACGTACTCACTTATGCACTTTTCCCTCAAGTTGGGCTTAAATTCCTTAAGAATCGTGAAAACCCAGAAGCATTTGAGCCTGCACCAACGCTAGAAGCTGCGAAGCCTGCTGTACCTGCAGCTCAACCAGCAACTGGTGGTGTAGAAACTTATAGTGTACGTGTTGACGGGCAGGTGTATGAGGTGGAAGTTGGCCCTCAAGGTGAACTGACATCTGTTGCTCCTTCTAATGCACCGGCAAAATCGGCTACACCTAGCACACCTTCTAATGCTTCAGCTGAAGCGGTGCCTGCTCCTCTTGCAGGTAACATCTTCAAAGTGAATGTTCAACCTGGTGCTGAGGTAGCTGAAGGCGATGTATTGCTCATCCTTGAAGCGATGAAAATGGAAACTGAAGTACGAGCGGCGCGTGGTGGTGTGGTTCAAGAGCTGAACGTTAAAGAAGGCGATGCTGTCACAGTAGGTGCGCCTCTGTTGAGCCTGGCGTAAGGGAGTATCATGGACGGATTGTTAACCCTTTGGGCAGAAACAGGGATCGCTAACTTCGAGTTCGGCCAAATCTGTATGATGCTGGTTGGTTGTACCTTGCTGTTTTTGGCAATTAAAAAAGGATTTGAACCTTTACTGTTATTGCCGATTGGTTTCGGTGCTATTTTGGCGAATATTCCAAATGCTGGCTTTACTGAGCCTGGTGGCTTGCTCTACTACGTTTACTACATTGGGATTGAATCGGGTGTGTTCCCGCTATTGATCTTCATGGGTGTGGGCGCGATGACTGACTTTGGTGCTTTGATCGCAAACCCAAAAACGTTGTGGTTAGGTGCGGCTGCGCAGTTTGGTATTTTTGCAACACTGTTTGGCGCTATTTTGCTCAACTATGTACCTGGCATGGAGTTCTCCATGGCGGATGCATCGTCTATCGCGATCATCGGTGGTGCTGATGGGCCAACAGCGATTTTCTTGGCGAGTAAGCTCTCTCCAGATCTGTTAGGTGCGATTGCAGTCGCGGCATACAGCTATATGGCATTGGTGCCGATCATCCAGCCACCAATCATGAAAGCACTGACAACCAAGGAAGAGCGTCAAATCAAGATGGCTCAGCTTCGTCATGTTGGTAAATGGGAGAAAGTCATCTTCCCGCTTGCTGTATTACTGATGACGATTCTGTTCTTGCCTTCAGCTACGCCATTGGTTGGTATGTTCTGTTTGGGTAACTTGATGCGTGAAGCTGGTGTGGTCGATCGTTTATCGAAAACTGCTCAAAATGAATTGATCAACATAGTGACTATCTTTTTAGGTCTTGGTGTTGGTTCTAAGCTGCAAGCTGAGCAGTTCTTGAACCTAGAAACGTTAGGTATCTTGGGGTTAGGCGCAGTTGCATTTAGTATCGGTACTGGTGCGGGCGTCCTGATGGCGAAACTGCTTAACAAGTTCTCGAAAGAAGACATCAACCCACTTATTGGTGCGGCTGGCGTTTCTGCGGTACCAATGGCCGCGCGAGTCGTAAACAAAGTTGGTTTACAAGCTAACCCGCAAAACTTTTTGTTAATGCATGCGATGGGACCAAACGTTGCTGGTGTGCTGGGTTCAGCCGTTGCGGCTGGTATATTGTTAGCACTTGTTGGTTAGACATTATTGAAAATGGAATGATCAACCAATTTACAAAATCACGATTAACTTAGGTTAACAAAATGGTTTATAGTCAAAGGGATGCTTTCGCATCCCTTTTTGTTTTCTTGCAGGGAATGGTTTATGGAACACAAACAGATCGTTATCACTGAGTTTGGTGATGCCAACGTACTCGCGATTCAACATGCTTCTACACCATCACCACAGCCTGGTGAAGTCTTAGTAAAAGTCGCTTTTTCAGGCGTAAATCCTATTGATGTCAAAACTCGAGCTGGGCTCGGTTGGGCGGCAGCGCAGAATAAGGATAATTTACCTTGGGTGCCAGGTTACGACATCTCAGGAAAAGTGATGTCTTGTGGAGAGGGGGCATCACGTTTTAATGAAGGTGATGAGGTGGCTGGATTTATTGGTTTCCCAGTTCGAGGCGGTGGTTACAGCCAATACATATGTGTTCCAGAAACTGAGTTAAGTCATGTTCCTAGCTCCGTAACTTTGGAGGCAGCTGCTGCATTACCGTTGGCGGGACAAACTGCGGCACAAGCTCTCAGTAAGGCTAATGTGACGGAAAACGATCGCGTACTTATCCTCGCTGGAGCCGGTGGTGTTGGACACCTCGCGGTACAAATTGCGATCGCGACGAAAGCGGAAGTCTTTACAACCTGCAGTGAACGAAATTTAGATTACCTTGCGACGCTCGGTGCTCATGCAGTGAACTATCAATTTGCACCAGTGTCAGAACGTGTTGAAGATGTTGATGTTTTGATTGATTTAGTAGGCGGAGATGCTGCGTTAGATGCGCTTAAATGCCTGAAAGACAATGCGAGAGTCATCACCGTTCCAACCATCACAGCTGAGCTGATTTGTGAAAAAGCCAAACTCCTAGGCTTTGAGGCTAGTGGCATGTTGGTTGAACCAGACCCTGCGCAGTTAGATACCTTGTTGTACATGGTCGGCGTTGGCTTACTGAAGACTGAAATTCAACAGGTTTATCCTATGAGTGATGTCATTGGTGCTCACCAGCAGGTCGAATCAGGAAGAACCAGAGGCAAGGTGTTGCTTGATATGACATGCTAGAAGCATTTAACACGAGTTTTGAAAGTTTAGCGCTTTGGTTTTCAGATTCAGCATTATGGGTGCTTTTCATGACCGGTTTTCTCAGTGCCACGTTGTTGCCTGGTGGTTCTGAGGCGGGCTTAGTTGCCACTCTCTCATTAAATCAATACTCCGTTTCTTCAATTGTTATGGTCGCTACTATCGGTAATACGCTTGGTGGCTTAACAAATTATTGGCTTGGCTTGTGGATTCCCAACAAAGCACAAGAGGAAAAGCACGGTCATACCGCATTAAAGTGGCTCTCTAAGTATGGCTATTGGGGATTATTTTTTAGCTGGTTACCTGTAATTGGAGACCCGCTGTGTTTAGCCGCAGGGTGGCTAAGAATGAAGTTTCTGCCTTGCGTGATTTTAATATTTTTAGGAAAGGCTGCTAGGTATAGCTTACTTGCGGCCATCTATCTCGGATTATTTTAAGGAAAGTACATGAAGATGTTTTGGGTTGGCGCGTGTTCACTGTTGGTGATCACGGGCTGTGCATCAAATACGCCAGTTTCATCACTGCCGAAAGGGGTAACTTTCGTTGAGTCATCGAAAGCTGAAGAAGGCAAAGTTAAGATTCCATACCAAAAGTATAAACTCGATAATGGTTTAACGGTGATCTTAGCTCCTGAAGATTCTGACCCATTGGTCCATGTGGATGTGACTTACCATGTTGGTTCAGCTCGTGAAGAAGTGGGTAAGTCTGGTTTTGCGCATTTCTTTGAGCACATGATGTTCCAAGGTTCAGAGAACGTTGGTGACCAAGAGCACTTCAGAATCATCACAGAGGCTGGCGGCACGTTAAATGGTACAACAAACCGCGATCGTACTAACTACTTTGAAACTGTCCCTGCTAACCAGCTCGAGAAAATGCTGTGGTTAGAGTCTGACCGTATGGGCTTTTTGTTGGATGCGGTTTCTCAACGCAAATTTGAAATTCAGCGTTCGACTGTAAAAAATGAGCGAGCTCAGCGTTACGATAATCGTCCTTATGGCTTGATTTGGGAGCGCATGTCCGAAGCGCTATATCCTGAAGGTCATCCGTATTCGTGGCAAACCATTGGTTATGTTGAAGATCTTGATCGTGTTGATGTGAACGACCTCAAAGCGTTTTTCTTGCGTTGGTATGGCCCAAACAATGCGACTATCACGATCGGTGGTGACTTAGACGTTGAACAAACTCTAGAGTGGGTAAATAAGTACTTCGGTTCGATTCCTCGTGGTCCTGAGGTTGAAAATGCGCCGAAACAACCTGCAAAACTGCAAGAAGACAAATACATCACTCTAGAAGATCGTATTCAACAACCTATGGTGATGATCGCGTGGCCAACAACCTACAACGGCGAAGAAAGCCAAGCGTCTCTCGATACATTATCAGAAGTATTGGGGGGCGGTACCAACAGCGTGCTCTATCAAGACCTAGTGAAGACTCAAAAAGCGGTCGATGCTGGTTCATTCCATGATTGTGCTGAACTGGCGTGTAACTTTTACGTTTACGCAATGGGTGATTCTGGAGATAAAGGCGACCTATCAAAACTGTACGACGAGCTTTTACAATCACTTAATCAGTTTGCGGAAAAAGGCGTGACAGAAGATCGCCTTGAGCAGTTGAAGGGTAAAGCGGAAGCGGATGCTATTTTTGCGCTAGAAAGCGTTAAAGGTAAAGTGACTCAGTTGGCTTCCAACGAGACATTTTTCGGCGATCCTGATCGTCTTGAGCAACAGCTTGAACAAATCCGTGCAGTTACGCCGACTTCGGTAGAAAAAGCGTATACGGACTTTATCCAAGGTAAGAACAAAGTGACCCTAAGCGTGGTCCCAAAAGGAAAAACAGACCTTGTCGTAAAACCTGCGACCTTTGTGACACCAAAGCGTACGCTGCCAGAATATGAGAAGATTTCCGATGACCAATTGGCGTATCGTCGTGCGACCGATAACTTCGATCGCTCAGTGCAACCGCCAGTAGGAGAACCAGTGAAAGCGACGATGCCAGAGCTGTACGAGTTACATTTCAAGAATGGCTCAGAGCTGCTTGGTGCAGTTAGCGATGAAACGCCGACGGTGATGATGCAATTTAGTTTACCTGCAGGGACACGTTTTGTTGAAAAGGGTAAAGAAGGTCTTGCCCAATTGACCGCTGCGATGTTGCAAGAAGGTACAACGAAACGCAGTGTCGAAGAGATTCAAGCTGAGCTTGATAAACTAGGTAGTGTTATCTCTGTTAATGCCACAGGTTATACAACAAACATCAGTGTTTCTGCTCTAGAAAAGAACTTAGAGCCGACGTTAAAAATTGTCGAAGAGATGTTGCTGTCTCCTGCATTTAATCAAGATGATTTCGAGCGTGTAAAAATGCAAGCGCTAGAAGGCCTGGTATATGAGCACCAAAATCCAAGTTGGATGGCGTCACAAGCGAGTCGTCAGGTGCTCTATGGGGATTCGGTTTTTGCTCGACCAAAAGACGGCACGCAAGCAGGTGTCAGTGCATTAACGTTGGATGATGTCCGTGAATTCTACTCGAAGCATTACACGCCACAAAGTGCGCAAATCGTCGTTGTTGGTGACATTGATCAACAGGAAATTGAGCAGCAACTGACGTTCTGGAAAAACTGGCAAGATGAAGCTGCGCCATTGTATGCACCGCAAAGCATTGCTGCATTAGGTGAGCAAAAGATCCATCTTGTTGATAAACCAGGAGCGCCGCAAAGTGTGGTCATGATGGTTCGTCAAGGTATGCCTTACGACGCAACGGGCGATTTTTACCTAAGCCAACTGGCAAACTTCAACTTAGCTGGGAACTTCAATAGCCGCATTAACCAAAATCTACGTGAAGACAAGGGTTACACATACGGTGCTTACGGCTACTTCTCTGGTAATCCAGAAACAGGCTCGGTGGTTTTCACCGCGCAAGTACGAGCGGATGCAACGGTTGCTTCGATCATTGAGATGGAAAATGAGCTAAATGAATACTCGCAGTCAGGTATTACTGATGAAGAGATGAAATTTATGCGTCAAGCGATCGGTCAAAAAGATGCACTGAAATATGAAACGCCAACACAAAAAGCGGAGCTCATCAGTGATATTCTTAAGTACAACCTCGATCATGATTACTTGCAGCAAAGAAACGCTATCGTAGAAAAAGTCGATAAGCAGACGTTGAATGCGCTGGCTCAGAAATGGTTTGATCCAAATGACTATCAAATTATCGTCGTTGGTGATGCTAAATCGTTGCGTCCTCAATTAGAAAAGTTGGGGAAAGACGTAGAAGAGCTTGAAATCATTCGATAGAGTACACATTTAATAGCGGAGAAACGTTTCTCCGCTATTCATCTAGATAAGCAACTTTTCGTGGGTTATTTATCTAGATGCATTAACTATCAATAACTTAGCTTACACTTGTGTTATGTAACAAGTGTCCTGCTCCCAATATAAGCGAACCTCATTTTGACTGATTTTGCTGCGCGACTAAAAAAAGTTGCATCAAACCCCGAAGTATTTAAGCAGTTTGGACGCGGTGTTGAGCGAGAAACTTTGCGCTATCGTCAGGATGGACATCTAGCTACAACTCCTCATCCTGAAGGGTTAGGCTCTGCGTTCACAAATCAATGGATCACAACGGATTTTTCGGAATCATTGTTAGAGTTCATTACGCCTGTGTCACATGAAATTCCAGAACTGATGGCACAGCTGAAAGATATCCATCATTTCACTCAAACCAAAATGGGTGAAGAGAAAATGTGGCCACTATCAATGCCTTGCTACGTGGGCTCAGAGGATGATATTCAGTTAGCCCAGTATGGCTCTTCGAATGCAGCGAAAATGAAAACGCTGTACCGAGAAGGCCTAAAGCGTCGCTATGGCAGCCTGATGCAAATTATTTCAGGTGTCCATTTTAACTTCTCGTTTCCTGAAACATTTTGGGATGCGCTCTATGGCGAGCAAGATGAACAAGCCCGCCAAGATGCTAAGTCTGATGCGTACTTTGCGTTGATCCGTAATTACTACCGCTTTGGCTGGATGATTCCCTACTTCTTTGGTGCATCACCAGCGTTATGTGGCTCTTTTATTCAAGGTCGTGAAACCGATCTGCCATTCGAGAAGATTGGCGGGACATTATATTTGCCGAAGTCGACGTCTTTGCGTTTGAGCGATCTTGGCTATACCAATAGTGCTCAAAGTGTGCTGAAAATTGGTTTTAACAGCATTGACCAATACCTCGATGGTTTGAGTGATGCGATTCGCCACCCATCAGAAGAGTTTGCGAAAATTGGGGTAAAAGTGGATGGTGAATACCGCCAGCTTAATTCCAATATCTTACAAATTGAGAATGAACTGTACGCTCCGATTCGTCCAAAACGTGTATCGAAAAGTGGTGAGAAGCCTTCAGATGCGTTACGACGCGGTGGTGTCGAATACATTGAAGTTCGTTCTCTAGATGTTAACCCATTCAGCGCAGTGGGCTTAAATGAAGAGCAAGTACGATTCTTGGATCTCTTCCTTACCTGGGCGGCCTTGTCAGACTCAGACCCTATGGATAACTGTGAATTAGAGTGTTGGCGCGATAACTGGAATAAAGTCATTGTTTCTGGCCGTGAAAAAGGTCTAATGCTGCAAATTGGTTGTCAAGGTGAACGTCTATCTCTACAAGATTGGGCACACCGAGTTTTCGTCGAGTTACGTCAAATAGCACAGCAAATGGATATGACCGCTGGTGGCAGTGCATACCAAGATGTGTGTAATCAACTCGAGACATGGATTGATAACCCAGAACTAACGATCTCTGGTCAACTATTAGAGCTAACGAAAGAGCTGGGTGGGCTAGGTAAAGTTGGTTGTACTCTTGGTATGAAGTACCGTGATGAAAACCTAGCTCACGGTTATCAGTACTACTCACAAGATACGATGGAAACGGAAGTAGCGTCGTCCGTGGAAAAACAAAAGCAAGCAGAGCAGAGTGACACGCTTTCTTTTGATGATTTTTTGGAAGATTACTTTGCTTACCTGAAGCAGTAATGACTAACTAAGGATTGGTGCGGTTGAACATTAAGTCGTCAGTAGTAGCGGTACTTGGAAGCGTGCTACTTGCAGGTTGTGCTACGGCACCGCCAAAGCAGCAGAATAACTTATGCGAGATATTCCGAGAGAAATCCGGTTGGTACGATGATGCCAAAGATATGGAAGATGAATGGGGGACCCCTATTCATGTCGCTATGGCCATCATTAAACAAGAAAGCAGCTTTCGGCACGATGCAAAACCACCTAAAGATTATTTGCTAGGGTTTATTCCTTGGGGACGAGTCAGCAGTGCGTATGGTTACGCTCAAGCTCAAGACCCTGCTTGGGAAGACTTCCAAGATGCCACAGGTCAGGGGGGCTCTCGTACCAACTTCGATGATTCTATGATGTTTGTCGGTTGGTATACTCATGAAACACGGCGTCAGCTAGGGATTTCATTATGGGATCCCTATAACCAGTATCTGGCTTATCATGAAGGGCGAGGTGGGTATAAGCGAGGTACTTATAATCGAAAGCCTAGTTTAATCAAAGTCGCTCGACGTGTTGAACAAACAGCGAAAACTTATGGCTGGCAGCTGAAGCAATGTCGTCAGGAATTAGAAGACAACAGCAGCTGGTTCTTTTAGCCCACAGTCAGTTCATGTGCTGTAGGGATGAATGACATTTATCCATTACCGAAAGGTACTGGAGTTACAATCAGGAGAGATGTAATGCCTTTACTCGATAGTTTTACCGTGGACCACACTCGTATGAATGCACCCGCTGTACGAGTGGCGAAAACCATGCAGACCCCAAAAGGGGATACGATTACTGTTTTCGACTTACGCTTTACTGCGCCAAACAAAGACATTCTTTCTGAAAAAGGTATTCACACCCTAGAGCACCTTTATGCAGGCTTTATGCGTAATCACCTAAACGGTGATTCTGTTGAGATCATCGATATTTCGCCTATGGGTTGCCGCACAGGTTTTTACATGAGTCTGATTGGCACACCATCAGAGCAGCAAGTCGCAGATGCTTGGATTGCAGCAATGGAAGACGTGCTGAAGGTAGAAAGTCAGAATAAGATCCCTGAACTTAACGAATACCAATGCGGCACGGCAGCAATGCACTCTTTAAAAGAAGCACAACAGATCGCAAAGAACATTTTGGATGCTGGTGTTTCGGTGAACAAAAATGATGAACTTGCTTTGCCTGAGTCGATGTTAAAAGAGTTGCGCATCGACTAGGTGCTCATTAAGAAGCATATTGCCCCAATAAGTAAAAAAGCCTGACATGAGTCAGGCTTTTCTTTTGGTTATTTGGATGTCGATTTTTTCTTCTTCGGATAAACACGAACGAGCTTGATTCGGTTCTCTTCAATCTCAACAAGTTCCATTGGGTGACCCGCTACTCTCACGCTTAAATGGCTCTCTGGAATATCTTCCAGGTGCTCCAAAATAAGACCGTTTAACGTTCTTGGGCCATCCGTTGGTAAATCCCATTTCAGGCCTTTGTTAATATCTCGAATATTGGTGCTGCCTTCAATAAGAAAGCTTCCGTCACCTTGAGGACTGATTTCATCAGAGAGGCTTGGAGAAATTGACGTCGTGAACTCACCAATGATCTCTTCCAGAATATCTTCAAGAGTGATTAGACCGATGATATCACCGTACTCATCCACGATCAGACCGATACGTTGCTTGTTGCGTTGGAATTTCAACATTTGCACGTTCAGTGGTGTGCCTTCTGGGATGTAATAGACCTCATCAGCAGCACGTAATAGCGTTTCTTTGTTGAATTCGTTCTTTTCCAACATCAGACGATAAGCTTCACGCAAGCGCAGCATGCCAACCACTTCATCAATTTGGTCACGATAGAAAACTATGCGTCCATGTGGTGAGTGTGTTAGCTGGCGAACAATGGATTTCCAGTCGTCGTTAATATCAATACCGGTAATTTCATTGCGTGGGACCATAATGTCGTTCACGGTGACGTGCTCAAGATCCAAAATAGACACTAGCATGTCTTGGTGTCGGCGAGGGATCAAACCGCCAGCTTCATTTACCACCGTACGCAGCTCATCGGAGCTAAGATGATCTTCTGCTGAGTGATCCGCTCTTACGCCAAGTAAGCGGATAAAGCCATTCGTAATAAAGTTAACAAGCATCACTAAAGGCGACAGTAACTTCATCAGTATGGTCAATAATATACTGCTCGCGTAGGACACACGTTCAGGGTAAAGCGCTGCAATTGTTTTAGGGGTAACCTCGGCAAAAACCAATACAACCATAGTTAGTGCACCGGTTGCGATAGCGACACCTAAATCACCATACAAACGCATACCAATAATGGTCGCGATAGCAGACGCGAGAATATTAACGAGGTTGTTGCCGATAAGAATAAGACCAATCAAACGATCTGGACGGTCTAATAGTCTTTCGACTCGCTTAGCACCCTTATGCCCGTTTTTGGCTAAGTGTTTTAAGCGATAACGATTCAGAGACATCATCCCTGTTTCTGAACCGGAAAAGTAACCTGATATGACGATAAGACACGCGAGTAGCGCAAACAAGATACCCGTAGAGATGTCGTCCAAAACGTTGCTGTTCCTTGTAAGTATTGGGTTATATAACGGTTGAGTAAGTCCGTTAAGTCAAAGAGTTAAGGCGTACTGTATTTTATCTAGCCTAAAATATAAAGGATAGGAGCCCTAGAGCTCCTTAATTCAAGATGATTTCTTTTACAAAGCGACTGCCAAAATATGCCAGAGTTAACAGTGTTGCTCCTGCAACAGCGAACCATGTGACTTTTCTACCACGCCAGCCTTTTTGATAGTGACCCCAAAGTAGTATTGAGTACACCACCCAAGCGATGAAAGAAAGAATGCCCTTATGTGCCTTACCTTGGGCAAACATATCCTGCACAAAGACAAAGCCAGTAATGAGCGTGGCAGTTAACAATAAGTTACCGATCAAAATAATTTTGAAGAGTTGACGCTCCACCATTAATAGAGGCGGCAGGTTTGGGTTAATCGCCAAAGATTTTTTTGCTTTCAGTTTGTGATCCAGCCAAGCCAACTGAAGCGCATAGAGTGCCCCGATAGTTAAAGTCGCGTATGAGAAGAGCGCAAACGAAATATGAATGAGTAGCTTAGGGTCATTCTCTAGGTGCTTTATAAACGTGCTTGGCAAAAATGTGGCAGCAGATAAATTGATGGCAGCAAAGCTATAAACGACAGGCAATAAAAACCACAGTCGGTTTTTCAACATAGCAAGGCTCATGACCAGAGAAATAATAAAACTGATCAAAGAAGCCACGTTGAGAATACTCAGGTTTTGACCTGAACCATCAAAAATCAGATCACTCAAAATCCACGCATGAAAAACAAGCGCACAGGCAGCACTAGCAAACACTGTTTTTGCTTTGATTCCTGACTGTTGTGAGAGTCCGGGTATGATGGTCGCAATCGCCAAGACATAAAGTATGGCGGCCGCGATGGCTATTAAGCTATCCATGAATCCTAAATATTATTGTGCACGATGGAGAAATTATACCTTGCATTACACTTTGGGGCTACGATATATCCGACATCAATCGTGAGAGATGAGATATTGAAATTAATAAGTTACCGCACCATATATAAATAGAGACAAGAATAGGACAGCGGTACGGGTATGACTCAGACCTTGGCTAATGTATACTCACACTAATTAATCGCCATTTTAGCGAAGAGACAAAGATGTTTGAGAATTTAACGGATCGATTATCCAAAACGCTGAAAAATATCAGTGGCAAAGGTCGTCTGACCGAAGACAACATTAAAGAAACCCTACGTGAAGTCCGAATGGCTCTACTTGAAGCTGACGTTGCGCTTCCGGTCGTTCGTGAATTTGTGAACCGCGTTAAAGAAAAAGCGGTGGGCGTAGAAGTTTCTAAATCTCTGACTCCAGGTCAGGAATTTATCAAGATCGTTCAAACAGAACTTGAAGCCGTAATGGGTGAGTCGAATGAGGCGCTAAACCTTGCCGCTCAACCACCTGCTGTGCTTCTTATGGCAGGTCTACAAGGTGCGGGTAAAACCACATCGGTAGGTAAGTTATCTAAGCTTCTAAAAGAACGTGACAAGAAGAAAGTTTTGGTTGTGTCTGCCGACGTTTACCGTCCTGCGGCAATCAAGCAGCTTGAAACACTGGCATCAGACATCGGTGTTGACTTCTTCCCATCATCACCAGACCAAAAGCCTATTGATATCGCCAATGCAGCGATTGACCATGCGAAGAAAAAATTCTACGACGTACTTATTGTTGATACCGCAGGTCGTTTGGCAATTGATGAAGAGATGATGGGGGAGATCAAAGATCTTCACGCAGCTATCAACCCAGTAGAAACGCTATTTGTTGTTGACGCCATGACGGGTCAAGACGCAGCAAATACAGCAAAAGCCTTTGGCGATGCGCTACCTCTTACCGGTGTAGTTCTAACTAAGGTTGATGGTGATGCTCGTGGTGGTGCGGCACTTTCAGTACGCCATGTCACGGGCAAACCAATCAAATTCTTGGGTGTCGGTGAAAAAACTGACGCGCTAGAACCGTTCCACCCAGATCGTGTTGCTTCACGTATTCTTGGCATGGGTGACGTTCTGTCTTTGATTGAAGACCTACAACGCAACGTTGACCAAGAAAAGGCAGAAAAGTTAGCGAAGAAGTTCAAAGAGAAGAAAGGTTTCGACCTTGAAGATTTCCGTGAACAGCTAGGCCAGATGCAAAACATGGGCGGCATGATGGGGATGATGGATAAGCTTCCTGGAATGTCCCAGCTACCAGACAATGTGAAAGACAAAGTCGATGACAAGATGTTCAAACAGATGGAAGCGATCATCAGCTCCATGACAATGAAAGAACGTCAACGCCCAGAAATTATCAAGGGCTCGCGCAAGAAGCGTATCGCGGCTGGTTCTGGTGTGCAGGTTCAAGATGTAAACCGCTTACTAAAACAGTTCACCCAAATGCAGAAAATGATGAAAAAGATGCAAAAAGGTGGCATGAAAGGCATGATGCGCAACATGCAAGGTATGATGGGCGGCATGGGTGGTGGCGGTGGTTTCAACCCATTTGGTCGTTAATTAATCGATCACGCATAGATTCAGGGTGTTAGGTACGTCACAAACTTTAAATTCAATTTATGTTGGTGAAAAAGTAACTAAACTCCTTGCATTGCTCCGGGAGAAGAGTAAAATTCCGGAGCTTTATTTTGGCACGAGACCCCAAACTGTTTAATTTCTTGAATGGTTTTTGGGGTTAATTTTATTTTTGAGAAAGCAAAGAGGACGACATGGTAACCATTCGTTTGGCACGTCACGGCGCTAAAAAGCGTCCATTTTATCAAATCGTAGTAGCGGACAGCCGCAACGCTGCAACTGGCCGTTTCATCGAGAAAGTTGGTTTCTTCAACCCAACTGCTAAAGGTCAAGAAGAAGGTCTACGTCTAGACCTAGACCGCGTTAACCACTGGGTTGGTCAAGGCGCGTCAGTATCTGACCGTGTTGCTAAGCTAGTTAAAGACGCTCAAAAAGCGGCTTAATTTTTTACTTGAAAAGTAGAAACTAGTTTATGTCGATGAAAGGTAAAGAAACAATGAGCAACGAAAAGATTGTTGTAGGCAAGTTTGGTGCTACTTACGGCATTCGTGGTTGGCTTAAGGTTTTTTCCTACACAGACAATGCTGAAAGCATTTTCGATTACAGCCCTTGGTACATTAACCAAAAGGGCAAGTGGGTTGAGTACAAAGTAGAAAGCTGGAAGCGCCATAACAAAGGTATGGTGGCTAAGCTGGAAGGCATGGATGTTCGTGAAGACGCGCATCTAATGACGAACTTTGAAATTGCTATTGACCCTGCGGTACTTCCTGAATTGTCAGAAGATGAGTTCTACTGGCGCGAATTGTTTGGGATGCAAGTTGTAACTACTAAAGGTTACGATCTAGGTGTCGTTACTGACATGCTAGAAACTGGCTCAAACGATGTTCTGGTTGTTAAAGCAAATCTTAAAGATGCTTTCGGGCAGAAGGAACGATTAATCCCGTTCCTTGAAGAGCAAGTGATCATTAATGTTGATCGCGAAGCTCAACGGATCGAAGTTGACTGGGATCCTGGATTCTAATCTCCAAAATTACAGAGCGAGATAAACATGTGGGTTGGCGTTATTAGCCTTTTTCCAGAAATGTTCCGTTCTGTTACTGATTTTGGAGTAACAGGTCAAGCGGTTAAAAAAGGTCTTTTGTCGATTGAGACTTGGAATCCTAGAGATTTCACTCACGACAAACATCGCACAGTCGATGACCGACCTTACGGTGGTGGCCCTGGTATGTTAATGATGGTTCAGCCTTTGCGCGATGCCATTCATACCGCGAAAGCAGCCTCACCGGGCAAGACGAAAGTCATCTACCTTTCTCCTCAAGGTCGCAAGCTCGACCAGAAAGGAGTGGAAGAACTGGCAACGAATGAGAACTTGCTTCTGATTTGTGGTCGTTATGAAGGGGTAGATGAGCGCATCATTCAATCTGAAGTCGACGAAGAATGGTCGATTGGTGATTTTGTGATGACGGGTGGTGAGATACCAGCCATGACGTTAATCGACTCTGTCTCTCGGTTTGTTCCGGGTGTACTAGGGGATTTCGCGTCAGCAGAAGAAGACTCTTTTGCAAATGGCTTGTTAGATTGCCCTCACTATACGCGTCCAGAAGTATTGGATGACAAAGAGGTACCAGCGGTACTGATGTCAGGCAATCACAAGGACATTCGTCAATGGCGACTCAAGCAGTCGTTGGGCCGTACTTGGCTAAGAAGACCAGAGCTCCTGGAAAACCTAGCTCTGACTGACGAACAGGAACAATTACTTGCTGAGTTTGTTAATGAGCATAAAGCCATTAAAGAACATAACGCAAAGTAACCTAATTTATTTAGTATCAGTTTATTCTAGGAATTTAAAAAATGAGTAACATCATCAAAGCTCTTGAAGAAGAGCAAATGAAATCAGACCTACCTAAATTTGCACCAGGTGACACTGTTGTAGTTCAAGTTAAGGTAAAAGAAGGTGACCGTGAGCGTCTACAGGCTTTCGAAGGCGTTGTAATCGCAATCCGTAACCGTGGTCTACACTCTGCTTTCACTGTACGTAAGATCTCTAACGGTGAAGGTGTTGAGCGTACGTTCCAAACACACTCTCCAATCGTTGATAGCATCGAAGTTAAACGCCGTGGTGCAGTACGTCGTGCCAAGTTGTACTACCTACGTGAGCGTTCTGGTAAGTCTGCTCGTATCAAAGAGAAACTTGCTAAGAAGTAATGCTATAACTAGCGTTCTCATCTTAAACGGAGTCCTTTTAGGGCTCCGTTTTTTTATTTGTGTAATTAGCTTGCTCGTTTCTTTTCACCCGACCTGAACTGTCGATGCTCATGCATTGATGTACACTCCACGCCTCTGCCTTGCTGTGAATAGATTCCTGATGTCGCTATGGCTCCTCGGAATGACAGGAAATGATGGTCAAAGATTATAGAGTACCGTGGTTAAAATTCGTCATTTTGAAGGCGACGAGGAGCGTGATTCTGAATCTACTAGTCGAGAATGCAATTGTTTAAGTTGTTAGCTTCATCTTTGCTGTTAGTAGATCCTTAATGTCGCTATAGCTCCTCTGAATGATGGGAATTGATAGCCAAAGATTACAGGGTACCGCGGTTAAAATTCGTCATTCTGGACAGCGACGAAGGAGCGTGATTCAGATTCCCCAAGAAGGAACCTAGGATCTTCCTTTACCCTAGGTCTCAATTTAGTACTGATCTTCAGACCAGCCATCACTATCGGACATATCGGGTGCGCCCGGGATGGTGTTTTCTTCATCTGCCCATTCACCAAAATCAATCATTTGGCATTGTTTACTGCAGAAAGGGCGATGAGGGCTTTGTTCTCCCCATTCTACGTCGGCGCCACATTGTGGGCATTGAACGATGGTAACTTTAGACATAGTTGAGCGTCTCATTACTAATTGGTGTTAAAGGGTAGTATACCTAAATGAATTCAAGATGGCTTATTCAACGCGCTATTGCTGCTACGAAATTTTATCCAATATACGCGCAATAAAGCGTTGAATTTTAGATTATGGAGGCGAGGCGTAGTGTCGTCTTAGCTGCACACTGCAAGTTCAAATTCAATATCTTGTGTGCACGCTTGACCGTTTTCAAACGACATGAACTTGATCGCAAAGCGGTTTTTATGGCCTGAAATCATAGGATACACGCCATATTCCATTGGGATGTGAAGTCTTAGAATGTTGGCTTCATCAGCGTCGCTTTGGAAGAAACCTGCACGACCGATTTGAGCTTTGAAATGTCCGGTCTCTCTAGTGAGCTTTAACCATAACGAAAGCGCATCAGATAAGGGCTTTAAGCTTGCTTGCCACTGTTGTGCATCACGCTTTTTACGTTCAATAGGTAGATGAAGCCAGTAGTGTAATGCTGGCAGATCAAAACAGCATGAACCACCCGGTAGATTAAAGCGTTGACGGATAGAGCTTAGGAAGCGATCTTCTTTTAATGCTTGGCCAAAACGTTCAGCACCCATTAGTTGGCTATGAACGACATCTATCTCTTGTAGTAGGGTATTTAATGCGTCTTGATCGACACCATCAACATTGAGCCAATGGCGGTACGACAGCCGCTGCTTCTCAAGATCTTTAGCCAGTTCACTTTTCAGTTGGATTTGTTCGAAGATCTCAACCATATCGAATAACGCACGGAAAAACAGTTGATACTGATGATTTTCGCTAAACCCAGAGGCCAAGTGAGCCTGACGCAGCAGAGACTCCACTCTTAGATAAATACGAGTTTTCTCATTTAACGGATGTTCAAATTTGTGCGTGGTCATCGACATAAGCCTTTGTGAGTTTCGTTCCTATTTTCGCAGATTTTTCTTACACATGGCTAGGTACTTTTCGTGCAAATCTGTGATTTGAAGCAAAAGATCAGGGTCACTTGGATTATTCTTAACCACATCGTCTGCAAGCGCGAGCCTTTGCTCTCTTGATGCTTGAGAGGCAAGGATGGCGCGAACTTGATCTTCACTCACATTGTCTCGTTTCATCGTGCGAGATATCTGTGTATTCGGTTCTACATCGACGATAAGAACGCGATCACACAAACTATCTAGCTTGTTTTCTACGAGCAACGGCACCACAAGTAACGCATACTCTGAAGTGACTTGCTGCAAATCTTCGATCATCTTTTCACGAATTATCGGGTGCAACAGTGCGTTGAGCCATGCTTTTTCATCTGAATTCGAAAAGATTTTTTCTCTCAGCTTTGCGCGATCTAAAGTTTGGTCTTCACGAACGATATCGTGACCAAAGTGTTCAATAATCGCGTTTAGGCCGGGAGTACCTGGCTCGACAACTTCTCTTGCTACAATGTCGGCATCGACGATATCGATTTTAAATTGTTGTTTGAACAGATTCGCGACGGTTGTTTTTCCACTAGCGATACCACCTGTTAAACCAATAACCAAAGCCATTTACACTCCTAGAACTGAAGTAAAGTACCAGTTTAAAATCTGGTCGCCCCAAATTAAGCTTATCCAACCAGCAATTGCTAAGTAAGGACCGAAAGGGAAAGCTTTTTCAATTCCCTGCTTTTGCAAGCGTAGTTGAATGATGCCAAATACGATGCCAACCACAGAAGAAAGTAGAATGATCATCGGCAGTGACTGCCAACCTAGCCAAGCTCCTAGTGCCGCTAGTAGTTTAAAATCACCATACCCCATTCCTTCTTTACCGGTAAGTAACTTAAAGCCCCAGTAAACGGACCAGAGACATAGGTAACCAGCAATAGCACCAATGACAGAATCTTGTAGAGTAACAGGACTTATTTCGACTAATGCTAAGGCAATGCCAGCCCAAGTTAATGGTAATGTTAATTGGTCAGGTAACAACATAGTATCGAGATCGATAAATGTTGCGGTGATTAAGATAAAAGTGAAAAAGAGTAGGGCAACGGTAAAGTAACTAAAACCAAAGTGGTAAGCGACAAAGCCTGAGCAGAACGCAGTGAGCAGTTCAATCAGTGGATAGCGTGCGCTAATGGCTGTCTGACAGTTGTGGCATTTGCCTTTTAAAAGCAGCCAGCTAATCACAGGGATGTTGTCTCGAATACGTATCGGCGTTGCGCACTTCTGACAGGAGGAGCGTGGGACGCTCAAGGTCAGCACTTCTTTAGGAGGTTCTATTTTGTATTCAGGAAATGACTCGGCACATTCGCGTCGCCATTCTAGTTCCATGATTTTAGGTAGTCGATAAATAACCACATTGAGGAAGCTACCCACGATCAGACCGAAGATGGTGGCAAACACAACGAATAGCCAAGGGTAGTACTGGAATACTTCCATATTTGTCTCTTGAGCGATGAGTGAAATCAGCAAGATGCTGTTTTAAAGGAGTTAACAGCTCATTCTAGCCCAATACACTCATTAAGTTAAAGATTGGCAAGTACATTGCTGTCACTAATCCGCCAACAACGATACCTAAAAAAACGATAATTAGTGGCTCTAGAATTTTACTAAGGTTGTCGACGGTGTTGTCGACTTCAAACTCGTAGATTGTTGCAACTTTATTGAGCATATCGTCAAGTCGACCAGACTCTTCACCGATCATAACCATTTGTAACACCAATTCAGGGAACACATTACAGTTGCGCATGGCAACATACATTGGCATACCTGCGGCGGTATCACGGTAAACTTCTTCTATAGCGAGTTGATAGTGTAAGTTTCCTGAGGTTTTTGATGTGGTTTTTAAACTGGTTAGAATTGGAATGCCCGCTGTAAAGCTCGTGGCGAGTGTTCGACTAAATTTGGCGATAGCGGCTTTTGATAATACGGGCCCGAGGACAGGAAATTTAAGCACAGAGCGATTGAGCATTAAGCGAAAAGAATCTGAACGCTTAGAGAGGATTCTCGCTGAGATGAATAGACTGATAGAGCCTAGTGCTATAAATGGGCTCCAGTTTTGTGTCCATGCGGAAAGATCTAACACTTGCCTGGTAAACCACGGTAAGTCAGCACCAAAACCAACAAACATTTTTTCAAACTCGGGAATGACTTTGGTGAGCATGATAAACGACACGCCTAACGCTACTAGCACTACCATAGCTGGGTAGATCAGTGCTTTGATCACTTTCGCACGGAGTTGTTCATTTTTTTCTCGGTAGGTGGCTAAGCGCTCGAATACTTCTGCTAAGTTACCGGATTGCTCACCTGTGGCGATAAGATCGGTATAGAGTGGGTCAAAGTGTTCACTTGCAGTGCGCATGGCTTTTGACATGGGCGTCCCCGCTTCAACGGCGCGTGTCACGCTCATCAAAATGGATTTCATCTCTGCTTTTTTATTGTTTTCTGAGACCAATTTTAAAGCCTGAACTAACGGCACACCAGTTATCAACATCGTCGAAATCTGACGGGTGAACACCGTGATGTCTCTGCCTTTCACGCGATGGCTGAGTTTAGTGAGAAACGAGATACTGCTTTTCTTTAACTTCTTGATCTTGATGTGCTGTGCGTCTAGACGCTCGCGTACTTCAATTTCTGTCATCGCGAGGGTTTGTCCAGACGTCTTTTTGCCTGAACTGTTGATGCCTTTCCAGCGGAAGTTTTTAAGTTGTGGTGTAGTGCTTTTCATAGAGGTGACTGCTGATTAAAGGATTAAAAATAAAGTACGCGCTGTAGTTCACTAAAACTTGTGATCCCTTGTTTGAGTTTTTCTATGCCCGACATTTGTAACGTGCTCATACCATTTGCGATGGCGAGTTTTTCTAGTTCATGTACCGAGACGCCTTTAATAAGCGCTTCGGAAAGAAATTCATTAAAGCGCATCACTTCATAAATCCCCGTTCGGCCGGAATAACCATGGGTACACTCATTGCATCCATCGGGATTGGCTTTAAAAATGTTGTCGCTTGCTTGAATTCCGAGATGTTGTAGCTGAACGGTAAGCTCTTGTGATTTTTTACAGTGCGAGCACAGTTTACGGGCCAAGCGCTGGGCAATGATCAAACTAAGAGAGGAGGCCAAGTTAAAGCTTTCTACGCCCATGTTTGATAAACGAATAACCGTTTCAGCCGCAGAGTTGGTATGCAAGGTTGAAAGTACTAAGTGACCGGTTTGCGATGCTTTTATAGCGATTTCGGCGGTGTCTAAGTCACGAATCTCACCGACCATTACCACATCCGGGTCTTGACGTAAGAAAGAGCGCAGGGCTTCGGCAAAACCAAAACCAATCTTAGGCTGAACTTGAACTTGGTTAATGCCCGATAAGTTAATTTCTACTGGGTCTTCTGCCGTGGAAATGTTGATTTCTGGCTTATTGAGGATACTTAGCCCAGTGTATAGAGAAACGGTTTTACCGCTCCCTGTTGGGCCTGTCATCAGAATCATGCCTTGTGGGCGACGCAGTGCATCCAAGTACAATTGTTTTTGTTGTTCGCTATAACCAAGCTTGTCGATATCCAGTGACGCAGAGCTGCTGTCGAGCAGTCGTAGTACAATTTTCTCTCCGAATAGAGTAGGTAGCGTGGATACACGCATATCAATTGCGGTGTCTTGATTCAACTTGAGCTTAATACGCCCATCTTGTGGTAAACGTCGCTCTGCAATATCAAGCTTAGAGAGGATTTTGATACGAGCGGATAAGCGGCGACTCAAGTGGCTTGGTGGCTGCTGTGTTTCAATTAAGATGCCATCACAGCGCAGGCGCACGCGGTACATCTTTTCATAAGGCTCAAAGTGGATATCGGATGCGCCTTTGCGCACAGCGTCCAATAGAATTTGGTTGATGTAACGGCTAACAGGAGACTCATCTTGGCTCAAGTCTTCAATGTTGTCGATTTCATCTGCGCCCACGTCAACTAGGTTGGCTAACTCTTCTTGGTTGATCTCTTTTAACCCGGACTTCTCATGACTCAATGAACGACCATATAAGCGTCGAATTGCCGCGCTGAGTTGACTAAAATCCCCCAAGACCAATTCAACCTGTAAACCAGTGGCAAAGCGAAAATCATCTTCTGCTTGTTGGTTGGTGGGGTCGGCAACCGCTAATAATAACGTTGAAGGTGTACGCTGGAGTGGGAGTGCGTTATGCCGCGTGATTAATTCCCTAAGGCCAAGTTGCTGACAAAGCGAAGCATACTCGTACTGAGATAACTCGGGCTGATTTAAACCAAAGAGAGAACTTAAGTGCTCAGCGAGTTCGCTTGATGTAAATAATCCAGAACTGAGTAAAGCCTCTGGCATCGAAATGCCAGAAGCTTTGACTTGCTCTATTAACGATTCTTCTTGGGAAAACGTCAGTAACCCTTTTTGGCGAAGAGCCGTGGATAGGTTGGTCAACATTTAAGTTAGTTTGGGCAGTAGTCTGTTTGTGCTTTACCGCCAGCTTTACATGAAGCCCCCCACTCTAAGCCTTGAGTTTTATATGATGCAGCCATGATATATTGCTCGCCTTTAGCAATAGGTCCCTTAACTTCATCAGCTGCTGCAATAACTGCTATCGCACCAGAAACGCTAGCATCTGTGGCTTTAACAACGCTAATTTCAATATTATTCAAAACGAATTTAGCGGGAATTCCATTTTCTTCCTTTACACATTCACTAATAAATGTTGTTTCATTTGAGGCATTCTCATGGGCACATAATTCTACTGCTAATTTGGCTGCCGCAGCTGCTTTTGGAAATTCTGACAATGTCGCTTTCTTAGTATAATTTTGGTAAGCAGGAACTGCGAAAGCAGATAAGATGCCAATAATCGCCACCACAATCATTAACTCAATCAGAGTAAAACCCTGTTGTTTTTTCTGTTTACTGTTTTTCATTTTTAACCCTTTCCTAAAAATTAATAATGCCCTTGCATTAGCGAAGGATTATGGAGACTTCATAAAGGTTGAAAATGGGGAAGATATGGGCTCTCGAGTGAGATAAAACTCTTTGGTGAAAAGTTGCATATCGCATGCAGAGTTTTGCGAGTAGTACTATTTTTTAGTGGATAAAAAGAAAGGGCCAATTGGCCCTTTTAAATGATGAATTACTCACAACTCACTGAGTTGGTTGAAGTAATTTAGATTGTGTTGCTTTTATTATTTGAAGCGCATCGAAAGATCCATCGCTTTTAGATGCTTAGTCAACGCGCCTACCGAAATGTAATCGACACCGGTTTCTGCGTATTCTGCGATGGTCTCTAGCGTAATGTTGCCGGAGTTCTCTAAAGCGGCACGACCTGCGTTAATCGCTACGGCTTCACGCATCATTTCTTTTGTGAAGTTATCGAGCATGATGATGTCGGCACCAGCCTCTATCGCTTGTTTCAACTCTTCTAAGCTTTCCGTTTCTACTTCTACCGGTTTGCCTGGGTTAAGCTCTTTCGCTTTTTGGATGGCTTGAGTGATGCCACCACAAGCAATAATGTGATTTTCTTTAATAAGGTAAGCGTCGAACACACCGATGCGATGGTTAAAGCCACCACCGCAGGTCACGGCGTATTTTAGTGCGCTACGCAGACCTGGAATGGTTTTGCGTGTGTCTAGTAGACGGCACTCAGTATGCGCGATTTTTTCAGCGTACTCTGCGGTAACTGTTGCGCAGCCAGACAGCGTTTGGATGAAATTCATTGCGTTACGCTCACCAGTCAACAGGTCACGAGCAGGGCCTGTCAGCGTGCAAAGGGTTTGGTTAGGTTCGACTTTATCGCCGTCCTTTACGTGCCATTCAATGCTGACCTTGCCACCGAGCTGTTTAAAAACTTCATCAGCCCATGCTTGACCACAGAACACACCATGCTCACGAGTAATAATCGTTGCGGTATTAACCGCATCGTCAGGGATCAAAGATGCAGTAATGTCGTTATCTGCGTCGACACTGCCACCTAGATCTTCTTTTAAGGTATCAGCGACAGAGCTAGTGATCTCTAAAGGGAGTTGTTGTTTAAGGTATTCTAGGCGTTCTTGAATGTTGTGTGTGTTCTTCATCGCAAATCTTGTCTTGAAAGGGAGATGGCAACGAATGATACTCTCCGGTGTCAATAATTTCAGCAGTTAATTTGCAAAGTAGAGAGGTTGATATGCGCCCAATTATCGAGAATGGCTGGCTGACACAAGCAAAGCATGTTCCGTCACCATTTTTTGATGCCCGCTCTGATGTAAACGACATCTCTCTGCTGGTGGTACACAATATCAGTTTGCCTCCTGGGCAGTTTGGTGGACCATATATAGAGGACTTCTTCACTGGCAAGCTAGACCCAAATGAACATCCATTTTTTGAAGTTATTCACAAAATGGGCGTTTCTGCACATTGCTTGATTAAGAGAAACGGCGAGGTTGTTCAATTTGTTTCTTTTCTCGATAGAGCATGGCATGCCGGTCAATCCAGTTTCGCGGGCAGGGAGCGTTGTAATGACTATTCCATTGGTATCGAGCTTGAAGGGACAGAATTTACTGCCTACACAGAAGCGCAATATCAATCACTTGCAGAGATCACTGAGGTGATTATGCAGTCTTATCCTCAAATCACCCCGCCACGAATTACCGGTCATCAATATATTGCGCCCTTGAGAAAAAGCGATCCTGGTCTAAGCTTTGATTGGGTGAAATATAGACTGCTTATACAGCGTTGATTTGTAGCGAAAGTGTAAATTCAAAAAAGCGAAATAAATAAGGCATACGATCAGGTATGCCTTTTTTTGATACCAGAAATATTAATGATTGTTAAAAGTTAACTACATTTTTACGCTCGCACATGCCGTTTTGGTGAATAAATAGACTGATAATTTTGTCATTTTCTGTATTTCTTTTCCAAAACTGCTAGCACGTCGACTTCCCATTTGTATGCTTTATGTAATTGGTCATACCAATTCTATTGCTGTTTTAACAGTCGATTGTTATCAGAGTGTTGGAAGTAAGCTCGTTCTATGATTTAGGTCAATTTTCGGCTGGACAGTGGCGTTTTAATTATGTTAATTTCTGCACCAACTTAAAATTGGTATTACCAATTACCTGCAAGAGTAGAAGAACAATAAATTATGGCTTATCAAAGGATTCGTCAGCCAAAACTCTCTGATGTTATAGAACAAGAGTTAGAAAGGTTGATAGTGGAAGGAACATTGTCTCCGGGGCAACAACTGCCTCCAGAGCGTGAACTGGCAAAACAGTTCGATGTGTCTCGTCCTTCAGTCCGAGAAGCCATTCAACGCTTGGAAGCGAAGCGTTTGTTGACTCGTCGCCAAGGTGGCGGAACATTCGTAAGTGAGAATATCTGGAAGAGCTTTTCAGATCCCTTGTTGAATTTGTTGTCTAGTCATTCTGAAACCCAGCTTGATGTGCTTGAGTCTCGTCATGCGATGGAAGGAATTTCAGCCTACTTTGCAGCTTTACGTGGTACCGAAGAAGATTTTGCGCGTATTCAAGGTTGCCTTGAGCGCATTAGCCAAGAGCAAGCAAACAACGATATCGAAGCTGAATCTGCGGAAGTGATGCAATTTTTGATCGCTTTGACAGAAGCCGCGCACAACGTGGTTTTGTTGCACATTGTTCGAAGCTTAGCACCTTTGCTTGAGCAAAATATTCTACAAAATTTTAAATTACTACGTCGCCGCCCAGAAGCGGTCGAGAAAGTCAGTAAACACCGAGCCAATATCGTGGATGCGATTGTTTCTGGTCAGCCTGAAAAGGCGCGAGAAATGTCCCACTCGCACTTGGCTTACATCGAAGAAACATTGTTGGATTTGACTCGAGAAGAGTCTCGACGAGAGCGTTCTCTACGTCGAATTCAGCAGGGTAATGACTCGTAAGAGCGTTACTTAAATAAGTAGATCCAACCAACAGAAGGATAGATCGCCATGTCTGATATGAAGCATGACGTAGATGCACTGGAAACTCAAGAATGGCTACAAGCGCTTGAGTCAGTTGTACGTGAAGAAGGTCTAGAGCGTGCTCAATTCCTATTAGAGCAAGTTCTAGATAAAGCACGTCTAGACGGTGTTGATATGCCAACAGGTATCACAACTAACTACATCAACACGATTCCTGCAGACCAAGAACCAGCATACCCAGGTGACACAACACTTGAGCGTCGTATTCGCTCAATTATTCGTTGGAACGCTATCATGATCGTTCTACGTGCATCTAAGAAAGACCTAGAGCTAGGCGGCCACATGGCGTCTTTCCAGTCTTCTGCTGCGTTCTACGAGACATGTTTCAACCACTTCTTCCGTGCACCAAACGAGAAGGATGGTGGCGACCTAGTTTACTACCAAGGTCACATTTCACCAGGTATCTACTCACGTGCATTCGTTGAAGGTCGTCTAACTGAAGAGCAGCTAGACAACTTCCGTCAAGAAGTAGACGGAAAAGGTATTCCTTCATACCCGCACCCTAAACTGATGCCTGAATTCTGGCAGTTCCCGACAGTATCGATGGGCCTAGGTCCAATCGCTTCTATCTACCAAGCTCGTTTCCTTAAGTACCTAGAAGGCCGTGGTCTTAAAGATACTTCAGAGCAGCGCGTTTACGCGTTCCTAGGTGACGGTGAGATGGATGAGCCAGAATCACGTGGTGCTATCTCTTTCGCTGCGCGTGAGAAACTAGACAACCTATGTTTCCTAATCAACTGTAACCTACAGCGTCTAGATGGCCCTGTAATGGGTAACGGTAAGATCATTCAAGAACTTGAAGGTCTGTTCAAAGGTGCTGGTTGGAACGTAGTGAAGGTAATCTGGGGTAACAACTGGGATTCACTACTAGCTAAAGATACGACTGGTAAGCTTCTACAGCTTATGAATGAAACGATCGACGGCGACTACCAAACATTCAAATCAAAAGATGGCGCGTACGTACGTGAGCACTTCTTTGGTAAGTACCCAGAGACAGCTGCACTTGTTGCTGACATGACTGACGACGAAATCTTCGCACTTAAGCGTGGTGGTCACGAGTCTTCTAAGCTATACGCGGCATACAAAAACGCGGCAGAAACTAAAGGTCGTCCAACAGTAATCCTAGCTAAGACTGTTAAAGGTTACGGCATGGGTGAAGCGGCTGAAGGTAAGAACATCGCGCACCAAGTTAAGAAGATGGACATGACTCACGTACTACACCTACGTGATCGTCTAGGTCTTCAAGACATCCTAACTGACGAAGCAGTGAAAGAGCTTCCGTACCTGAAACTTGAAGAAGGTTCAAAAGAGTACGAATACCTACACGCTCGTCGTAAAGCGCTACACGGCTACACGCCACAGCGTCTACCAAAATTCACTCAAGAATTCATCGTTCCTGAGCTAGAAGAATTCAAGCCACTACTAGAAGAACAGAAGCGTGATATCTCTTCTACTATGGCATTCGTACGTGCGCTAAACGTTCTACTTAAGAACAAGAACATTGGTAAGAACATCGTTCCTATCATTGCTGACGAAGCACGTACATTCGGTATGGAAGGTCTGTTCCGTCAAATCGGTATCTACAACCCGCACGGCCAAACTTACACACCAGAAGACCGTGGCGTTGTTTCTTACTACAAAGAAGCGACTTCAGGTCAGGTTCTACAAGAAGGTATCAACGAGCTAGGTGCTATGTCTTCATGGGTTGCTGCTGCGACTTCATACTCGACAAACGACCTACCAATGATCCCGTTCTACATCTACTACTCAATGTTCGGCTTCCAACGTGTTGGCGACATGGCGTGGATGGCTGGTGACCAACAAGCACGTGGTTTCCTACTAGGTGCAACTGCGGGTCGTACAACGTTGAACGGTGAAGGTCTACAGCACGAAGACGGCCACTCGCACATTTTGGCGGGTACGGTTCCTAACTGTATTTCTTACGACCCAACATTCGCGTACGAAGTAGCAGTAATCATGCAAGACGGTATCCGTCGCATGTACGGTCCAGAACAAGAAAACGTGTTCTACTACCTAACGCTAATGAACGAAAACTACGCAATGCCAGCAATGCCAGAAGGCGCTGAAGAAGGCATCCGTAAAGGTATCTACAAGCTAGAAACTTACACGGGCGACAAAGCGAAAGTTCAGCTAATGAGCTCTGGTACTATCATGAATGAAGTACGTAAAGCAGCTCAAATCCTAAGCGAAGATTACGGTGTTGCTTCTGATGTTTACTCTGTAACGTCATTCAACGAACTAACTCGCGATGGCCAAGATGCAGAGCGTTTCAACATGCTTCACCCAGAAGCGGAAGCGAAAGTACCTTACATCCAAACAGTAATGGGTACTGAACCTGCTATCGCAGCAACTGACTACATGAAGAACTACGCAGAGCAGGTTCGTGCATACATTCCTGCTGAGTCTTTCAAAGTTCTTGGTACTGATGGCTTCGGTCGTTCAGACAGCCGTGAAAACCTACGTCGTCACTTCGAAGTGAACGCAGGTTACGTAGTAGTAGCAGCGCTAACTGAACTAGCGAAACGTGGCGAAGTTGAGAAATCTGTAGTTGCAGAAGCAATTAAGAAATTCGACATCGACACAGAGAAAACAAACCCGCTATACGCTTAATTAAGAAGGTAGATAAGAAATGGCAATCGAAATTAATGTACCAGACATCGGTGCGGATGAGGTTGAAGTTACTGAGATTCTTGTAAGCGTTGGCGACAAGGTTGAAGAAGAGCAGTCTCTGATCACAGTTGAAGGCGATAAAGCTTCTATGGAAGTTCCTGCTTCTCAAGCGGGTATCGTTAAAGAAATCAAAGTTGCAGAAGGCGACAAGGTTTCTACTGGTTCTCTAATCATGATTTTCGAAGCCGAGGGTGCAGCTGACGCTGCACCTGCTCCTGCGGCAGAAGCAGCTCCAGCAGCAGCTCCAGCTCCAGCAGCAGCAGCGGCAGAACTAAAAGAAGTTCACGTACCAGACATCGGTGGTGATGAAGTAGAAGTTACCGAAATCATGGTTGCCGTTGGCGACAGCATCGAAGAAGAGCAATCTCTTCTAACTGTTGAAGGCGACAAAGCTTCTATGGAAGTTCCAGCGCCATTCGCAGGTACTCTAAAAGAGATCAAAGTTGCAGCAGGCGATAAAGTATCGACTGGCTCACTTATCATGGTATTCGAAACAGCAGGTTCAGGCGCTCCAGCAGCACCAGCGGCAGCTGAAGCTCCTGCGGCAGCAGCTCCAGCAGCGTCTGCGGCAAAAGAAGTGAACGTTCCAGATATCGGCGGCGACGAAGTTGAAGTTACTGAGATCATGGTTGCGGTTGGCGACACAGTGGAAGAAGAGCAATCTCTAATCACTGTTGAAGGTGACAAAGCTTCTATGGAAGTTCCTGCACCATTCGCTGGCACAGTTAAAGAAATCAAGATTGCAGCTGGCGACAAAGTGTCTACTGGCTCACTAATCATGGTATTCGAAGTGGCGGGTGCAGCACCTGCTCCTGCAGCAGCTCCAGCTCAAGCGGCAGCACCTGCAGCTCCGGCTCCTAAAGCAGAAGCTCCGGCGGCAGCAGCTCCAGCAGCGACTGGCGATTTCAAAGAAAACGATGAGTACGCTCACGCGTCTCCAGTTGTTCGTCGTCTAGCGCGTGAATTTGGCGTTAATCTTTCTAAGGTTAAAGGTTCTGGTCGTAAGAGCCGTATCCTAAAAGAAGACGTTCAAGCTTACGTGAAAGATGCACTTAAGCGTCTTGAGTCTGGCGCAGGTGCAGCAGCATCTGGCAAAGGCGACGGCGCGGCTCTTGGTCTACTACCATGGCCAAAAGTGGACTTCAGCAAGTTTGGTGAGACAGAAGTTCAACCGCTATCTCGCATTAAGAAGATCTCTGGCGCAAACCTACACCGTAACTGGGTAATGATCCCGCACGTTACACAGTGGGATAACGCAGACATCACGGCTCTTGAAGCATTCCGTAAAGAGCAAAACGCGATTGAAGCGAAGAAAGACACTGGAATGAAGATCACACCACTTGTGTTCATCATGAAAGCGGTAGCTAAAGCGCTTGAAGCGTTCCCAGCGTTCAACTCTTCTCTATCAGAAGACGGTGAGAGCCTAATTCTGAAGAAATACGTGAATGTTGGTATCGCGGTAGATACACCAAACGGTCTAGTTGTTCCTGTATTTAAAGACGTGAACAAGAAAGGCATCTACGAGCTATCTGAAGAGCTAATGGCGGTTTCTAAGAAAGCACGTGCTGGTAAGCTAACTGCGGCTGACATGCAAGGTGGCTGTTTCACTATCTCTAGCCTAGGCGGTATCGGCGGTACGGCGTTTACTCCAATCGTAAACGCGCCAGAAGTTGGTATCCTAGGTGTGTCTAAGTCAGAAATGAAACCGGTATGGAACGGTAAAGAGTTCGAACCGCGTCTACAACTTCCACTGTCTCTATCATACGACCACCGTGTGATCGATGGTGCTGAAGGTGCGCGCTTCATCACTTACCTAAACTCATGTCTATCTGACATTCGTCGTCTAGTTCTGTAATAGAAATTAGATGAATGAGAGGCGGCAACTTAGCCGCCTCTGCTAATCATAATTACCGACAATTTGGTTATCAGCCTTGCTTCGTTCAGGGTTTTCACAATCGAATTGTTGTCTAGCTCACAGGCTAAATTGATTTACTTTTCACACCATTAACATCTCTGTAAACTGTTAGCGGTCTGAAAATAACTGTTTAAAACAAATCTCTCTTAAACATAAAAAATCGATACCCACTCAGCCTGTTAGGGATAATGACTACAAGAGGTCAAAATGAGCAAAGAAATTAAAGCCCAAGTTGTTGTACTTGGTTCTGGTCCTGCTGGTTACTCCGCTGCATTCCGTTGTGCGGATTTAGGTCTTGAAACTGTACTAGTTGAACGTTACAGCACGCTTGGCGGTGTATGTCTGAACGTGGGTTGTATCCCATCTAAAGCACTGCTTCACGTTTCTAAAGTAATTGAAGAAGCGAAAGCGATGGCTGACCACGGCGTTGTGTTCGGTGAGCCTCAAACAGACATCAGCAAAATCCGCATCTGGAAAGAAAAAGTTGTTAACCAACTAACTGGCGGCCTAAGCGGTATGGCTAAGATGCGTAACGTAACAGTAGTTAACGGTTACGGTAAGTTCACTGGCCCTAACTCTATCCTTGTAGAAGGCGAAGGTGAGCCAACAGTTGTTAACTTTGACAACGCAATCGTTGCGGCTGGTTCTCGTCCAATCAAACTGCCATTTATCCCGCATGAAGACCCACGTATTTGGGACTCTACTGACGCTCTTGAACTAAAAGAAGTGCCAGAAAAACTGCTTATCATGGGCGGTGGTATCATCGGTCTAGAAATGGGTACGGTTTACCACTCTCTAGGTTCTAAAGTTGAAGTTGTTGAAATGTTTGACCAGGTAATTCCTGCAGCAGACAAAGATATCGTGAAAGTATTTACTAAGCGTATCAAAGACAAGTTCAAGCTAATGCTAGAAACGAAAGTAACAGCAGTTGAAGCAAAAGAAGACGGTATCTACGTTTCAATGGAAGGCAAGAAAGCGCCAGCTGAAGCTGAGCGTTACGATGCGGTTCTAGTTGCTATCGGTCGTGTACCAAATGGTAAGCTAATCGACGGTGAAAAAGCGGGTCTAGAAATTGACGAGCGCGGCTTCATCAACGTTGATAAGCAAATGCGTACTAACGTTCCTCACATCTTCGCGATCGGTGATATCGTTGGTCAACCAATGCTTGCTCACAAAGGCGTGCATGAAGGTCACGTAGCTGCTGAAGTTATCTCTGGTAAGAAGCACTACTTTGACCCTAAAGTTATCCCTTCAATTGCGTACACTGAGCCAGAAGTAGCTTGGGTTGGTAAGACTGAAAAAGAAGCGAAAGAAGAAGGCATCAAGTACGAAGTAGCAACATTCCCATGGGCAGCATCAGGTCGTGCAATCGCATCTGACTGTGCAGACGGTATGACTAAGCTAATCTTCGACAAAGAAACTCACCGCGTAATCGGTGGTGCTATCGTTGGTACTAACGGTGGTGAACTACTTGGTGAAATCGGCCTTGCAATTGAGATGGGCTGTGATGCAGAAGATATCGCTCTGACTATCCACGCTCACCCAACTCTACACGAGTCTGTAGGTCTAGCTGCTGAAGTATTTGAAGGTTCAATCACTGACCTGCCAAACAAAAAAGCAGTTAAGAAGAAGTAAGCTTTTTCTGACTGAATGATAGAAGCCGCTGCATTGCAGCGGTTTTTTTATGCTTGTTATATAGAAATATAAATGTGTGCTTAGCTGACAGCAGACAATAAAAAGCCCACCAAACGGTGGGCTGACATATATTACGAGCTAAGCTTTAGTGTTCACGGTTGTAAATGCAAAGCATATCTAAGTATGAATTCACTAGGCGTTTCAGCTCCGCTTCACCTTTAGCGCGGTTCGCTTGGACAAACAGTGAGTAACAAATACCGTGGAACAGGTTTGCCAAGTGTTCTGAATCGTGCTGGTCACACACCTCACCGCGTTCAATTGCTTTAATGAACATGTTTTGTACTAGCAGCTGGTTAGTGCGGTTAGTTGAAACAAACAATGGCCATACTTCATCACGTGTTGAAGCACTCCACTCGAACCATACTTTTAGCCAGTGACAGTCTTGGCTGACAAGCTCGATCATCGCATTAGTAATATTGGCGATGTTTTCACGTGCATGTAAGTCTAGGTCTATGTTATCCGATAGGAAGTTTGAGAACTGACGTACGACGTGATTGAGAACTTCATCTACCAAGTCTTCGCGTGTAGGGAAGTAGTTAAAAACAGTCGCCACAGAAACTTGAGCAATTTCTGCGATATCTGCGTGACCACCACGACCGATGCCGCGGCGCGCAAATACTTCCAATGCGATTTCCATTAGCTGTTGCTTACGCTTAATTGGAGAAAGCCTAGTTCTAGGTCTCTTTGCAATTGAGTCCATATCCATTTTCCTTGCCATTTGAGTTGATATTGGGGGTAACCCCCTAATTGATTATTTTAATAGTTGCTTAAAGCAGTGATGAGTGTAATGGTGCATATGCACAAGGTCAACATCTGTAGAACAATTTATATACAGTAATGTCATTATTATTGATAAATTTAGCTATGAACTTTATAAAACTAAGACCTTCTTCCAAGATTTTTTGGCAACAGGATGCGACTTTCAACCCAATGAACGTGGTGATACACTACACGCCGTAAGATTAGGTGATCGTTTGCGTGCGACTTACCTCAACCCACAAATTTAGATTGAGCACAGTATGAAACATACAATAGAAGTCATGATTTCTGAGCAAGAAGTTCAGGAGCGAGTTCGTGAATTAGGCAAACAAATTACAGAGCGTTATCAAGGTAGTGAAGATCTTGTGTTGGTAGGCTTATTGCGTGGCTCATTTGTATTTATGGCAGACTTGGCACGTGCTATCGAACTGACTCACCAAGTTGATTTTATGACTGCGTCAAGCTACGGCAATACGATGGAAAGCTCACGTGACGTTCGTATCTTGAAAGATTTGGATGATGACATCAAAGGTAAAGACATTCTGCTTGTTGAAGACATCATTGACACTGGTAACACACTAAATAAAATCCGTGAGATTCTTTCGCTACGTGAGCCGAAGTCTATAGCGATTTGTACGCTCCTAGATAAACCATCTCGTCGTGAAGTGAATGTTCCTGTGGATTGGATTGGTTTCGAAATCCCAGATGAGTTTGTCGTTGGTGTGGGTATTGATTACGCGCAGAAATACCGTCACTTACCATACATCGGTAAAGTTGTACCTCAAGAATAATCATTGAGAGCAGCATTAAAAATATAAAAAAACGCCCATCTAAGATGGGCGTTTTTTGTTCAACTTTTAGATATGACTTAGCGACAAAGCAGCTTGTTATCTGTATTTAGAATCGTCGAAAGAGCTTTCTGGTAAGACGCTTCTACGGTTTCCTTAGAGTTAGAACGAATGCCTAAGTACTCTAAGCGACCATCTTCAATTCCGTATACCACACCATGAATTTCAACATCTTGTCCACGCTCCCAAGCGTTTTGCAGGATGGTTGAGTTACCCAAGTTGTACACTTGCTCTGCAACATTAAGCTCGCCTAGTTTATCCGCTCGATCTTGTTGCGGCATTTGATCTAGGTAAGTGCGGTGTTTGAAATAGATATCTCTGATATGTAACAGCCAATTATTAATAAGACCTAGCTTAGGGTTATCAATGGCTGCGTTTACGCCACCACATCCATAGTGTCCACAGACAATGATGTGTTTAACCTTAAGAACGTCTACGGCGTACTGGACGACCGATAGACAGTTGAGATCAGTATGGATAACTTGGTTTGCAACATTCCGATGAACAAAGAGTTCACCTGAGTATAGTCCGGTTAGTCGCTCGGCAGGAACGCGACTATCAGAGCAGCCAATCCAAAGAAAATCAGGCTTTTGACCCTCTGCGAGTTTTGCGAAGTATTCAGGTCGATCAGATTTGATCTCTTGAGACCATTTCGAATTGTTTTCAAATAACTGTTTTATTTCCGGCATTTTGCAAACTACTTCCCTTAAAAGACAAAATCGCTGCCGCTGTTTGTGTGCACATGCAAGCGATCAGTGTTGTAACTATACACAATGTTACAATTTCGATCTCGTTAAATATTCGTCAGATAGGACTCATCTGACTAGTTTTCATTAAGAAAAAAGTAAAATCTGGTGAAACTATTTGTGGTGTGAATTTAGCCTTAATCTATTTATGGTTTAAATTTTCGCCTAGCTCGTTAAAGTAGTGATATTTTACTTTTTAAAATTGAATGCAGGGAAAATCAGCAGTGTTCGGTAGTCGTTTTGAAGATATCAATTTCAAAGGGGATGTATTTGGCGGGGTAACCACGGCGATTATCTCTCTCCCTCTGGCGTTAGCGTTTGGTGTTGCATCCGGAGCCGGTGCTGAGGCCGGCCTTTGGGGAGCAATAATGGTCGGTTTGTTTGCCTCGTTATTTGGTGGTTCTAATACGTTAATATCAGAACCGACAGGGCCAATGACGGTAATCATGACCGCAGTATTAACCAGTATGATGGCGAAATACCCAGAAACGGGCATGGCTATGACTTTCACGGTTGTCATGATGGCTGGCGCGTTCCAAATCCTATTGGGGACGTTGAAACTGGGTAAATACGTTACCTTGATGCCTTACAGCGTTATTTCCGGGTTTATGTCTGGCATTGGTGTGATTCTTATCATTCTGCAGTTATCGCCTTTGATGGGGCATGCCGCGCCTTCAGGGGGAGTACTCGGAACGTTATCTGCTTTGCCGGAGACCATTTCTAACCTTAAGTTCAGTGAGTTGTTTTTGGGACTACTGACTTTGGGGATTCTTTTTTTCTTCCCTAAGCAATATCGTAAATACGTTCCTGCACAGCTCGTGGCATTGGTCGCGGTAACTTTATTGTCTGTGATTCTCTTTGATACAGAAGATATTCGTCGTATCGGTGAAATTCCTGCTGGGTTACCTTCTCTCGTCGCACCATATATTGACACAGATATGTTTGTCGAGATGGTCATTGATGCATTAGTGCTAGGCACATTAGGTTGTATTGATACTTTGTTAACGGCGGTTATCGGTGACTCATTAACTCGTAAAGAACACGACTCAGATAAAGAGCTGCGAGGTCAAGGGTTAGCTAACATGATCTCTGGCTTGTTTGGTGCGCTGCCGGGGGCGGGAGCTACTATGGGGACGGTAACGAATATCCAAGTTGGGGCTCGCTCGCCATTATCTGGTGTGATTCGCGCACTAATGTTGGCGTTGGTTGTACTGGTTGCTGGTGGGCTAACAGAGCCAATCCCGATGGCTGTGTTAGCAGGCATTGCGGTGTATGTTGGCTTTAACATCCTAGACTGGAGCTTTATTCAGAGGGCACATAAGGTAAGCTTTTCCGGAATGGCGGTGATGTATGGCGTTATGCTGCTTACAGTATTCGTTGATCTTATCGTTGCGGTGGGTTTAGGCGTCTTTATCTCGAACATTATCATCATCGAGCGTTTGAGCCGAGAGCAGGCGCGACAAGTAAAAGCGATCAGCGACGCGGATGAAGATGATGTGCCGCTGACTGACAGCGAGCGTGGTTTGTTGGATCGTGCTAATGGTAAAGTGCTGTTCTTTTATCTTTCCGGTCCGATGATCTTTAGTGTTTCTAAAGCCATTTCACGTCAGCACTCTAGTATTTCGGACTATGACGTGATGATTCTCGATCTTACGGATGTACCAATGATTGATGTGACCGTCGGTTTGGCGTTAGAGAATGCGATTAAGGATGCTCTCGATGCCAATTGTGCCGTGTATTTATTATGCCCGAATGAGCGAACACGAGAACAGCTAGAGAAATTCCATGTGATTGACCTTGTGCCTGATGAAAATATGTACCAATTCCGTTACGAAGCATTGAATGCGGCGGTGGCACATGTTGAGGCAGACCAGTATCAGCGCATAACGGCGTAATCATTCTGACAGTTAAAAACGCAACAGTGTCCTGTTGCGTTTTTTTATGCTCTATTTTGTCTTACTCAGAGATAACCTTTACGAGGTAAGGGTTATATTTCCAATATTATCGAAAGGTTTATTTGTAATCATCGTTATTCAACGATAAACTGATGGACCTCCAATACGATACCCAAGGCGATTTTGTAGTAAACCGCTGCTAAATATGAGTCGGTATTAGTAATCACAAACAAACGGCAATCAAGACCTTATGTACGCATTAGAAATTGAACAACTGCGCAAGACGTATGCAGGTGGCTTTGAGGCGTTAAAAGGTATAAGTCTCCAAGTGAAAAAGGGTGACTTCTACGCGCTTCTGGGTCCCAATGGTGCAGGAAAATCGACCACGATTGGCATCATCTCCTCCTTAGTGAATAAAACCTCCGGAACGACGAAAGTTTTCGGTTATGACATTGATACCGACCTCGAATTGGCCAAGCAGAATTTAGGCTTGGTGCCACAAGAGTTCAACTTCAACCAGTTTGAAACCGTTGAGCAAATTGTGATGCAGCAAGCTGGCTATTACGGTGTGTCTAAAGTGTTAGCCAAAGAAAGAGCAGAAAAATACCTGAAAAAATTGGATTTATGGGAAAAACGCCAAGAGCGTGCTCGTAACCTATCCGGTGGGATGAAGCGTCGTTTAATGATCGCAAGAGCTTTGATGCACGAGCCGCAATTACTCATTTTAGATGAACCAACGGCTGGAGTGGATATTGAACTACGCCGCTCAATGTGGGGGTTTCTGAAAGAGATCAACCAAGAGCAAGGAATTACGATTATTTTAACGACACACTACCTAGAAGAAGCGGAGATGCTGTGTCGAAATATCGGCATTATTAATCGTGGTGAGCTGATTGAAAATACCACCATGAAGGCGTTACTAGGTAAGCTAAGCGTCGAGACATTTATCTTGGATATTGAGTCAGAAGTCGAGGTGCCTGAGCTTGAAGGTGTTAATCGACAAAGTATTGTTGATGGCTCTTTAGAGATAGAACTAGATAAAAGCCAAGGATTGAATTCGGTATTCAGTCAGTTAACAGAGCATGGCATTAAAGTTCTCTCAATGCGTAACAAAGCCAACCGACTTGAAGAGTTGTTTGTCAGCATTGTAAGAGAGGGGAGTAATTAAATGTACGGTTTATATTGGACGGCATTTCGCAGCTTGCTGAGCAAAGAAGTCACTCGCTTTACACGTATTTGGGTGCAAACCTTAGTGCCGCCAGCCATTACGATGACGTTGTACTTCATCATTTTCGGTAATCTTATTGGCTCTCGAATTGGTGAGATGAGCGGCTTTAGTTACATGGAGTACATTGTTCCAGGTTTGATCATGATGTCGGTGATCACCAACTCATACTCGAATGTTGCGTCTTCATTCTTTAGTGCAAAGCTACAGAAGAATATTGAAGAACTGCTGGTGGCCCCGGTACCAAACTATGTGATTATTGCTGGCTACGTGATGGGCGGTGTTACTCGAGGTTTGTTGGTCGGTGCAATTGTTACTTGTGTGTCACTTTTGTTCGTTGATTTGCAAGTGGAGCACTGGGGCATTATTGTCGCGACTGTCTTCATGACGTCGGTGGTATTTGCTCTCGGTGGCTTGATCAATGCGGTTTACGCAAAAACATTTGATGATATTTCGATCATCCCTACGTTTGTATTGACTCCTCTAACTTACTTGGGAGGAGTCTTTTATTCGATTAGTCTTCTGCCTGAATTTTGGCAAGGCGTTTCTAAGATCAACCCAATCGTCTACATGGTGAATGCGTTTCGCTACGGCTTTTTAGGTGTCTCGGATGTGGGCATTGTCACTTCATTTAGTGTACTTGCAGTGTTTGTTGTTGCACTGTATGCCATTGCGCATTATCTAGTAACCAAAGGGATTGGGCTAAGAAGCTAAGCCATTCTCATAAAGCAAAGAGCGGCGATTCACGCTGCTCTTTCGCGTGCATAACAATACATACCCATACAATTTTTCGGTTTTTATCATGGTAGGTTTCAATCATTTGTAATAAATGAGTGATCCTATGAATATTGTCCCGCTGCCGCCTTTCTCCTATCAGTTACTTAAGCCCAAATATTGGTCTGTATGGCTGGCATTTGGATCTTTAGCGATTCTTGTTAATGTACTGCCATACGTAGTATTGCGAATCTTAGGTAGAAGCATCGGCTGTATTGCGATGCATGTAATGAAGCGCCGACACAAGATCGCTCTGCGTAATCTCCAGCTGTGTTTCCCTGATTTTACGGATTGGCAATGTAAGGACGTAGTACGAAAAAATTTTCAATATACTGGAATGGCGATCATCGAAACCGGTATCGCTTGGTTTTGGCCAGATTGGCGGATACGTCGGATAGCCTCTATTGTTGGAAAAGATCGTTTACTCGCTGAGGAAAATAATGGACGTGGTGTGTTGGTGGTGTGCAGTCACCATTTAAACTTGGAGATAACCGCTCGTATTTTTAGCCAGTTTGCCCAAGGTTATGGCGTTTATCGCCCAAATTCGAATCCTGCTTATGAGTTTATTCAACATCGAGGTCGAACTCGTTTTGGACATCAAATGATTGATCGAAAAGACGTGAAATCAATGCTCAAAGTTCTGAAAAATGGTCATCGACTTTGGTATTTGCCCGACCATGATTATGGCGTTAGCCATTCTGTTTTTGCGCCGTTTTTTGCTGTTGAACAAGCGGCGAGTACCGTCGGGTCTAGTGTTCTCATTGATGCAACAAAGTGCGCGGTTATATCTGGCGTTACAGTGAGTAAAAATCACCATTACACGCTGTACATTGGAAAAGACATTAGCGAGCGTTTCGAGAGACGTAATGCGGTTAAAGCGGCAAGCATCTTGAACCAAGAGCTTGAGAAAATGATAAAACGTGATATTCCAGCGTGGATGTGGCTGCACAAGCGGTTTAAAACTCGCCCTGAAGGGTTAGATTGCGTCTATACGTAGAGTATAAAAAAGGTCGACTAAGAGTCGACCTTTTTACTTTTATGGCTCAGAGCTTACTCTGCGTTCTCTGAGTTTGTATTGTTAGATTCAGCTTCTTCCTTCGTTTCGACAACCATATCTACCGTTTGGTTATCGATAAGACGAGCTTTGCCTAGGAACGCAGACATCAGAATAACAGCTTGTGTCGTTTCTGGTGTGATCACTTGTAATGTACGAGCATCACGAATGAAGATCTCATCAGGGTGCAGACCTGCAGCTCGAAGTTGGTCGCTTGCATCTTCGATGATCGATGCGTAGTCATCGCGGCCACCGCGAATGGCACTACTGATCCAACGCATTGTACGAGCAAGTACAGGAGCACGTTGACGCTCGTCCAGCGTAAGCAAGCCATTGCGTGAACTCATTGCTAAACCGTCCATTTCACGTACGGTTGGTACACCGATGATTTCAATGTCCATTGCTAGGTCATCAACCATCTTGCGGATAACAGCAAGTTGTTGGAAGTCCTTCTCGCCGAAGCACGCGACATCCGGTTGTACGATGTTAAACAGCTTATTCACAATCGTCGTCACGCCACGGAAATGACCTGGTCGAGACGCGCCTTCGAGAATTGTTGATAGGCCAGGGACATCGACGAAGGTTTGCTTATCCAGACCTTCTGGGTAGATAACTTCTGGTGTTGGCGTAAATACCACATCGACCCCTTCAGAGGTTAACTTGCTTAAGTCTTCCTCTAGCGTGCGTGGGTAATTATTTAAATCGTCAGCACGATCAAACTGCATCGGATTAACAAAGATGCTTACGACAACGATATCAGCGTATTCGCGTGCTTTACGCACTAAAGTTAAGTGGCCTTCGTGAAGGTTGCCCATGGTAGGGACAAACGCCACTTTACGACCTTCACGTTTAAAGGTTTTAAGGTGTTCACGAACTGCTGAGATTTCCGCAAAAGTTTGCATGCATTTATCCTCTAGGCAATGGTATGAGCGTCGTCTGGGAATACACCGTTGGCTACATCTTCAATGTATTTAGTAACGGCTTTGCGCATATCACCTGTTTCAGCAAGAAAGTTTTTGGAGAATTTCGGCATGTAGTTGGCAGAAATACCAAACATATCATGCATTACGAGAATTTGACCATCTGTTACGTTACCTGCACCAATACCGATAACAGGAACGTCAAGCACTTGCGTAATACGTTCAGCAAGCTCAGCTGGTACGCATTCTAGTAAGACGATTTGAGCGCCTGCTTCTTGCAGCGCTAATGCGTCTTTTACCATGCGGTCTGCTTTTTCTTGATCGCGACCTTGGATTTTGTAACCACCAAAAATATTAACAGCTTGAGGAGTTAAACCAAGATGAGCACAAACTGGAACTGATCGTTCAGTGAGCATTTTCACCGTGTCGACAAGCCAGTCACCACCTTCAATTTTTACCATATTGGCACCAGCACGCATCAGTTTAGCCGCATTTTCGCAAGCTTGCTCTGGCGTGGTGTAGCTCATGAATGGCATGTCTGCCATCAACAAACAATTTGGGCTACCAGCACGTACGCAACGAGTATGGTAAGCGATATCATCGACCGTTACTGGCAGAGTATCGTTGTGACCTTGCAAAACCATACCTAGAGAATCACCAACAAGAAGTACTGGCATTTCTTGGCTTTCAAACAGTTGGGCAAAGCTCGCATCATAAGCGGTTGAAGTAGCAAATTTACGACCTTCTTGCTTCCACTTGATTAGGTCGTTGATGGTCATTTTTTTCATGGTTTTATCCTTACTAGGAGTTGGCTATGACTGCCAGATACTGAGGCCGTTTCTATCTACTTGTTCCAGTAGTTCAGAGACCTCGGTCCCATCAGGGAGTTGTAAACTTGGTGCAATTTCCGCAAGAGGGTAGAGTACGAATTCACGCTCTTTCATTCCATAATGAGGAACGATCAGCCTCTCGGAATTAATCACCTCATTGCCATAAAGCACAATGTCGAGGTCCAAGGTTCTTGGTCCCCAGCGTTCGTCTTTACGGACACGCCCTTGTTCTTGCTCTATAGCTTGTGTGCAATTGAGCAATTCAATAGGCGTCAAACTGGTGTTAATAGACACAACCGCATTGATGTAATCCGGTTGGTTTTGTGGCCCCATTGGCGTGCTGCTGTATAGCGAAGAAGCTTGAACAAACTCTGATTTAGGCAGCGTTTTTAATGCTTCAATCGCTTGCTTCGCTTGGCTGACAGGATCAGCCAAGTTACTGCCTACCGCAATGTACGCTGTAATCATGATTTGGGCTTACTCTTTTTCTTGCGATAAGTTTTACGGCGGCGCTGGCCTGTTTTCGGTGATTGACCGTCTAAGTCGGCAGCCATTGCTTGACGCATTTCTCGGCCTGCATTTTGAAAAGTTTCCCACCACTTGGCAAGCTTCTGAGTGTCACCACCTTCAATTTCACCGCGCATTTCAAGAAAATCAAAGCCAGCTCTAAATTTATTGAGCTCCATAAGACGGAATGCGCGTTTACCGTTACGTCGTGGAAGACGAAGCTGTAACTGCCAAATCTCGCGAATGGTTGCGGTGTGGCGTCTTGGAATGGCAATTGTGCGAACTTGCTCGTCAAGAATGATGTTGCTCGCTTCCATAATGGCGTCGTAATGGCCTAAGTTGCGCTCTTCCATCAGTTCATCGGCTTTCGCACACAGTGGGTACCACAGCATTGCAGCAAACATAAATGCTGGATTGATGCGTTTCCCATCTTCGATGCGCATGTCGGTAGAATCTAGGACAAGATCCAACATCTGCTCAGTGTGAGAGGAGTAATCTTCTGTAAAGTGCGCTGCAATCGTCGGGAATAGTTGCTGGAATAGGTTGTACTCACGCAGTAGGTGGTAGGTTTCTAAGCCATGACCGGATTGCAATAATTTGAGTGACTCTTCAAAAAGACGCGCTGACGGAATGTCACCGAGCAACGGTGCCATGTGTTCGATTGGCGCTGCGGTGTCTTCTTCAATATCAAAGTCTAGTTTTACCGCGAAACGAACCGCACGCAGCATGCGCACAGGGTCTTCACGGTAGCGTGTTTCTGGATCACCAATAAGTCGAATTAGGCGATCTTCTAAATCTTCAATACCACGTGCGTAGTCGTGAATCGAGTAATCTGCGATGTTGTAGTACATCGAGTTAATCGTGAAATCACGGCGCTCAGCATCTTCATCGATGGTGCCGTAGACGTTGTCACGCAGCAGCATACCCTCTTTTGATTGCTGAGAAATGCTCTTATTCTTTTGCTCTTGGTGGTGACCACGGAATGTCGCAACCTCAATGATGTCTCGGCCAAACATAATATGAGCCAAGCGGAAGCGGCGACCAATCAAACGGCAGTTACGAAATAGCTGTTTGATCTGTTCCGGCGTTGCGTTGGTCGCAATGTCAAAATCTTTTGGTTTTTGTCCAAGCAGTAAGTCTCGAACCCCGCCACCCACAAGAAAAGCATCGAAACCAGCACCATTTAGGCGGTACAGTACCTTCAGCGCATTATCACTGATCTGCTTACGCGAAATGTTGTGCTCTTCACGAGTTATTACATTGAGAGCGAGCTCTGGAATTGTGGCAGGTTCGCTTGGTGTATAGTCGTTTGTATTCATGTGCATCTGGCAATAACTGGGTTTAATCCAATCTTGCTTTGGTTAGTTTTATACGCCTCTAGGGCCTAATTTGCGGCTAATGATAGCCTACACAATGCCATTTGAGAATCACGGTGTGATCTCGATCTCTGCTGGAAGCTGTTCCAACCGCCAGTTTTCGCAGCCCCAACGAAGAATATCTTCTATGTTGGCCGCCCTTACGGTTTCAGGTATCTCGAAACCTAAAAATGTCATGGCGCGCAATAGAGTAGGTTTTGGTGTATCTATATCAATAGCCGTCGCGTGATTTTGTTTCGACAATTTATTGCCGTTGTTGTCCATCGCCAATGGTAAATGCAAGTAGCTAACTTCAGGCTGACCAAGTATTTGGTACAGGCTAATTTGACGCCCTGTCGGCTCGATTAAGTCTGCACCTCGCACGACTTCTGTGACGCCTTGGTCGATGTCGTCCAATACTACCGCAAGATTATAAGCAAATAATCCATCTCGACGTTTAATAATGAAATCTTCATTAACGAGTTGCTCTGGAATAGTAATGGTTCCCCGCTTTTGGTCGAGGAAATGAGCGACAGGCTTGGTCATTTTTAGGCGAATCGCGCCTTCTTTCAAGTTTTTATCGCGGCAAGTGCCAGGATAAAAACCGCCATGCTCTTTAATTTGCTTACGAGTACATTGGCAATAATAGGCTTCTCCATTTTCGAGCCATTTGTTTATTTGAGCTTGGTAAAGGTCGTGACGTTCGCTCTGGTATACCACTTCTCCATCCCAATGCAGCTGATAGGCCTTGAGTGCCTCTAGGATAAGTTGCGCTGCACCTGGCATTTCTCTTGGTGGGTCTAAGTCCTCAATACGTACTAACCAAGCTCCGTTTTGTGCTTTCGCTTGAAAATAACTGCCAAGAGCGGCAATCAGTGAACCAAAATGCAGTGGACCAGAAGGAGATGGGGCGAATCGACCTACATAGCGTGTCATGCGTGTATCTCGAATTTAGTAAACAAATAGGGTGCGAAGATAGCCAAAACAAAAAGGGAGCCTGAGCTCCCTTCAACAATCATAATGCTGGGTGATTAACCTTGCATTTGCTTCTCTTTGATTTCTGCAAGTGTTTTACAGTCAATACAAAGGTCAGCGGTTGGACGTGCTTCAAGACGGCGAACGCCAATCTCTACGCCACAAGACTCACAGAAGCCAAAATCGTCTTCTTTGATTTTATCCAAAGTCTTTTCAATCTTCTTGATCAAACGGCGTTCGCGGTCACGGTTACGCAGTTCTAGGCTGAACTCTTCCTCTTGAGAGGCGCGGTCAACTGGATCTGGGAAGTTTGCTGCTTCGTCCTGCATGTGGTGAACAGTACGATCCACTTCAGCTCTTAGCTGGTCGCGCCAAGCTGTTAAGATTTTCGTAAAGTGTTCAACCTGCTCTGGTGACATGTACTCTTCACCAGGTTTTTCCTGATATGGCTCCACGCCGGCAATGGCTAGGATGCCTATCGTTTTCTTCTTTGATTCTGGCATACAGCATCTCCTACTTACACCTAGTCAACTGCTACGCAGTCAATTTAAGGCGGGTATCTATAGCAAAAAGAGGCGGTGCAAGCAAATACTGAATCGCAAAGTTATCGTCAATGTGAAGACGACATCATTTTTTCTCTTAATTGATAAAATCAATAGCGGAAATCAGCTTCATTCCAGTATCGCTCAGTTCAGCTTTGTAGCAGAGAACTTCCACTCCAGCGTCTTGTGCTTGTTTGAGTAATAGTGAATATTTCGCGTCTATATGGTGCGCCGCGGATACTTTTTCAATACCTGAATGTAAAACAGTGAATAAAAGTATGGCCCTACTTCCATTTTGTGCCATTTCTGTGAGCTCTCTCAGGTGTTTTTGTCCCCGAGTCGTGACCGCATCTGGGAAGTATCCTTGTCCAGTAGAGTCGGTCTCATCAAGAAGAGTGACGCTTTTCACTTCTATATAGCACTTTGGCTTGTCGTCTGCGCTGAGCAAGATATCAATTCGGCTATTTTCATTACCGTATTTCACCTCAGTTTGAAGTGTGTCATAACCATAAAGCTCTGAAATGACATTATTTTCAATAGCCTCTACGGCTAATTGATTGGCACGCGCGGTGTTGATACAAATACGGTGGCCTTGTTCGGTCTCACTCAACTCCCAACTATTGGGGTATTTTCGTTTCGGGTTGTCGGAAGTAGAAAACCAAACTTTGTTTCCGGGTGTTGCACAACCCGTCATTGCACCTGTATTTGCGCAGTGGATTGTACGGATTTCACCAGTATCGAGCTCGATATCGGCAAGAAAGCGTTTATAGCGTTTGAGTAGAGTGGCGGACTCTAAAGCGGGTGTGAAATGCATTTGCTTATTTAGACAAAAAATTTTTTATGTACAATGTTGCCATCATTACACCATAAGGTATTTCCTTTGTCACAATTGCCGATTGAAGCCGTGATGCCTGAGTTGCTGACGGCGGTCAAAAATCAACATCAAGTGATCGTAAAAGCGGCGCCTGGTGCCGGTAAGTCGACTTACTTCCCTTTGCAGTTACTCTTAAATCATTCGGTTGCTGGAAAAATCATCATGCTTGAGCCAAGACGACTCGCGGCGCGTAACATTGCCCGTTATCTTGCTGAGCAATTGGGAGAGCAAGTAGGTCAACGCGTGGGTTATCGAGTCCGTGGTGAGGCAAAGGTAAGCTCAGCAACGCAGCTGGAGATCGTAACCGAAGGGATCATGACTCGGATGATTCAAACTGACCCTGAACTGGATGGGGTTGATCTACTGATCTTTGATGAGTTTCATGAACGCAGCATTCATGCTGATACCGCTTTGGCATTCAGTTTAGAAGTTCAAGAGGCATTGCGAGACGATCTCAAGCTGGTGGTAATGTCGGCAACGCTTGACCAACAAGCATTACAATCGTTGTTGCCGGAAGCCAGTTACATTGAATCTGAAGGGCGGAGCTTTGATGTGGCAATGCGCTACCAGCCGTTAGGTGTGAACGAGCATTTACCTACGAGTATGGCAAAAACAATAGAAAGTCTTCTGAACAAAGAGTCTGGATCTTTGTTAGCTTTCCTACCGGGTGTTGGTGCCATAAAACAAGTTGAAGAGCGGTTGTCTCATTTAGCGGATGATATCGACGTATGCCCACTTTATGGTCAACTGAGTTTTGCAGATCAACAAAAAGCGATTACGCCAGCAGAACAAGGTAAGCGTAAAGTCGTTCTAGCGACCAACATTGCAGAAACTTCACTAACGATTGAAGGCATTCGCCTCGTCGTTGATTCTGGGTTAGAGCGTGTTGCCCGCTTTGATTTGAAAAACGGTTTAACACGCTTAGAGCAAACACGCATTGCACAGTCTTCAGCGATTCAGCGTGCAGGACGAGCGGGACGAATAGAAGAGGGCATTTGTGTTCGTCTTTATTCTGAAAGCCAGTTCAAGCAGCAACCGCTGGTTCCCCAACCCGAAATTTTGCATTCCGATTTGGCTAGTTTAGTTATGGAGCTTGCCTTTTGGGGAGCGAGTGATATCCACGATCTAAAGTGGCTTGATGTTCCAGCTAATGCGTCATTGGAACAAGCGAAGCAGCTATTGGTGTCATTGGGACTACTGACGGAAAAAGGGCAATTAACGTCCGAAGGAAAACAGGCGCATGAACTAGGCGTTGAGCCTCGTGCGGCTGCGATGCTAATTAAAGCGCAATCTTACAGTGATAAGATGTTAAATGCTGCTTTGGCGGCGGTCGCACTGATTGAAGAGCCAGAGAGGAGTGTTACCAATATCGCTCATAGCTTGCATCGTTGGCTTGTTGGTACTCATCCAAAAAAGTCGATGTTGTTCAAGCGTGCTCAATCTCTAGCGTACAAATTGGATACGGTATTTGACCTGAAAGGCGTGGATGAAGATGCATTACCGCTGGTGTTAAGTTTGGCATTTCCAGATCGCATTGCGCAGCAGCGCACAAATCAATTTGGGCGATTTACTTTGGCTAATGGTCATGGTGCAGAATGTCGTCAGGAAGACATGCTAGGTGGCTGTGAGTATTTGGTTGCCGTTGACTTAATGCGTTCTCATTCTAACTCAAGTCAAATTCATTCGGCATGTGAATTGGATGTCAATATATTGCGAACGACCTTTGATACGCTATTTTCGTCTGAAGAAGTAGTGGACTGGGATGAAAAAAGAGGCCGTCTAATAGCTGAGCGACAAACAAAACTCGGTCTGCTGGTCGTTGAACGCGAGCCGCTGCCAAGCCCGGGCAAAGAAAAAATGACACAAGCTTTACTCACGTATGTCCGCCGCCAGGGCTTACAGAGTCTAAACTGGACACCGGCAGCGGAGAGCTTGTTGGCTCGGGTTCGTTGTGCGGTGGAATGGTTACCTGAGCAGTCATGGCCAGTGTTTGATGAAGCCAGTTTGCTGGATTCATTAGAGGAGTGGTTAGAACCATACATGACGTCTGTCAGCTCGGTTAAAGACCTGAGCAAGATAAACTTGGTCGAAGCGCTTAATGCTCTATTAGGTTGGCCACTCAATCAACAACTGGATGAATGGTTACCTGAGCATTACCAACTACCCACAGGTTCAAAGAAGCGTATCCGTTACCAATATGGCCACGAGCCGATATTATCGGTGCGTATGCAAGAAGTATTTGGGGAGAGTGGTTCCCCAACGGTGGCTCTTGGCCGCAAGCGTTTGGTGCTTGAACTGCTTTCACCGGCACAACGTCCATTGCAAGTAACGTCGGACTTGGCGGCTTTCTGGAACGGAAGCTACAAAGACGTTCAAAAAGAGATGAAAGGGCGCTACCCAAAACACGTTTGGCCAGATGATCCTGCCAATCATGTAGCAACAACGAAAACAAAAAGACAATTGAATAATGACTGACAGCAAGAAGCCTAGCGCGAAAAAAGCGCCAGCGAAGAAAAGTACAACCAATAAAGGAACCGCAAAACAGACTCGACGTACGCCGAGTAAAAAGCCGACTAACGAGAAACGTTCGTGGTTGAAAGTTCTGTGGTCGTTTAGCTGGAAAGCTGGCGTTGCACTTGCCGCTGTTTTGCTGTTTGTTGGGATTTACTTAGATAGTGTGGTGAAAGAACGCTTTGAAGGTCAGCTGTTTGAGCTGCCAACGGTGGTTTATGCCCGTATCTTGAATCTAAGCCCTGGTGAGAATATCACCATCCAAGAACTGCGCAACGAGCTAGATGTGTTGAATTACCGTAAAGTGAGTCAACCTCGTTACCCAGGCGAATATTCCTCTTCTTCCACTCGGATTGAATTGATTCGTCGTCCATTCGAGTTTGCCGATGGTCCCGAGCCGGATCGTCACATTATGCTGCATTTCTCTGATTCCGGCTTGCAACGTATTCAGTCTTTAGAATCTCGAGGAGACCTTGGTTACTTGCGCCTAGAACCGAAGATGTTGGGCATGCTGGAGAAAGACCGTGATGAACAGCGCCTTTTCTTACGTCGTGATCAGTTCCCTGAAATTTTGGTGGATGCACTGCTTGCGACCGAAGACCGGGATTTTTATCAACATGACGGGGTGTCACCGCTCGCGATTGCACGTGCATTGGTTGCGAACATTAAGGCGGGTCGTACTGTTCAAGGTGGTAGTACGCTGACTCAGCAATTGGCAAAAAACCTGTTTTTGACTCGTGATAAAACACTGTGGCGTAAAGTTCGAGAAGCGTATATCGCGCTAATTTTGGATTACCGTTACAGCAAAGATCGTATCTTAGAAGCCTACCTAAACGAAGTGTACCTAGGTCAAAGTGGAGGTGAAGCGATCCACGGGTTTGGCTTGGCGTCGCGTTACTATTTTGGGCAGCCAATTCAGGAGTTGCGAATCGATCAATTGGCGATGTTAGTTGGGATGGTAAAAGGACCGTCTTACTACAACCCAATTCGTTACCCTGAGAGAACGAAAGAGCGTCGTGATCTCGTTCTGCGCCTGTTAATGCAGCAAAACATGTTGACTTCAGAGCAGTATGAACAAGCTGTAAGTCGTCCACTCGATACGCAAAGCAAGCCACGTATTGCGAGCCGTCAGCCAGCTTATTTCCAACAATTGAGCATTGAATTAAAAGAAAAAGTTGGGGAGCGATTTAAAGCAGAGACCGGACTGCGCGTGTTTACGTCTCTGGACCCAGTATCGCAAAGCAAAATGGAACAAGCTATCGCGAAAAAGATCCCAGAACTAGCTAAACGGGGTGGTAAAGAGTTAGAAGCCGCTGCTGTGGCCGTTGATCGCCATAGTGGTGAAATCCGTGCGATGGTTGGTGGTAAACGTGTCGGTTATGAAGGCTTTAACCGCGCGCTCAATGCCAGTCGTCCAATTGGTTCTTTAGTGAAACCAGCGATTTACTTAACGGCTCTAGAACAACCGGATAAATACAACCTAGGCACGACGCTACACGACACGCCGTTAAGTCTGAAGAGCAGTAAAGGTAACGTGTGGACGCCGCGCAACTACGATAGAAAATATCGTGGTGATGTGCCACTTTACATTGCTTTAGCGAAATCACTTAACGTACCAACCGTGCGCTTAGGTATGGCACTTGGCATTCCTGAAGTCTCCAATACTTTAGAGCGTTTGGGCGTGAACAAAGACGAAATTCGCCCAGTGCCTTCGATGTTTTTGGGTTCGTTTTCTTTGACGCCATTCGAAGTCGCACAGATGTATCAGACTCTGACGAATTCAGGTAAGCGTGCAAAACTGACCGCTCTGCGCTCAGTCATGGATATGGAAGGTAATGTGCTGTATCAATCCTTGCCTCGTTCATCAAGAGCCGTGGATGAACAAGCTGCATGGCTAACGACCTACGCGATGAAACAAGGGGTTGCTCAAGGCACTGGCCGCTTCTTACAAAGCCAGTTTGGTTGGGCTGCATTGGCAGGAAAAACGGGTACCAGTAATGACAACCGCGATAGTTGGTTTGTCGGTGTTGATGGTCGTGAGGTGACGACAATTTGGCTAGGCCGCGACGATAATAAACCCGTGAATCTAACGGGGTCGAGTGGTGCATTACGAGTGTACGCAGAGTACTTGAAGCAGCGTATTCCTGAGCGCTTAGAGCTCCCATGGCCAAGAGAAATCACCACATTAGGGTTCAAGCCTACATCTGATGGAGGTTTAGAAATGAACTGCCGTAGTGATTACAAACTGCCAGTTTGGGATAAAACCGGTCAGATAAAGCAACAGTGTGAGAAGAAATCAAACTGGTTAAATAGCATATTTGATTGGTAGCATCGCCAAATCAACAACATTAGCTTGTTTATCTGATTAATTCTTAGTACATATTAGGGCGTGTTAGTACAGTACTGCTAGCACGCCCTACTTGATCAGATATTCAATAAAGGAAGAAGTGAATGTTCAAAAAGCTGTTATCAAGCCCATCGGTTCGCAACTTTGCGCTTTGGGTTAGTACCTTTTTGATGATCACTCCTTCTGTTTCCCTCGCAAACTCTCTAACAAAAACGGATGACTTGGAACCTCGACCAAAGGTGGCGGTTGTGCTCGCTGGTGGCGGAGCGAAAGGGGCGGCACACATTGGGGTTTTAAAAGCATTGGAAGAAATGCAGATCCCTGTCGATATTGTGACCGGTACCAGTATGGGCGCCTATGTGGGTGGGCTCTATGCCACGGGGATGAGTGCTGATGAAATTGAGAGTTTTATCTACACCGTCGATTGGGGCAGCGGTTATCGAGATCGTGTTGACCGTAGCCAACGTCGAGTTCGTGACAAAGAGTATGAAGACCGCTATCAAATTAATACCGACCTCGGCTTAAGGTTCGGTGAGGTACGAGCACCAACGGGTGTGGTGCAAGGCCAGAACATGTTGCGAGTATTGCGTGAGACTACAGGGAACTTAGGGCGATTCGATTCTTTTGATGAGCTTGCCATTCCTTATCGTTCTGTTGCGACTGATATTCTTGCCCTAGAAGAAGTCGTACTGGGTAATGGTTACCTTGTGGATGCCATGATGGCTAGCATGTCTGTACCAGGAGCACTTCCTCCCTATAAGCTCAATGGTCATATGCTTGTCGATGGCGGCGTCGTCAATAACATGCCTGTCGATGTGGCTCGCGCCATGGGGGCTGATGTCGTTATTGCCGTCGATATTAGCACCGACTACAAAACCGAAGATGAATTTACGGGGCTGTTTACTGTCGCGGACCAACTCTCTAACTATCTCGTTCGTCGTAGTACACAACAGCAAGTGGACGAGCTTGAACCTCAAGATATCTATATTCGTCCCAATGTGGGCACCATGGAAACCGTCGAGTTCGACAAAATGCCTTGGGCTTTTCAAGCTGGGTACGATATTACCAAGCAATTAAAAGACAAGCTGAAAGAGTTACGCTTGTCCAACGCGGACTATCAAAAATACATCGACCGCAAACAAGAAGTTCGTAAAACTTTGATTTATGGCGATCAGCGTGTGGTTGATGACATTGTGATTGTAAATAACACGCACTACAGCGATGTGTTGTTGACGAATCGTATTGAATTAGAAACCGGACGTCGTATTTCAACGGCCGAAATTGAGAAAGCCGTTGAAAACCTCTACGCGTTAGATCGGTTCGAGCTCATCACTTATCACTTTGAAGAGGTTGATGGTGAGACATTGTTGGTTTTTGATGTTAACGAGAAGTCGTGGGGGCCTAATTATCTCAACTTCCGATTTTTTCTTGAAGATGACTTCGATACAGATAGCCAGTACGGCATAGGGATATCAACCAACTTTACCAACTTGAACTCTCATGGCGCGGAGTTGGCGTTCAACGTAGAAATGGGCACGGATAAGCTGATTGAAGCTGAGTTGTATTCCCCTGTTTTATCTAGCCAAGAACTTTTTGTATCGGGGCGTATTTCCTATGGCAGTGAGAGCCGAAACTTACCTTTAACAGAGCCTCAAGCACCAGATTTAGAGTCAGTAAATGACTTTTTTCCGGTCACTTACGATGATTTTACAACAGAGTTAGCGATAGGTATCCAACCCACATTGTGGCAAGAACTTCGATTTGGCGCTCGCTACTCAACCGGAGATATTGAGCTTTCTACTTTGGCTTCTGCTGGTAAATTGGATTTTGAACGTCGTGGCCTGTTTGCCAATTATCGCCTAGATACACTCGATGATTTCGCATTTCCGACTCGTGGGCTTTTAGTCGATCTCGAATATTTAGTGTCTCATGATCAAAGTCCTCAAGGCGTTAGCCTTTTAGAAACTGACAAAATTATTGAAGATACCGTTTATGAAATCTCTGCACGATTTAAAGGTGCAGTGAGTCATCAGCGTCATACTTTAGTCGGACATGCTGAATATAGTTTTGTAGAGAGTAAAAACTCATCTTTACCGCTTGATCCCAGAGAGTTGGGCGGCTTTTTAAGCCTATCTGGAATCCCAAGAAATAGCCTGATCGGACAGAACTTATTTTTCAGCAGTTTGGTGTACCGATATAAGTGGTTTGATAATGATTTCGGATTGTTTGAAGCTCCAGTCTACCTGGGCGCATCGGTCGAATATGGCGGTGTTTGGTCTGATAATGATCTGAAACTAAACGAAGCGCCGCTTTACAATGCTGGCTCCATCTTCTTTGGTGTTGACTCACCAATAGGACCAATAATGTTGGCATACGGTCGTACCGAGCAAGATTTGGATGCTGTGTATTTGATCGTAGGAACATCGTTTAATTAATCGGGTATGAGAAAGCAAAAACTTGGCATATTTGGTCAAAATTAGCAGAACTTTAGTCGTAAGTTGCTATGTTGGTCAAAATGATAAGATTTTAATTTAAGGTTAAATTTGCTATTATTTTGCCCACAGTTTGGCCTCTACGGCGCTGTTTCTCAATCATAATTGAATGAAAACAAGGGCAATGGAGAGCCAAGTTTCCAAGGATGTTCACTCCTTTACTTTAACAATAGTAATAATAGAGGAGGAACCGCAATGAGAGGAAAAAGTCGTGCTTGAAGCCTACCGTAAACACGTCGAAGAGCGTGCTGCTGAAGGAGTTGTTCCTAAACCGCTAGACGCAGAACAAGTTGCTGGACTTGTAGAACTTCTGAAAAATCCCCCGCAAGGTGAAGAAGAAGTCATTCTTGACCTACTTGAAAACCGTATCCCTCCAGGTGTTGATGAAGCTGCTTATGTAAAAGCGGGTTTCCTAACAGCAGTAGCAAAAGGTGAAGTTAAATCACCATTAGTGAGTCGTGAAAAAGCGGCTGAACTGCTAGGCACTATGCAAGGTGGTTACAACATCGAACCGCTAGTTGAGCTATTGGATGATGAAGCACTGGCAGAGATCGCAGTAAAAGCGCTGTCTCATACGCTGCTGATGTTTGATGCTTTCTATGACGTAGAAGAGAAAGCGAAAGCAGGCAATGCGCATGCACAGAAAGTACTTCAATCATGGGCTGATGCTGAGTGGTTCCTTTCTAAGCCTAAGCTTGAAGAAAAAGTCACTCTAACCGTATTTAAAGTAACAGGTGAAACGAACACGGATGACCTTTCACCTGCACCTGACGCTTGGTCTCGCCCTGATATCCCAGTACACGCACTGGCGATGCTTAAAAACGAGCGTGAAGGAATAAACCCTGATCAACCGGGTACTATTGGCCCGATCAAGCAAATTGAAGAGTTAAAAGACAAAGGCCATCAATTGGTTTACGTTGGTGATGTTGTTGGTACTGGCTCTTCACGTAAATCTGCAACCAACTCAGTGCTTTGGTTTATGGGTGATGATATCCCTTACGTTCCAAACAAACGAGCTGGTGGGTATGTGCTTGGTGGCAAAATTGCCCCTATCTTCTTTAACACAATGGAAGATGCTGGCGCACTACCAATCGAAGTTGACGTAACTAAGCTCAACATGGGCGATGTTATCGATGTTTACCCATATGAAGGTAAAGTTTGCAACCACGAAACTGGTGAGGTTCTAGCTGAGTTCTCGCTAAAAACAGAAGTACTGATTGATGAAGTTCGTGCTGGTGGTCGTATCCCATTGATCATTGGTCGTGGTTTGACAGACAAAGCGCGTCAATCGCTAGGTCTTGAGCCTTCGGACGTATTCCGAAAACCAGGTGAAATCGCAGATTCTGGCAAGGGTTACACGCTTGCACAGAAAATGGTTGGTAAAGCATGTGGCGTAGAAGGCATCCGTCCTGGAACCTACTGTGAGCCGAAAATGACGACAGTAGGTTCGCAAGATACTACTGGCCCTATGACTCGTGATGAACTTAAAGACTTGGCGTGTCTCGGCTTCTCTGCTGATCTTGTCATGCAGTCTTTCTGTCACACATCGGCTTATCCAAAACCAGTAGACGTTAACACTCACCATACACTTCCGGACTTTATTATGAACCGCGGTGGTGTATCTCTTCGTCCTGGTGACGGTATTATCCACTCATGGCTAAACCGTATGCTACTACCGGATACTGTCGGTACGGGTGGTGACTCACATACTCGTTTCCCTCTGGGTATTTCATTCCCAGCTGGCTCGGGCTTGGTTGCCTTTGCAGCTGCGACAGGCGTTATGCCGCTAGACATGCCAGAGTCAATCTTGGTTCGTTTTAAAGGTGAGATGCAACCGGGTATTACACTGCGTGATCTTGTTCATGCCATCCCTTACTACGCGATTCAGCAAGGTCTACTAACGGTAGAAAAAGCGGGCAAGATCAACGAGTTTTCTGGCCGTATCCTTGAGATTGAAGGCTTAGAAACGCTAACGGTTGAGCAAGCATTTGAGCTTTCTGATGCATCTGCAGAGCGTTCGGCGGCAGGTTGTACTGTGAAATTGTCTCAAGAGTCGATCGAAGAGTACTTAAACTCTAACATCGTGATGCTGAAGTGGATGATCTCTGAAGGCTACGGTGATCGCCGTACTATCGAGCGCCGTATTACTGCAATGCAAGAGTGGCTAGCAAACCCTGAGCTGATGCAAGCAGATAAAGACGCTGAATACGCACATGTGATTGAAATCGATATGGCTGAAATCAATGAGCCAGTACTATGTGCACCGAATGACCCAGATGACGCTCGTTTGTTGTCTGAAGTACAAGGCACAGCGATTGATGAAGTGTTCATCGGTTCTTGTATGACGAACATCGGTCACTTCCGCGCAGCAGGTAAATTGCTTGATAAGTTCAATGGCCAGTTAGCGACGCGCCTTTGGGTAGCGCCACCAACAAAGATGGATAAAGACCAACTGATTGAAGAAGGCTACTACGGTATCTTCGGACGTGCAGGGGTTCGTATTGAAACGCCAGGGTGTTCACTTTGTATGGGTAACCAAGCGCGTGTTGCAGATAAATCAACAGTAATGTCGACTTCAACGCGTAACTTCCCGAACCGTCTGGGTACTGGTGCGAATGTTTACCTATCGTCAGCTGAGCTAGCTGCAGTAGGTGCAATCCTAGGTAAGATTCCAACCAAAGAAGAATACCTAGAATACGCGAAGCAAATCGACGCTACGGCAACGGATACGTACCGCTACTTGAACTTCCATAAAATGGATCAATACACCAAGAAAGCGGACGAAGTGATCTTCCAAGAACCGGCATAATCAGAAATGCACAATTCAAAAGCACCTCACATGAGGTGCTTTTTTTATGGGAGCAATTCGCTATACTCGCACCAAATTGATACGAAATAGGCAATCTCGGTGGAATTTGAATTCATTCGTAACACGTTGATGGGCGAGTACTACGTAAAATGTAGCATGGGACATGAGATTGTAGGGCGCTGGTTGCAAGAAGAAATTGGTAAAGATCCGATGAAGATTGCACAGGTTGAAAAGCTAATTGAGCGGTCATTTTCAGCGCCTTCTCAGGAGCATAACCTTACAGGCACGGAAATTAGCTTGATGATTCAGGGCGACGAAGTTCTTGTACAAGAAAACGCATTAGCCCATGAATATGATGTCGAGATGGAAAGTGAGTTCGACTTCTACAATGCAGAAAGTACAGCAAGTTGTGGGATAGAGGATTTCATGGCACTTATCGAACAGTGGAAAGACTTTTTGAACATTTAATGCACAGTTTTGGGTAACTTCTCTGCCGTTGCTTTAAATTTGTGAAAAGGGCGCACCGATATGGTGCGCCCTTTTTGTTTATAGATATGTAAATTGAGGTTAGTTTTTATTATTCAATAACTTAAAAACTTGGCACGTAGATTGGATTATAAGAAGTGTTTCAGGATGAAAGCTTCGGAGATAACTCAATGAAAATAATCAATGCCATTATTAAGCCGTTTAAATTAGACGATGTACGAGAAGCATTGGCTGATGTCGGTATCGAAGGGATGACAGTATCAGAAGTTAAAGGGTTCGGTCGTCAAAAAGGTCACACGGAATTGTATCGCGGTGCAGAGTATCAAGTCGATTTTCTACCAAAGGTGAAAATTGAAATCGCGACTCACGCAGACAATGTAGATCGCGTTGTTGAAGCAATTACAAAAGCTGCGCAAACCGGAAAAATCGGCGACGGTAAAATTTTTGTTTACGATCTGAACCAAGCGGTGCGTATCCGAACTGGCGAAATGGACGCAGAAGCACTTTAAGAATTCAAAGGATTGGAGATACTTATTATGGAATTAACAACAACAGTAACCGAGTTACGTTACGCACTTGACACCTTTTTCTTCCTCATTTCCGGTGCGTTGGTAATGTGGATGGCAGCAGGCTTTGCGATGCTAGAGGCTGGACTTGTGCGCTCTAAAAACACAACAGAAATTCTTACGAAGAACATCTGTTTGTACGCCATCGCATGCACGATGTTTCTGATTGTCGGTTATAACATCATGTATGTCGATAATGGAGAAGGAGGCTGGTTACCTTCATTTGGTACGCTAATTGGTACTCAAGGTGAAGGGGCCGACCACTCTTTAGAGTCTGACTTCTTCTTCCAAGTTGTCTTCGTTGCAACTGCTATGTCCGTCGTTTCTGGTGCGGTAGCTGAGCGCATGAAGCTTTGGTCTTTCTTGATTTTCTCTGCGATTTTAACTGCGTTTATCTATCCAATGGAAGGTTACTGGACATGGGGTGGAGGCTTCCTAGCAGAAGCTGGATTTAGTGACTTTGCGGGGTCTGGTATCGTACATATGGCAGGTGCTTCTGCTGCTCTTGCTGGTGTGTTACTGCTTGGCGCGCGTAAGGGTAAGTACGGTAAAAATGGTGAAATCTATCCGATTCCAGGTTCTAACATGCCTTTGGCAACGTTGGGTACTTTTATCCTTTGGTTTGGCTGGTTTGGATTTAACGGTGGTTCTCAGTTGATGGTTTCAGATTTTGAGAATGCTACAGCGGTAGGTCAGATCTTTCTAAACACTAACGCAGCAGCGGCTGCTGGTGCAATTGCGGCGCTATTCGTTTGTAAAACTACTTGGGGTAAAGCCGATTTAACGATGATCCTCAATGGCGCGCTAGCTGGCTTGGTTGCCATCACTGCAGACCCTCTATCGCCATCACCACTGTACGCGGTTGCGATTGGTGCGGTGTCGGGTGCACTAGTAGTATTCAGTATCATTGCTCTAGATAAACTTAAAATTGACGATCCAGTAGGTGCTATCTCAGTTCACGGTGTGTGTGGTTTCTTCGGCCTAATGGTAGTGCCACTGAGCAACGGTGATGCAACGTTTGGTGCACAGCTTTTAGGTGCCGTAGTTATCTTTGCTTGGGTATTTGGTGCTAGCCTAGTTGTGTGGGCAATCTTGAAAGCGACCGTTGGGATTCGCGTTACAGAAGATGAAGAAATGGAAGGTATGGACATGCATGATTGTGGTGTTGGTGCTTACCCAGAGTTTGTTACGGTGAAATAATCATTAGCTTGTAATAAATGGTTACACACTTAACACAATAAAACCTGCTCCGATGAGCAGGTTTTTTAATATTCGTCATTGTCTTCTTATTGAACATACATATAATAACGCAACTGATAAACGTTATCATTAGCATGGTAAAGGATTAAACAATGAAAAAACTGCTAACTCTTTCAGCACTAACTTGCGCTACTCTAGCTCCAACAGCAATGGCTGCTGAAGAAGTGAACGTCTACTCTTACCGTCAACCTTTCCTAGTTGAACCTATGTTCAATGAGTTCACTAAAGAAACTGGTATCAAAGTAAACGTAAAATTTGCTAAAAAAGGCTTAGCAGAAAAGCTAGCTCAAGAAGGTGAGTACAGCCCTGCTGACGTTATTCTTACGACAGACATCAGCCGTCTAGCTGAACTGACAAACAAAGGTTTAGTTCAGAAAGTCGATAGCAAAATCATTGAAGAAAACGTACCTGCTCAATACCAAGATAAAGAGAATGAGTGGTTTGCTCTAACTCTACGTTCTCGTAGCGTTTATTCATCACGTGATCGCGTAGGTAAACTAGGCGCAGATTTCAACTACGCAGACTTAGCTAAGCCAGAGTTCAAAGGTAAAATTTGTACTCGTAGCGGTAAGCACCCGTACAACGTTTCTCTAGTTTCAGCAATGATTGCTCACAATGGCGAAGCAGAAACCAAAGAGTGGTTAGAAGGCGTGAAAGCAAACCTTGCTCGCAAACCACAAGGCAACGATCGTGCACAAGTTAAAGCGATCAAAGAAGGCCTATGTGATGTTTCTCTAGGTAACAGCTACTACCTAGGTAAAATGGTTAACGACAAAGAGCAAAAAGCTTGGGCTGATGCAGTTTACATCAACTTCCCTAACCAAGAGACTACAGGCACTCACGTGAATATCTCTGGTATGGCGATGGCTAAGTACTCTCCAAACAAAGACAATGCTGTGAAGCTAATGGAATTCCTAACGGGTGACAAAGCGCAGCAAATGTACGCAGAAGTTAACTACGAGTACCCAGTTAAAGAAGGCGTGAAGCGTTCTGAGCTTGTGGAATCTTGGGGTGACTTTAAAGCAGACAAGCTTTCTCTAGACGATATTGCAGCCAACCACGAAGCGGCAATTAAGCTATTAGATGAAGTGAAATTTGACCTTTAATTCCTTGTGGGGGTATAACAGTACCCCCATTTGATTAAAGGATATGAGATGTATTTGCAACAGCATTTGTATTTCATACAGCCTTGCAGTAATTAGGCGATGAAAGATAAACACTCTTTATGGAAAACCAGTAGTGGGGTAATAACTCTGCTACTGGTTTTGCCGATCTTAGCGATCTTCTACACCGCAATTGGTGAAACGGATGATTTGTTTGCTCATTTAATGGCAACGGTCATGCCGACTTATATTTTTAACACGGTTGCGCTAACTGTTGGCGTAATGGTGCTGTCCTTAATTCTTGGTATTCCAAGCGCTTGGATAATGGCCATGTGTAAACTGCCGACCGAAAAATGGTTGCAGTGGGCATTGGTGCTACCTCTTGCAATGCCAGGTTATATCATTGGTTATATTTTTACTGATTGGTTTGATTTTGCAGGCCCGATTCAGATCTTTTTGCGTGATGTAACCGGATGGGGACCTGGCGAGTATTGGTTCCCTGACATTCGTACGTTGCCTGGTGCGACCTTTGTGTTGGCTTTGGTGTTGTATCCTTACGTGTATTTATTGTGCCGGGCTGCGTTTATGGAGCAAAATGTATCTTTATTGCAAAGCGCGCGTTTGCTCAAGTGCTCTCCATGGGAAAGCTTTTGGCGCATCTCGATGCTGTTAGTAAGACCCTCTATCGCAGTAGGTTTATCATTGGTCGCAATGGAGACCATCGGTGACTTTGGTACGGTAAGTTACTTCGCGGTGAATACGTTAACCACAGCGGTCTACGATACTTGGTTGGGGTACTCTAATCTTAATGCGGCAGCCAAGATTTCTGCCATGATGCTCGTCATTGTAGTACTGCTTCTTAGTGCCGAACGATACAGCCGCCGTAAACAAAAGCTTTTTCAAAGCCAATTTAACAGTCACGAAGATTTTCGTTACGAGTTGACGGGCTGGAAAAAGTGGACCGCACTGGTTTGGTGTTGGGGCTTGGTTTCAGTCGCTTTTATTTTGCCGCTACTACAGCTGATTGATTATGCGATCACTTATTTTGCGCAGAGTTGGACCTCAGAGTTTCGTGAATACGCATGGAATAGCTTAGTTGTGTCTGTTATTGCTGCGATTATTGGTGTTGCTGTCGCACTGATCGTTAACTTTACCCATCGAGTCAGTGGTAAACGAGAAAGCTTGGCATTTATGCGTCTTTCTTCTATGGGCTATGCAGTACCAGGAACGGTACTAGCCATCGGTGTGATGGTCGCTGTGCTGTTTATGGATCATCGTGTCAACGATGTTGCTAAAGCCATGGAGTGGGGAAGGCCGGGACTTATCTTTTCTGGTTCCATGTTCGCACTAGTATTTGCCATGGTTGTGCGCTTTTCCGCGGTAGCGATTGGTAGTATCGAAAGTAATTTAAATAAAATTTCTCCGTCGTTAGATATGGCATCGCGCACTATGGGTTGTAAGCCCAATGCCATGCTGTGGCGCGTGCACTTTCCGCTGGTTAAGCGCGGTGCACTGATTGCGGCTTTATTAGTGTTTATCGAGTCGATGAAAGAGCTTAATGCGGCTTTGTTACTTCGTCCGTTTAACTTTGAAACACTAGCCACATACGTTTATAACTTCGCCTCGGATGAGCATTTAGAATTGGCCGCTTTGCCAGCGGTTCTGTTGGTTCTTGTTGGGTTGATCCCGCTTGTTGTTGTTAACCGTTCACTGGAGCAAAATCACTGATGAGCTGTGCATTATCAATTAAAAACCTAACGTGCCAATATGACGATCAAACTGTACTCGAATCATTGTCTCTTGAGGTAGAACAAGGGCAGATTGTCTGTTTGCTAGGAGCCAGTGGCTGTGGGAAAACAACACTATTAAAGGCCGTTGCGGGATTATTGCCGTTAACGTCAGGCGAAATGAGTCTAAATTGCGTCACAATTGATGATGGGGAAAACTGGTTGCCGCCAGAACAGCGTAATATCGGGATGATTTTCCAAGATTACGCACTTTTTCCTCACTTGACGGTGGAGCAAAACATTGCCTTTGGCTTAAAGCAGTGCTCGACAAAAGAGAAAAATGCCAAAGTTCAAGAGATGTTAGAACTCGTGCATCTTCAAGGTTATGGCGATCGTTATCCTCATCAATTGTCTGGTGGACAGCAGCAGCGTGTTGCGATTGCTCGCTCATTAGCTTACAGCCCAGACTTATTGTTACTTGATGAACCGTTTTCTAATATTGATACGCAAGTTCGCCATGAGTTGATAAGTGAGATCCGTAAGATTTTTAAGGCCCAAGGTGTGACTGCCATTTTTGTTACGCATAGCCGTGAAGAGGCTTTTGCTTTCGCCGATAAAATGGCAGTGATGAACAATGGAGTCATCGAGCAATATGGCACAGCATCTGAGCTTTACTACCAGCCTTCAAGTAAATTTGTCGCTGATTTCTTAGGTGGTGGCAGTTACCTTGCTGCTAAACGGGTTTCGAATTCAGAATATGAAACCCACTTGGGCGTGGTTGAAGCCACGGCTCAACAAGATATTCCATTACAGGCGGAGTGCTCTTTACTGCTAAGACCGCAGCATGTGCAAATTCAATCCGATGAAGATAGTTCGGTAACCGTATTGGAACAGCATTTTATGGGTGATCACTGCCGTTATGTGATTAACGCGAATGGTGACCGTTTGTTAGCTACAGCTTCGCAAGCATTAAATATAGGTGAGTCCGTCGCGGTGAAAATTGAAACGCAAGGCGTCCTGGCATTTGCTTAACGCTCCTGAGTATCTTTTCTATCTCGTTTACGACTTCCCAACATACAATAAAAAAGCCCGGCTGTGGAGCCGGGCAAGTGCTCTTCTCCTGTTGATGAGCGCCTTTTCAGACAGCGTTGACTCTCATCATAGTGCTCGAAGCGGGCACAAGGTTCAGTTATAAAGACAAGAAGTCTTTAAACTGTTGAAGAACACGTTCCGCAGTGTCCTTATCTTGCATCTCTGCAAAAATTCGTAGCAGTGGCTCAGTGCCAGAGAAGCGAGCGATGATCCAACCGCCGTTCTTGAAGTAGACTTTCGCACCATCTTCATAGCTGACTTTTTCGATTTCAAACTCAAACTCAGGCAACTGCTTTTCAACATAAATCTTGTTGAACAGTACGTCTTTTTGCGCTGGTTTGAACTTGCAATCGCCTTCTGCCATGTAGGCATAGCCGTACTTGCCGTAGATTTCATCCAGCAACTCAGACAGCTTCTTGCCGGTTACTGAAATCATTTCTACCAATAGGCTTGATGCGAATACGCCGTCTTTACCTTTGATGTGGCCGCGAATGGTTAGGCCACCAGAGCTTTCCCCGCCAATCAGTGAGTCATCCGCTTCCATTTGGGAGCTGATGTGCTTAAAGCCTACAGGAACCTCAAAGCATTTCTCGCCATGATCTTCGGCGATTTTATCGAGAAGGTGGGTGGTTGCGATGTTACGTACCACGGAGCCTTTCCAGCCTTTGTATTCAAGTAGGTAGTAGTAAAGCAGCAGTAGCACTTCATTTGGATGAATGAAGTTACCTTTTTCGTCGATAATACCAAGACGGTCCGCATCGCCATCAGTACCGATGCCAATATCGTAACCTTGCTCTTTCACTAGGTGCATCAAACGGTAGAGTGTTGCAGCGCTTGGCGAAGGCATTAACCCACCGAAGTCTGGGTTTTTGCCATCGTTAATCACATCAACGTCACAGCGGCCGTTGATTAATACGGTTTGCAGTGCGTTTTTCGCGACACCAAACATTGGGTCGATCAAAACACGTAAATTCGCCTTCTTGATCGCTCCGATGTCGATAAAGTCGATGATTGAGTCAACGAATTCGTTCATCGGATTGATGATTTCAATCAGCTTATCTTCAACCGCTTGTTCAAAGTCGACGCTTTTTACATCTTGCGCAGTGAGCGCGTCTATTTGTGATTCGATTTTTTGGGTGATGATTTCATCTGCGTCACGACCACCTTCAATGAAGACTTTAATGCCGTTGTAATCGGCAGGGTTGTGTGATGCGGTAATACATGCCGAGTACGCACAGCCCATTTCCTTCGCTTTAAACATTACGATAGGCGTTGGGACAAATTTGTCGATAAAGCTCACCACAATGCCGTTTGCTGCCAGAACTTCAGCGAACCAACGACCGGCTTTATCGGAAAGAAAACGACGGTCATAGCCAATCACAAAGCCGCGATCGGCAACCGATTCGTTATTCGTGATGTTTGCAACTGCTTGAGCGACCAAACGTACATTATCTTTGGTGAACTCCTCACCGATAAATGCACGCCAACCGCCTGTACCAAATTTGATCATGATTCGAACCTCGATAAGAGCGGCATCCCACCGCGTCTTAAATCTTTGCTAGCGAACCGATGCACTTGTAAAACATAAATGCACCGGATAAATCAAAAGGGGAGAAGGACTCCCCCAAAAGATGATTAACCTAGAGTAACGATAACTTCGTTTACTGAACCTTCCGCTTGAACTGGTACAGATGCACCATTTACAGCTTCACCGTTCACGGTAATCGACTTAACGCCTTTGCTTACTGAGTCTGGGTTAACGACTTTGATGTTGTACGTTGCTCCTAGCCATTGGCGAGTCACTTCGAAACCAGGCCAGTTCGTTGGGATACATGGATCGATAGTTAGGCCATCGAAGCCTGTACGCACACCAAGAATAAAGTTGGTAACAGCGAAGTAAGCCCAGCCTGACGTACCTGTTAACCATGGGTGGTTTGCACGACCGTGGTCTTGGTGGTCACGACCCATGATGAACTGAACGTATGAGTATGGTTCTGCAATACGTTTTTCGATGATGTCGTTCTGGTTGTATGGGTTTAGCGCATCGTAGAACTTCATTGCACGATCACCACGACCCAGTTTCGCTTCAGCTACCCAAGCCCATGGGTTTGGATGCGAGAATATCGCACCGTTCTCTTTTACGCCTTGGTAAACACGAGTTACGAAGCCGATATCATCATTCGGTGTTGCAAAAGATGGTGAGTTTAGGTGGAGGCCGTATTCAGAGAATAGGTTCTCATCGACAGCGTCCATCGCTTTTTCGCCGCGCTCTTGAGATACCGCACCAGAAAGTACCGCAAGTGTGTTTGACTCTAGGTGTACACGACCTTCTTTTTGTTGCGCTGTACCGATCTTTTCGCCGTTTTTCGTTAGACCACGGATATACCAGCCGCCTTCTTCGTCCCAAAGGTGTGTTTCACACGCTTCACGCACGTTTGCTGCCATCTCGGTGTATTTTTCAACGTCGGCTTCCTTACCTAGGTATTTCGCTAGGTCGATGAACTCCTGCAGTGCCCAGAAATGTAGGAACGACACCATTGAAGATTCGCCGCCACCTAGGTTCAGACAGTCGTTCCAGTCTGCACGCAGACCTTTACAGATACCGGTTTGACCTACGTATTCAGCCGAGAAGTCTAGCGCGGCTTTCATGTGGTCATAAACCGTTGCATCGCCACCGTCGGCGTAAGGGATCACTTCGTCGAAGAAGCTGTGCTCACCGGTTTCCATCACGTACTTACAGATGGTTGGAACTAGCCATAGGTGATCATCAGAACAGGTGTCTTCGATGCCGTGAATTTTGTCTTCATCAGAAGGTGTTGGAACTACGGTTGGAGATTTAGATGGTTTAACATCCGCTTTTTCTGGATCAAACCAATCTGGATCGAATAGGTGTAGACCGTAGCCCGCTTTTACTTGGCCGCGCAGTAGGTCAACGATACGTTTGCGCGTCATTGCTGGGTTAGCGTGAGGAACTGAGATTGCATCTTGCGCTGTATCGCGGTAACCAAGACCAGTACGGCCTCCCACCTCGATGAATGAAGCAAAGCGAGACCACACCACACACGTTTCCGCTTGGTATAACGTCCAAGCGTTGATCATGGTATCTAGACCTTCGTTTGGTGATTTCACTTGGAACTTGCCACAACGCTCATCCCAGTGTGCTTTGATACCCGCAAATGCGTTGTCGACTTCTGCAAGGTCTTGGTACTTAGCACGCAGACGCTCTCCGTTGCCTTTACCGATACCGAGAATGTAAGCAAAGCGAACTTCTTCACCCGGCTGAATAGTAAATTGCTTATGCAAAGAGCCACAGTGGTTGTAACAAGTTTGCGCTGTATTGAAACACTTACCTTGTTCTACCGCTAACGGGTTTGCTTCGTCACGGTATAGGCCTAGGAAGCTGTCACGTTGGCCGTCGTATGAATCTGGGGCAAATGTTGAAGCTAGGTAGTAGAAGCCTTCGAAATCGTTGGTGTTGTAGTACAGGTCGTACTCTATCACGCCTTCGTTGTAAGCCGTACCTGCCGAGTACAGAGACATCTGATGGTTTTGGTTATCAGATTGAATGTGGCTGAATGAGAACTCAACAAATGAGAATGCACTGATCGTACGTGGTTTGTCAGAGGTGTTTTTAATCACTACATCCCAGATTTCAGCGTCTTCGCCTTTTGGCACGAACAGAGTTTTTGTTGCGGTAATACCGCTGTATTCACATTTGAACTTAGAGTAAGACAAGCCGTGACGAACTTCGTAGTTTGCTTCGTCTAGGCTCTTCGCAACTGGTTGCCAAGAGATTGACCAGTAATCACCTGTCTCATCATCACGCAAGTAAACGTAGTGTCCTGGGCGATCGAATGTCGCATTTGGACGGAATTTAGTAACACGGTTGTATTCTGGAGAGTTGTAGAACGAGTAGCCACCCGCGTTGTGCGAGATAACCGTACAGAACTTCTCAGTACCTAGGTAGTTGGTCCATGGTGCTGGTACGTCAGGGCGAGTGATGACGTATTCGCGATTCTCGTTATCGAAATAGCCGTATTTCATTTGTGTCTTTCCTTTTTACGAAGCTGCATCAGCAGCCAAAATTTAAAAACTCTTCAAGCGTGATGTTTCGACATCAGTTTTGTATTACTTCCACGGTTTACGGTAATTCACTCCCTGCAAATCAAGCAGAGGTAGATGGCCTTTCAAGCGTGATAAATAGTCGGTCCAATCTCGGTGTTGTTTGTCTGTCCAACATGCTTCTGCCATTGCAGTTAAACGAGGGAAGATCATGTAGTCCATGCGAGGTTGGTTATTGATAATTTCGCACCATAATGCTGTTTGAATGCCCCAAATGCGCTTACGTATTGGGTCGTCAGCAGGCACTTCAGCGAGCGGCTCGTAGTTGTAAGCTTTTTCTAGTGGCAGTGGGTTTGCCCAGTCCACGCCCGGTTCTTCAGGTGCGTAGTCTTGGGTCATATCTAGGTAAGTGGTTTGTGCTGGTTGCAGCACCACATCAAAGCCTTGGCGAGCACAGTTCAAGGCCGCTTCTTCGCTTAGCCATGAGTAGATCACCGTATCTTTACTGACTTTGTCGCCGTGTTGAGCTTCTTCCCAGCCCAGCATGCGTTTGCCCAATTTACGAAGTTTGTCTTCGGCATAACGCAAGAAGTGTCCTTGCAAATCTTTGTAGTCGCTGTAACCCAGTTGTTCCATTAGTGCTTGGCATGCTGGGCTTTTTGACCATACGCCGTTAGGTACTTCGTCGGCACCAATATGAACGTAAGGCGCAGGAAAAAGCGCAGAGACTTCTTCTAGCACTTTGTCGATAAATTCATAGCTCCCCGGCAGAGCTGGGTTAATGACGTTGTCGTTGTAATGCTGAATACTGCGGTATTCGGTGGTATCTTCCGCTTCTACCAATAGGTGTGGTAACGACTTGATGGCGGCTCGGCAATGACCAGGTACATCAATTTCAGGAATGATGGTGATGCCGCGTTGCGATGCAAATTCGATAACGTCTTTGATGTCTTCTTGTGTGTAGAAGCCGCCGTAACGTTCATCAAAGTGCGTGTACTGTGGTTCATTGATCTCATCCAATCCGCGCCAAGCACCAATATCGGTCAGTTGAGGCAGTGATTTGATTTCAATTCGCCACCCCTCATCGTCGGTAAGATGCCAATGGAACGTATTGAACTTGTAATGAGCCAGTTGGTTGATCAAGCGTTTGACTTGCTTAACGGAGTGAAAATGACGAGCACAATCCAGCATCATACCGCGGTAACGAAAACGTGGCCTGTCCTTGATTGAACAGCAAACTACTTCCATTGAGTTAGGTTGATCGCCAACTTTGATTAGTTGTAATAACGTTGCACAAGCATGGGTAAAACCAGACGAAGATCCTGCTTCAATTTTGATTGACTCTTCGGCTACTTTCAGTTTGTAAGCGCCTTCATCCAAGGTTGGGTTGCCTTTGAAGATGATCTGACTGCCATTGTCTGATGCGAACTCAAATTGGTGAATGCGCTTAAGCTCATCAAGTAGCCATTCTTTAGCTGAATTGGCCAGGCTTGAATAAACCGCGACGCCAGCATGATGATCAAAGCTAAAATAGTGATCGCTGACCTCAATATGGTTTGGTTTTGGCAGCAAGGGCTGTGCATGGGTTAAACTTGCCGGAATCTCACTGCGTTCACGGTATGGTGAAGCTAATACGATAGGCGTGACATCCACTTGTGCGCGCTGTGGGTTTCCATCAACGACAAAGTTGATCATCGCTTCGTTAAAGCCATCCGAGTAATAACGGAATGGGTTCGAACCAATACTGAATTCACAGTAATAGTGATGGTTGGCAGCCAGTACCACCCCTTCTGGCTTAAGTGTGCAAAAACTACCAATTTGAGTCAGTTGACCATTTGAAACGCTGTCTGGAAGAATGTAACGATCGAAAGCGAAAGTTAAGCTCCAGCTGTTTAGGTCTTGGTCGCTCAAGTTATGAAAGGTGAGGCCAAAGCGGCAGTTTTGTTTCTGCTCAGAAAGGACCACGAGATCAACACGATATTCCATATCTACTCCTACGCCGCACTGAGCGAGTAAAGGTTATGTTCTGGTTTGCCAGCAAACATAATTGCGCCTTCAATCGCGTCAAACTGTGGCTCAACAATCCATTGCTGAACTGGTGGTGAGAGCCAACGTAAAATGCGTTCAGCAATGCTACCCATTAAACAAATACGTGTTGCGCCGCGCTTGTTTAATGCCACGAGAAACATTTCTATATCCGCTGCGGTTTGCTTCAGTATTTCAATGGCCAGTGCATCGCCTTGTTCCGCATGTTGGAAAATAGCCGGAGAAAACTGCCCATAATCACGAGGAAGCGCCTGTTTTGACCACGCCACCACGTTGTCGACCTCATTTTCGAAATGCGTCATAAAGTGTTGTGCTAGGGGCGTTTTTTCTCTGATGCCATCTTCAGCTAACAAAACTTGCTGAACTAGGCGTAGCCCCATCACTGCGCCGCCACCTTGATCCGAAATAGGGAACTCACGACCACCGACAACGTGTTGCTCCAATCCTTTAAGGTAGATGCCACAAGAACCGGTTCCCGCAATCATGATTGCGCCATCTTCGCCATTGTGCGCACCAACGCACGCACCGTAAGCATCGGTATTCAGAGTTATACTGGCAAATGGATGAGGAAGAGACATGAAGGCTTGCCAAGATGCTTTGTGCTCTGCGCCAGCAAGGGCTAAGCCGACGTGCATCGACGCGAAATCTTGTTGTGTTAGACCGCCTTGCTCGGTAGCCGAAGTGATGGATTCAAGAATCGAAGCCATTGCTATTTCAGCACCTAGCATGATGTTGGCACTGCCGCTTTTGGCCTCGCCAAGAAAATTACCTTGTGAATCTTTAATCCTGGCTCGACATGACGTGCCGCCACCATCGATACCGACAAAATACATTCCCATGATTATTCTTCCTTCATATTTTTAGAGGTCGCCAACTGAGAAACATGCTGAGCTTGACTCATTATCGCGAGTAAGTACCAAGCGCCATGCGGGATCCATTGTTCGCCCCAGCGCCAGTTTTGTAACACGTCTTCTTTTTGTGCTGGTGGGTTAAATGCAATGTCTTCCTCGTCTTCAAAGCCGCCAGTGATTCCGTTACACACGCCACCTTTTGCGTTGAAGAAACCATATTGAGGGAGGTAATCAGGGTTGTTACGACCATGGCCATCTAGCATGCACATGTCGTATGGGTTTAAGCCTACAACCCAGTTCAATGCATCTTGAGCAAACACAGAAAGTTGTTGCTGTACTTCTTGCGACGCTATATGCGGTTGAGCAAGGTACGCCATGGTCGCGAGTGAGCCCAGTCGAGCATTCTCGCCTTGCCACCAATAGCCGGATTCATTGTTGTGTGCGACAAAAAATGCCTCGCGTTTTGACTCATTTACGCCTTTAACATATTGGCGAGGGTAACCGAATGGGTTGATCACTTTATTCGATATTGTGATCTCAAACTCACACGCTAGGTTGACGATACGTTTTACCGATTCCGCTCGTGCTGAGTCGTCTTCAATTGATAGATATTCGCATAGGGCAATAACTGGTAGACCAGCTTCGGCTGCGTGAAAATATGGACGGCTGCCGTCTTGGTTTGCTGACCAAAAGTGTTGAATCTGCTCGTCGCTCATTTGGCGTGCAACTAAACGTTGCGCCCACAAACGGCTCTCTTCCAAGTAGCGAGTTTCTTTGGTTGCTTTAAACAGTTCTACACAAGCCAGTAGCGCACAGTATTCGTCGATAATGTTTTCTTCCCCATCATTGAGGTACTGCGTATTGTGCTCTTTTAAGTGCCAGTAACCATTTTCGGCAGCGTTGCGGTATTTTTGTTGATCGTATTCACCGTGAACACTTAAACGCGACGCTGCCGCTAGCGCTGCAATGGCGACACCGCCACCTTGTCGAAAGCCTGCTTGATAGTCGTCAAATTTGTGACCAAGTTGAGTTTCGTACGCGCAAATCTCGCGTTGCGCAGTATCTTTGCTCCACTTGTCAAAGACCGTCATGTAGAAAAAGCCTTTTTCGTTTTGCATACGCACAAGAAAGTCTGCACCGAACAGGGCTTCTTCAATCAGACGTGTACGTGTGAAAGCTGCAATGTCTTCGCTTCCTTCAAGCAATGAAACCCCTTTTAGGATGTTCCAAACCACCATTGGGGTTTGTTGAGGATTCAAATAATTCGCGTATGAAAGGTGACTTAAATACTTGCTAACGTCTCCTGATGCGTCGTACCAGCCGCCGTGTACATCAACCTTTTTATTGGAGTTTAGTACTGGAAGTTGTCGATCTTGTTTATCGAAGATCCCGCCGCAACGTTGCGATTTGAAGTAGTGGATCACATCTGACAAAGTTTGATCCAACAGAATGTGTTCGCCAACGATGAAAGAGGAAGAGCGCGTATCTTCTACTTGCAAGAAATAGTCACCTGACGTTGTGAAAGAGGAAAAGTCGATGAGGTAGAAATAGCCCTGATGCCAGTTCGCCACTTTACCTTGTTCTTCAACCGCAAAAGTTGCCACGGTTTGCTCGCTAGTGGCACAAATCAATTGAGCAGTGTAAGAAGACAAGTGTGGTTGTTCGGTCTGGATAATGGCTTTCTTTGGGCCCAGACGTTCATAACCAATGTGGTTAGTCAGTAGCAGCATTCAATGTCTCCGGGAAACGATAAAAACAGGAATGGGTCAGGCTGAACCTGACCCTCGTTATGATTAATCTTCAAATAAGTAACAGCGGACAAAGTGGTTGTCGGACAGTTGAGTGACGCCCGGTAGTCGTTCGCGACATTTGTCGGTAGCGTGTACACAACGTCCAGCAAATGGACAGCCGACAGATTCTGGTGTCCAAAGTGGGATTTCCCCTTTGTTGCCTTTCAGTTTCTCGTGAATAGACTTCGATGGATCTGGAACCGCAGATACCAACAGTTGCGTATATGGGTGTTGAGGATCGTGAATGATTTCTTCAGTATCGCCCCATTCAACCATGTGACCTACGTACATGACCGCGAGATCTTCAGCAATGTAACGCGCTGTTGCGATGTCGTGAGTGATGTAAAGCAGAGACATTTGTTTCTCGAACTTCATCTCTTCCATCAAGTTCAGAACACCGGCACGGATTGATACATCGAGCATCGATGTTGGCTCATCCGCCAATACCACTTCAGCACCAACTGCGATGTTACGAGCTAGGTTTACACGTTGACGCTGACCGCCAGATAGCTGGTGCGGGAACTTTTGCGCCGTTTCTTTTGGTGGAATAAGACCAACTTGTTCAAGTAGGTCGTACACACGCTCTTCCAGTTCTTTCTTGTTGCCCGGTGCTACTTTCTTATGAATCAGCAGCGGGCGCGCAATATGGTGGAAGATATTGTGCGTTGGGTTTAGCGAGCCAAACGGGTCTTGCCACACCATTTGTACACCTTCACGGTAGGTCATTAAATCGTGACGAGAGGTGATGTCTTGGATATCACGACCTTTGTACTCAATGATGCCATCGGTTGGTGCGTACATTTTTGCAATCATTTTTGCAGTAGTAGACTTACCTGAACCAGATTCACCTACCACTGACAAGCCGCGGCTCTTGTACATTTTGAAAGAGACGTCGTTGATTGCGCGCATCTTAGATTGTTTGATTGAGTTACTGTTTAAAGGGAAGTCCTTAACGACATTTTTACCCTCAATCAGCAGTTCGCCGAATTGTTTGCTCATAATTCTCTCCAGTGTAATTTTTGTTCTTAGCTAGCGTTTTTTTGTTGTTAAACCTTAGCTTGAGCAATGGTGTCGCCGTACAAATGGCAATTTGAGAGGCGACCTGGTTCAATTTGACGTAATTGGGTTGGTACACGTGTACATGCTTCATGTACGCGGTCGCAACGAGCTTGGAAGCGGCAGCCTTGTGGAACTTCTAGCAAGTTCAACGGGTTACCTGGAATACCAGTCAATTTGGTCTTTGGTCCAGTTAGTGGAGGGAAAGAGCTACCCAAACCTTTGGTGTAAGGGTGGTAAGGACTTTCCAGAATTTGCTTAGAAGGCGCGACTTCAATCAACTCACCTGAGTACATGATGCCGATACGATCCGAGAACTCGACCATCAATGACAAGTCATGTGTGATGAATAGAATTGAGAAACCAAACTCTTCTTTAAGCGCGTAAATTTTTTGTAGAATTTCACGTTGAACCACTACATCCAATGCGGTAGTCGGTTCGTCCATGATGATCATTTTTGGGTTCAGAGCCAAAGCGATTGCGATTACTAGACGTTGACGCATACCACCAGAGAACTGGTGCGGGTAATCACTCAATCGGCTAGGGTGGATATCAACGATTTCCAGCAGACCTTCAGCGCGTGTTTTTGCTTGAGCGCGAGTCATATTGGTATGACGCATGATGACGTCACAGAACTGCTCTTCCATGGTTAGAACAGGGTTCAAAGCGTTCATCGCACTCTGGAATACCATCGACATTTCACTCCAGCGGAACGCTTGCATGCGATCATCGCTGTACTGAAGGATATCTTCACCGTTGAAGATAACCTCACCACCTGTGATAAACGCTGGCGGCTTATGAAGGCGCATTAGTGAGAAGGCAACAGTGGATTTACCACAGCCAGATTCACCAGCCAGACCGAATACTTCACCTGGTGCAATGTCGAAGCTCACGTTGTTACAGGCGCGGACATCGCCCGCGTCTGTGATGTAGTCTACGCATAGGTTACGGATGGAAATTAGTGGTGCAGTCATGATTATTTATCTCCGCTCCATAGTGCATTTTGTGGTGCCAGTTCAGGCTCACGTTCTTTCTTGTCTTTTGCAGCTAGTTTTTTCCAGCGTTTCATGCCTTTGTGAGAACGAAGTTGAGGGTTCGCAATTTCGTCAACGGCAAAGTTCAACAGAGCAAGACCAGTAACCAGTAGTGTTAGGGCAATACAAGGTGCTAGTACTTCCCACCATGCGCCAATCAGCATGGCTGATGAGGTTTGCACGTTGTAAAGCATGATGCCCCAACTGATCGTGTTGGCATCACCCAAACCTAGGAACGAAATGACCGCTTCAGTGTTGATCGCCAGCATTACTGAGCCAATGAAGCTCGCACCGACAATTGGGATAAGGTTTGGTAAAATCTCAACGAAGATGATGCGGAATGAAGACTCTCCCAATACTTCGGCAGCTTTAACGAACTCTTTCTCGCGTAGTGCCATAGTTTGAGAGCGGACAACACGTGCACCCCATGCCCAAGAAGTACCAGCGATAATCAAGGCAATGGTGAGTGGGCCTGCTTCACCGATAAAGGCCGCCAACACGAATAGCAATGGATACTGCGGAATTACTAACATGATGTTCATCGCGGCACTCAATACGTCATCCACTTTGCCGCCGAAGTAACCTGCCGATATACCAATGACTGTTGCTAAGAAGCACACGATGATGCCAGCGCCAAAGCCTACACCCAGTGATACTCGTGCACCGTAAGCCACTTGCGACCAGATATCGCGACCCATTCGGCTAGTACCTAATACGTGGTCGGCCTTTTTAGACATAATCAGCGTACGACGATCGTCTGCTAGGTTTTTAGCGACCCAACCATCAGGATTGTTTTGTGCCTGTTTTACAACAAAGCTTGGGTATTCGTGTGGGTTACCGGTTCGCTTGTCTGGCGCATGCTTTGTAAGTAAAGGAGCGGCGATCGCAACGAATACGAATACGGTAACAATACCAAGACCGATTCGAGCGAATGCGTTACCTAAAATAAGTTTGAATAGTTCTTTCATGATTATTTGCCTCCCGTACGTAGGCGAGGGTCTAGAATCATGTACAGCATGTCAGCCATTAAGTTGAAGCACAGCATGAACATCGTCATGATAATTAACTGACCTTGAAGTACTTGGTAGTCACGAGCGTGAATTGCGTTAAGTAGCACGGTGCCTAAACCTGGGTAGTTGAAAATCATCTCGATGATCAATTGACCACCAATGGCCATACCCAAAGACATAGACAGTGCGGTAACACTTGGAAGTAGTGCGTTACGTGCGGCGTAATTAAAGACGACGCGGTTTTCACTCAGCCCTTTACCTTTAGCCATCGTGATGTAGTCTTCGGCGAGAAGGTTGATCATGTTGTTACGCATGTTAACTAGGAAGCCACCAATTTGAACGATGGTTGCACAGAATAGAGGTAGTACAGCGTGGTAACCCACGTTCTTGATGAACTCCCAGCTTGTCCAATCAGGAATAGTACCTGGCGTGTAAGCATAGCCAGATGGGAACCATTTCAGGCCAATCGCAAAGGTAAACAGCGCTAACATTGCGATAACCATTTGTGGAATAGCTTGAATGATCAATGTGCCAGGCGTTACGAATGCATCGTACTTACTCCCGCGCTTCCAGGCGGCAAAAATACCAAGGACAGAAGCGATGGAGAAAGAAAGTACAACCGCAGTACCAGCTAGAAATAGTGACCAGCCAAATGCACTACCTAGTAAAGAATTAACTGAAAGTGGGTAGAACTGGATTGAGGTGCCCAATTCCCAACTTAGAATGTTTTTAATGTACGAGAAGTACTGAATGTAAATTGGCCCATCAACGAAACCGAGCAGTTCTTTCATTGCTGCGATTCGTTCTGGAGTCACCTGTACTGAAGCATTAGCAAACATCATGGTAACTGGGTCACCAGGCATTGCTCGCGGAATAATAAAGTTTAACGTCGCTGCAACTAAGAGCGCGACAAGATAGAACGACAAACGTCTTAAAAAATAACCCATAACTCACACCTTACTCACCCAGATTTTTTCCCTGTTTCTGGTTTCAGGTCGCTCCTAGCGAAACTTAGAGCGAAAAATCCCCTGACGACGAGCGCCACATATTGGTTTCGTTAACAAGGGATTTTTATAGGCGGCACACGGGATGTATGCCGCTTGAAATGAACTTCTACTTATTTAACTGGTTTTAGGTCCAGTACGTGAAGTAGACGCTCTGGGATACCTGCCCAAATGTTTGGACGGCCCTTAGGGTTTTCTTCGTTCCACCAACCAGTGAAGCGAGTTGTGTTGTATTGGTACATGTACGCGCCAGATAGCACAGGAATAGTTACTTGGTCCTGAGCAATGATCTTCTGAATGCCATGAGCGATCTCTAGCTGTTCTTGCTTATCTGCTGTCTTGTAGAAGCTGTTAAGAAGACCGTCTAGCTTATCGTTCTTGTAGAAGTGCATTGCAAAGCGAGGCATGCCGTCACCAGCTTGTAGCTTCGAGTTGTAGCCACTATCCCAGTACAAGTGTGGATCTGCACCGTGGAAGTAGTTGGTGTAAGCAACGTCGTAAGTACCTTCTAGCATTGCTTGGTTGTATACCGAGAAGTCCGGTGTACGAGCACGAGCTTTAATGCCCACTTCTGCTAGTTGCTCAACGGCTAGTTGTACTGTGTTGTTGAAGTCAGTCCAACCGTTTGGTGATTGAATTAGAAGCTCGAAAGACTTGCCAGATGGTGTATCCACAAAGCCATCTTTGTTTACATCTTTGAAGCCAGCTTTAGCTAGAAGCTTTTTCGCACCTTCCGCGTTGTATGTGTTGTAGCCTTTGTACTTGTTGTGCGTCTCTTCATCAGACCAAGCTTCGAATGCGTAGCCAAGGCCAGATGCGAAGTCGTTCACTGTACCGCCGCCGTAGAAAGCGATATCAATAATAGTTTGACGGTCTAGCGCCATAGAGAACGCACGACGGAAGTCAACGTTAGTTAGCGCTTCGTTTTTCGCAGCGTCTGGGTTTTTGAAGTTCACTACAAATGCTTGAGTACCCGCTGGTGGGTACCAGTAGTGGTGATTCGGACTTGCTGCAGCGTACGTACGGTCGATGTCTGGTACGAATGAAGACGTCCAGTCCATTTCGCCGTTAACGATTTTGCCCAAGAATTGGTCGTTGTTCGCGATTTGCGGCACACGCAGACAGTCTACATCTAGGTTGTCTGCATCCCAATAATTCGGGTTCTCACACTGGATATATAGCTGCGGTGTGAAAGTGTCGATTTCGGTAAATGGACCACTGCCTACTGGATTTTCGTTTGTGAATGTTGCTGGATCTTTTACTTTGCTCCATACGTGCTTAGGTACGACGGGTACTTTCGCAATTTCGTAAGGAACGTTTGAGTTTGCTTCGCTTAGACGGAATTTAACTTGGTAGTCGTTAACTTTTTCTACGCCAGTCACCCAAGAGTTGATACCAGATTGGTCTAGCTCTGGCTTCTCTTTAACTAGGTTGAAAGAGTAAACAACATCATCAGCGGTAAACGCTTTGCCATCAGACCATTTTACGCCCTTACGGATATCGAAGGTTACGCTCATCAGGTCATCAGCCATGGTAAAGTTTTCTGCTAGACGAAATACAGGCGTATTACCGTGCATTTCGTTAAAAACAACGAGCGGCTCGTAAATAAAGTCGGTTGTTGTGTGCAGGTTAGTTGCACCCAAGAAAGGGTTAAAGTTACGAACGAAAGTTGTAAACTCTTTAGGGTGGATAGTCAGTTCACTGCGTTCAGCCGCAGTAGCTACCGATGCAAAACCTGTAGTAGCCGTTGCAATAATTGCTGTTGCTAGTGCTGTTTTTTTAATATTGGCAAGCATAGCTGTTCCTTACTATTTGCTTTCATTTCACTAAATGGAATTGAATGTCATCAATTGATAAACACTCTCTAAGACCTACCTCTTGTACATGCCTTACTCATTACAACATTGAGTTTCGCCAAGAGTGGCCTGTAGGCCTTAGGCAGGAGTAAGAAAACACCTTATCCATAAAATAATCAAACTTGATTCCCGTTAAAAACGTTAAAATCTCTGAGCTCTCCGTTATAAACGTTATTTTGGCTAATTTTAACCAGCATTGGGCCAAAAAATAAACGTTGATATGCGTCGCAGTTTATATCCTTGTTAATAATGAATGTTGGTGATTACTAACCTGTTGGTCCTTTTTAAATATACGTTTCTTGCTTGGTTTCTAGGTTCGGAGATCTCGCTCACATGCAGAAATGGTGTTAATTAATCAGCTAAAAATTAATCTGCCGTTCTGTTGTGATTAAGTTCGCAATCTCTATCAATAGTTCGTCAAAATCCGCTTGTTATCTGAAAAATGGCCTTTTTTATCGACAGTTTTCTTCCGTTTGTTGTCCTTTTTTTATTGTATGAATGAAGTTTTTCGGTTGCTCGAACTTACCTAGTTAAGACAAGTTAAATGGATAAGGTCGTACGTTTTGAAGACCAACAATAGATAGCGTTGTCTAACCAAATGTTCGTTATTGGAAATATGTTAACGGGGTAGGAAGAGGCGGTCTCTTTTATCTCTAGGAAGGGAATACTCGAATAACAAAAAAGCCCAGCATGCACGCTGGGCTAGTTTTTTGATAAATATTAGCTGGTCAATAGTCGCTGTAGTTTATCTCGTTGTGCTTCTATGTATGCTCTCTCGGGGCTCTGTTCTTTGCAGTGTTCGAGAATGAACTCTATCGAGCTTAGCACCGTTCTCCAACGTGGTGTTTTGGGTAATGTTTCTATACGCATGTATTTATCTAAAGTGCGTGTTTGCAAAGTACTACGGTCTAGATAAACGCGCCACAAGCCACTTTGCTCTGCAAATGCGAACTTACTTTCACCCGTTACAGATTCCCAATACTCTAAAGCATGTGTCATTGCGTCTACTAGAACTTCTCGCATAAGTTCTTGCTTGTCTTTTTTATTACCGAGCGCTTTGTCTGCAAGGCGCGTAAATTCTCCGCCAAGCTCTTTTAGCTTTTGTAATTGGTCTTTGTCACCATCAAATGCATAACTTGAAAGCACTTCTACGGCGGTTTCTAGATTATGTATGCGAGCGGCACTGGCTCCACCGCCGACATTAAAGATGTACATGATATCTAACCCTGAACCTTCAGGGAGCTTAAGAATGTCTGCTTCGATGTTCTGACGAATATCTTCAATATAGATATCAATCTTGCCACAGTAATGAGGTTGTTTGACGGTTAGATATTTAGGGGCAATCAGCTCATCAGCAGATGAGCGCTTTAGCTGTTCTAAGCTGCGCTTGAATAGCTTACAAGCAGCTTCGTTAGCAAAGCGAATACGCTTGTCTTCACGTAGACAGATGATAGCTTCAGGAGCCGATTCTAGCTGTTCCAACAGACGACCTTGAGTCTCAAGTAAGCTTGCTTCAACGACTGCTCGCTGTCTAAGTTCAGACTCTAGCACTTTGTTTTCCATATGGCGCATTTCTGCTTTACTTGCCGTTAAATGCGCTTGGATACGTGCCGCCAACTCTTGTTTATTAAATGGTTTCGATAAATAGTCGTTGGCTCCTGCTTCAAAACCTCTTACACGATCTTCTGTTTGACTGAGTGCGGTGAGCATAATGATTGGCAACTCGGCATGATCATAGGTTTCACGTAGTTCACTACAAACTTGGTAGCCGCTCATGCCTGGCATCATGATATCCAATAACAGAAGTTCCGGCTTCTCTTGCTCGACGAGCGCTAACGTTTCTGGCCCATCGGAGACGGTACGCACACGATAGCCCTCTAAACGTAAAAAGCTTTCAAGCACGCGTAAGTTTACTGGTTCATCGTCAGCAACATACAGTAACGGGCCGTCTGGGTTCTCTGGAAGTGATAAGTCTTCGCTGTTCTCTACATTAACTTCAGGAATTTGGAAGTGCCCGTGCGCAGCTAGAGTCTGGGTTGCTTGGATTTCTTCTTCACTGGCGAGCGGTAAAGTGAAACTGAAGGTAGTTCCGACCATTGGTTGGCTACTGACGTATAACGAGCCTCCCATTAATTCGATCAATTGCCGGCTAATGGAGAGCCCAAGCCCTGCACCTTGACGATAACGGCTCGCGTCTTGCCCTGCTTGGATAAGTGGTTCAAAAATATGCTCAAGTTGTTCTGCGGGAATTCCTTGTCCAGTATCCACGACTTGTACGCGTACATGATCATCTACCACATTAGCGGAGATAACAATTTTACCTTCTGAGGTGTATTTAATCGCATTGCCAATCAGGTTATATAGCACTTGTTCAAGGCGTTGCGGGTCAGCTGACACTGCTTTTAAATCCGCTGGGACTTGGTTGATGATGCGGATGGTTTTACTTCCAAGTAAATGGCTAGAAAGCTCTAAAACCAATCGTGTTGCACTGCCCAAACTCACTGCTGATTTCTGGATATCCATGCTTCCATAACGCATTTTATGATAATCCAACAAGTCATCGACTAGATTAGCGAGACGCTGACCACTTTTAATGATGATATCAAGCTGATATTTCTGGCTAGCGGGGATCGCGCCATTGGCGCCGGACGCTAAGGTTTCAGCAATCCCGACCATGCCGTGTAACGGTGTACGAAGTTCATGAGAAGTCGTGGCTAAGAATTCATCTTTTAATTTATCGGCCAATTGCAGTTCTTCATTCTGTTTTTGAATGATCTGTATGTTGCTTTCTAGTTCTTCATTTTGCTTCTTAATGGTTTGAATCTTCTCTCGAATAGAGCGTTGCATTCGTTCAAAGCTTAACGCAAGCCGACCAATTTCATCTTTACGAACAGTATTAAAAGACGTGTCATCAAGATCACCTGCAGAGACCTTTTCGGCAACCCAAGTCAATTTCAGCAACGGAGAAGTGATAAAGTTTGATAAATAGTGAGAAGCGATCACCACAAGGATAATGGCGATCAACATAGCGATAACGAATAGTTTTTCGAGTTGATGGATACGAGCGAAAGCTTCGTTTTCTGGTAACTGTACGACGAGCGCCCAAATCACACCACGAGTTTCAATCGGTGCATAAGCCGCGATGATCTCTTCACCTAAACCGTTTGTGTAAGTGCCGACACCAAATGCACCAGAGAGTGCTTTATCGATCACTTCTAAACTGTTCTTAATATCGTCTTGTTTCGTGTTAATTGTGCGAGGTTGGTGATCATTTCCAACCAGCAAGGTGTTAATTGATGACTCTCGGTTGGCGTCTGCGGCTAACTTAGTGATGCCATTATTTGGCAAGCGGAACATGGCATAGCTGTGTAGATAACCTTGCTGAACAATTGGTGCACCTAGCCAAGCGACTGATTTCCCCCCTTCCAGCTCGAAGTCAGACACAATCACAGGAGTGTAGTCTTCGTTTACTTTTCGACGTTCAGTCACATCATCGGCGAGACGCTTGAAAGTTTTGCCAAGTGCCGAGTCTTTGTAGGGGCCTGATAACAAGTTCGTTCCGTAGTTATCGTCTTTGTTGATCGAGTAGGTGACGTTACCATTGATGTCGACCAGCAAAATGTCATTAAAATCAGAGCGCTTGAGGAGCTCTAAGTAGGCCCAATGATAGCGTTTATGTAAAAGCCGGTAACGTTCACTTCCTACATAGTTGGATGACTCGGGTAACGTTGAGGTTTTGATTTGGTCTCCGCTGCCCTCGATGTAGCGCTGTTGGGCGTTTTTACGAGACTCTTCAATATCATTGCCTAAACGACTAAAAGCATTGACGAGACCGTAGAATCGGCCACCACTGGCGTAAGCCAACTCTGAGCGCACAAAGCCCATGACTTCGGTTTCTCGTGCCTCAAAGTAGTCGATGATTTGCTGCTGTTTTGTATCTCGAACAGACAGTAAGTGCGAGGTGCTTTGTTCTTGCAGATCTTTACTGTGGGACTGCAAGAAAAAGATCGCAGTAATGGTAAGAGGTGTGATACTGAGCACCAGAAATGCGGTCATCAGTGTACTCTGAAGGCGCTTAAATTTCTGTTTTTTGTAGAATTTAAACATGGATAAGATTACAACTCATAATGGGCAGTTCTAAAACATACTTCGCTGCCGAGGTTCTCGTTAAAAACGGATAAGATGTTCAACTAGATAGAATTAACAAAATTAACGAGTTTTTTTTCTTTGACAAGAAAGTTAGTTGTAAAGCGTGCAGGGTGACGCAGTTTTTCTTATGAGTGTTGAATTTATGAGAAAAAATCGCGCAGGTTTGTGCCCGCGCGGGGGGAAGTTATGATTTTTTCGCGTAGTAGATAGAAAATTTATTGGTCTTATTTAGCGTCTCGCAATTATTAAACGCCCGCTCGATAATTGGTGGGTATTTTAAGAAACTATTCGCGACAATCACCATTTCGCCGTCTTTGGTTAAATATTGTGGTGCCTGACCCAACAAGGTTTCCGCTGCGTTGTAATTTGTGTCTAGACCACTGTGGAATGGCGGGTTGCTGACGATAAAGCGGTAGTCTTTTGCGGTATCCGAGTATATATCTGATGCAAATACGCGTCCGGATAAACCATTCGCTTCTAATGTGGCTTGGCTAGAAGTGATCGCATAAGCATTAATGTCACACATCTCAATCGCGATCTCTGGATTCGCTTTCGCCATAAACGCACCGAGTACACCTGCACCACAACCAAAGTCGAGCACTTTGCCCGACAGCTTAGGTAAGGCTTCAAGCAGCAATCGGCTACCTAAGTCGAACTCGCCATGGCTGAATACGCCAGGTAGGCTCTTAACCGCTAGCGACTGCTCACCGAGTGTAACAGTGTAAGACTTAAACCAATCTGCTTGGTTGAAAGGTTTTGGTTCATTGAGGCAATTACCCCAGTAAAATGAGCAGCGACGAGCAGAGTCGTACTTGTTCACAGGGCCGTATTCTTGGAACATCTTCTCGATGCTCTTGATGCCGGAGCGGTTTTCACCAACGATGACGATTTCGGTGTTAATGCCCAGTTTCGCCATCAACATCGCCAGCAAGTATTCTGCTTCGGCTTTTGCTTTTGGCCAGTATAAAAGGACCATGTCTGCTTTTGTTTCAACATCAAACACAGAGCCAAAATGACTTTTCACTTTGTCAGAGGTTTGAATTTGGCGGTAGTAGCTATAGTTGGAAGTAAACACTTCAACAGACTCACAATGAGCCACTAACTCAAGAGGAAATAGGTCTTCAACTTCACCAGCGACTAAAACGTGTTTTCCGTTGAAGTATTCAAGTTGGCGCTGAGCTATTTGGCTAGGAGCGATATAAGCAGACATAAATTTGGTTCATCAGAAATAATTTGGGGCAGATTTTCGCACAATCCGCCCCAAGCTTGAAGTGATTAAGCGGTGACTAGCTGTTGTCTTGTTGGTTAAGGAAGTCTTTGAATTCTTCCTCGTAGATATTAAACAGTACCATGGTCACGGCAAAAATAAGTGGGCCGTAGATAAGACCAATCAAACCAAACAGATGCAGACCACCCAGTAATGAGAAGAAAATCATAAGGGTATTCATGCCGGCGCTGCCTTGCATTAACAACGGACGTAATAGGTTATCTATAGAGCCAACGATAACTACACTCCACACCGTCAAGAAGATAGCCCAAGTCATATCGCCTGTTAAGAACAAGTACGCTGCTGCAGGAATCCAGATTAGCGCGGTTCCTACCACTGGAATGAATGATGCAAAGCCCATCATTGTTCCCCAAAATAACCCAGGGAAACCGGCGAGCCACATACCGATACCGCCAGCCAAACCTTGAGCAATCGCTGTCATGAATGAGCCCATTACGGCTGATTTAGAAACTTGCTCTATCTCTGTCAATATGCGGTCTTCTTGGCTACGTGAGAGTGGCAGGATATGACGAATCGCAGAGATAATTTTGTCGTGGTCACGAAGCAGAAAAAACAGCACAAACAGCATTAGGAAGAAGTTCATTAGGAAGTTGGTTGCGTCTCCTAAAATCTTTGCGCTGATAGCGACTAAGTTAGAGCCAAACGATGTGGCAAATTGCCCAATTTTCTCAGCGATGGCTTTGGGCTCGATTTTATCAAAAGGTAAGTACTCATTAACAATCGCTAAGCCTTTGATAACGAAAGGATGTTGGAATATATCTTGGATACCACCATTGGTAACCCAATTATATGTATTTTGTGAGAAAACAGAGCCTTGCTGAACAATGGCGGCAAACACAAATAAAAGCGGGATAACAATAATAAACGTCAAGACGACACATGACAGCAGTGCCGCCATATTGGGGTGCTTGGGAATTTTCTGCTCAAACCATTCGTGTATCGGAAACATGAGCAAAGAAATGATAAAAGCCATCACAATGGAATTGATATATGGCTCAACCAATAAGTAGCAAGCAAAAGCAGCGGCGAGTAAAGCAACCATTAGTACTCGGTGACTCGACGTTATTTTTACATTATTTGGCATGGTATTAGTCCAACTTACAGGTGACGTTTACGGTTTATGCCTTCAATGATGGCGTGTAACCTTTATTACTTTGCACTCTTAACTCTTTCAAGCTTATGACAATGCCGAATTAGAGCAGGGCGATGTACCTTGCTATAATGACTACAAATCAGTCGGTTATCAATCAAGAGATGAGCTATGGGTTGTTGCAACGGTGATAAAAAGTGTCAAACCGAGAAAAAAGCTAAGCGAATACCGTGGTTTGGCATTGTCGTTGGCGTATTAGCGATATTGGTTATTTTGAATTGGCAATAAAAAAGGACCGTTACGGTCCTTTTCTAAATGCGTTATCGCCGTTTTTAGCGATTACTTCGCTTCTTCTGCAAGAACAGCAAAACAGCGGTCAGCAGCTTCTAGTGTGGCATCAATCTCTTTTGAACCATGAGCGAGTGAAGTAAAGCTCGCTTCAAACGCAGATGGCGCAAGGTAGACACCGTGTTTTAGCATTAAGTGGAAGAAACGCTTGAAGCGTTCTACATCGCACTTCGTTACGTCTTCGTAGCAAGTTACTTTTTCTTGGTCAGTGAAGAAGAAGCCGAACATACCGCCCACTTGGTTAACAACTAGCGGAATACCGTGTTTTTCTGCTAGAGACTTAAAACCTTCAGCAAGTTGTTTCGTTTTAGAAGCTAGGCGCTTTTCGTTGCCCTCTTCTTTTAGAAGGTTCAAACATGCGTAGCCTGCTGCCATTGCGACAGGGTTACCGGAAAGGGTACCAGCTTGGTAAACTGGGCCTGTAGGTGCAACGTATTGCATCACTTCTTTACGGCCACCGAAAGCACCTACTGGCATACCGCCACCAATCACTTTACCCAGTGTCGTTAGGTCGGGTTTGATGTTGTAGTGTGCTTGCGCGCCGCCTAGAGCAACACGGAAGCCTGTCATTACTTCATCAAAAATTAGTAGCGCGCCTTCTTGATCACAGATGTCACGTAGCCCTTCGTGGAAGCCTTCCACTGGTGGAATACAGTTCATGTTGCCTGCTACTGGCTCAACGATGATACAAGCAATTTCGCCTTTGTTAGCAGCAAATAGCTCGCGTACAGAATCTAGGTCGTTGAATGTTGCTGTTAGCGTGTGCTTAGCAAAATCTGCAGGAACGCCAGGAGAGCTTGGTTGGCCTAGAGTTAGTGCACCAGAACCTGCTTTTACTAGCAAGCTGTCAGCATGGCCGTGGTAACAACCTTCAAATTTCATGATCTTGTCGCGACCGGTGAAGCCACGTGCAAGGCGAATCGCGCTCATCGTAGCTTCAGTACCAGAACTTACCATGCGGATTTGCTCCATTGATGGAACAAGCTCAGAAACTAATTCTGCCATCGCGATTTCAAGTTCTGTTGGCGCACCGAAGCTAAGACCGCGTTGCGCTGCATCAATTACTGCTTCGCGGATAACTGCGTGGTTGTGGCCAAGAATCATTGGACCCCAAGAGCCAACGTAATCAATATACGCTTTACCATCGGCATCAAAAATCAGTGGACCGTCTGCTCGTTCGATAAATAGCGGAGAGCCGCCAACGCCGTTGAATGCACGAACTGGTGAATTGACACCGCCAGGGATGGTTTGCTGAGCTTTTTGATACAGCTCTGATGATTTGGTCATGGGGTTATCCTCTTTTGATTGCTCGGACCAAGTGGAGCGCATTGTACCTAGCTATAATCAAGTTAGAAACGTTTTGCTTAATTTATGTGTTGTTTCGCAGTGTAATCTTATATATCCGCATCTGTTATAAAGAATCGGCGGCGAATACTTGAACGAGTTTGTCAGGTATTGGATAATCGTCTCAATTAGCACAAATTTGACGTCTTGCTTCAGGCTTGACGCATTACACGAGTGAGAGAGGTCTTCGTGAGCGAAGTAAACGTACCATTATCTTTTTCTGACGCAGCAGCATCTCGCGTTAAAGCATTGATTGCTGAAGAAGAAAACCCAGCATTGAAACTGCGCGTATACATTACTGGCGGCGGCTGCAGCGGCTTCCAATACGGCTTTACTTTTGATGAAAATGTAAACGAAGGCGATACGACAATCGTAAACAGTGGTGTAACACTGGTTGTAGACCCTATGAGTCTGCAATATCTCGTTGGCGGTATTGTTGACTACACAGAAGGGTTGGAAGGAGCGCGCTTCTTCGTAAATAATCCAAATGCAACGACAACATGTGGTTGTGGTGCATCGTTCAGTGTGTAATTAACACCTAACAGGCAGCTAATGGCTGCCTGTGCTTTATGTAGAAGGATGTCACGTAAAGCGCACACTCGCAGATATGCAGAGAAATAATAAAAAGGACTTTATATGTCTGGACTTTCTTTTGGACGCCGAATTGTCGAGCGCCCTTGGCTAGTATCTCTTATCCTCGTCTTACTTCTTGTTGCATGGCTAACCATCGGCCAACTCAAAGCACAAGATGATCATCCTAACTCTTCAACATCCACGAACACAACACCACTTGCAAAGGTGATGTTTGATACTTTTCTTGCCGAACCTACCAGTAAAACCATTGAATTGTATGGACGAACAGCGCCCAATCGTCAAGCGCGTCTTGGCGCCGAAGTTGCCGGTAAAATAGTCAGTCTTAACATAAAGAAAGGCCAAGCGGTCAAACAGGGACAAGTGATCGCAAACATCGATAAGCGCGACCTTGGCATTCAACTTAAACGGGCCCAGGCGATGCTGTTGGTTAAAGAGAAAGAGTTTAATGCAGCTAAATCGCTAAAAAGTCGTGGACTGCAAGGTGAGGTTGCATTTGCGACAGCGCAAGCAGCGTTGGTAGATGCACGTGCGAATTTGAGTAACGTGCAAACGGCTTTAAGAAATACTGAGGTTAAAGCGCCATTTGATGGCATCGTAGATCACCACTTTGTTGAGTTAGGTGATTTTGTCGGGATTGGCGATCCTATTGCGACGGTCATTGATTTGGATACTTTAGTGATTGAAGCCGATGTCAGTGAACGGCATATACAATACCTTAAGGAAGGCCTAGAAGCCGACGTAAGAACCATTAACCAACAGCATCATCAAGGTCGTGTGCGCTACATTGGACGTGTTTCTTCTGCTTCTACTAATACATTTCCAATTGAAATCGAAATTGATAATCAAGACGCAAGAATTCCTGCCGGTATGAGCGCAGAAGTACAGCTGCCTTTGAGTGAAGTGTTGGCAGTAAAGATTACGGCTGCCATGTTAGCACTAGATGAAGAAGGTAACTTAGGTGTCAAGACACTGCGTAATGAGTATGTTGAGTTTGTTCCAATTCAACTCGTTAAGGCCGAGGATGATGGTGTGTGGCTCTCTGGGTTAGGAGAGCGTGCAGACATTATCGTACTGGGACAAGGTTTTGTGCGAGATGGTGATCAAGTACTGGCCAATAAAGTTGATGACGTAGTTGTTGAAGCGGCTAGTGAGCAGTAAGGAGCACTTATGTACACTCTGATTGATGCTGCGTTATCCCGCGCTCGCACCATGCTGACATTACTGGTGATGATCTTAATTGCCGGTGTCATTACTTACGTCACTATCCCCAAGGAATCGAGCCCAGATATTACCATTCCTATTATCTACGTTTCTGTTGGGCATCAAGGCATTTCTCCCGTCGATGCCGAACGTTTATTAGTTCGGCCAATAGAGCAAGAGTTGCGCTCTATTGAAGGTGTAAAAGAGATGACCTCTGTGGCATCAGAAGGTCATGCTTCGGTGACGCTGGAATTTAGTGTTGGAGTGGATCTTGATAAAGCGATGGCAGATGTGCGTGATGCGGTTGATCTTGCAAAGCCAAAATTACCAGAGGACAGTGATGAGCCAACGGTAAATGAAGTCACGTTTGCATCTGAAGAGCCTGTTTTGACTGTTGTTCTATATGGCACCGTACCAGAGCGGACCATTGTACAGATTGCCAGAACGCTACGTGATCGTTTGGAGAGTTTCCGTCAGGTTCTTGAAGTTGAAATCGCAGGGGATCGCGAAGACATCGTGGAGATAGTTGTCGATCCGCTATTAATGGAAAGCTACGGTCTCGATCAAGCGGACATCTATAATTTAATTGCCTTGAATAACCGAGTTGTGGCTGCGGGGTTTGTCGATACTGGGTATGGACGCTTTTCGGTAAAAGTCCCATCGGTTTTTGATTCACTGAAAGATGTGCTTGAACTACCGATCAAGGTGAATGGCAAAGAGGTGATCACTTTTGGCGATGTGGCGACAGTACGACGTGCATTTCGCGATCCTGAAAGTTTTGCTCGTTTAGATGGCGAATCTGCCATCGTTTTGGACGTAAAAAAACGGGCAGGGGAAAACATCATTGAAACGGTTGAGCTGGTAAAAGAAGTACTGGCTCTGGGACAGAAGCGCGCCGAGTGGCCCGACAATTTGCAAGTTAAATATACTTGGGATCAATCCGACGATGTCAAATTGATGCTCAGTGATCTACAAAACAATATCTTATCCGCAATTATCCTCGTAGTTATCGTCATTATTGCCATATTGGGGGTTAGGACCGCGCTTCTCGTGGGGATTTCTATTCCAGGATCGTTCTTGACTGGGTTGTTGGTGTTATCGGTATTTGGGCTGACGGTCAATATCGTCGTACTGTTTGCTTTAATTATGGCGGTAGGCATGTTGGTGGATGGTGCCATTGTGGTGACAGAGTTTGCAGATCGGCGCATGCAAGAAGGAACGCCACGTAAAGAAGCCTATCGAGATGCAGCAAAGCGAATGGCCTGGCCTATTACCGCATCCACAGCAACCACATTGGCTGCGTTTGCTCCGTTACTTTTCTGGCCAGACATCACTGGTGAGTTCATGAAGTACTTACCACTTACTTTAATTGCTACCTTGGCCGCTTCGCTGATGATGGCTTTATTGTTCGTTCCTGTCATCGGTGGGATCATTGGCAAGCCTCAAGTAGTCAATCAGAAAGCTCAGCGAGAAATGGTGGAGCTGCATAACGGCAACTTTGAAAAAGCGACTGGCATTACCAAGCTTTATTACCAGACTCTGTCGGTAGCGATTCGTCATCCATGGAAAGTCTTACTCAGCGCGATACTGCTAGCGGCAGGTGTCGGCTTCACTTACAACAAAGCTGGCTTGGGTGCAGAGTTTTTCCCTGAGGTGGACCCTGCCTTTTTTACCGTTAAAGTTCGTTCTTATGGTGACCTGTCTATTCACGAAAAAGATGTTGTTATGCGCGAAATCGAGAAGGTGATGCTCGGTCATGACGAGTTTGAAAGTGTCTACACGCGCACAGGATCGAGCGATAATGGGGACGAGATTGGCCAGATTCAAATAACGCCTGTGGATTGGCAGTATCGACGCAAAGTGAAAACCATTATTGAGGAACTAAAAGAGACGACAGACCGCTTTTATGGTGTTGAACTTGAGTATAAATTCCCGGACGCAGGGCCGCCTGTCGAGCATGATCTCGTGATTGAAGTGTCATCACGAAATTTGAGTGTTAGTGCGTTAGATGAAGCAGCCAAAAAAGTACGACATTGGGCTGATGGTAATCCTGCACTGACCAACTTGAGTGATACCACTAATAAGGAAGGGATTGATTGGCAAATTGATATCCAGCGAGATGACGCCTCTCGCTTTGCAGCGGATGCTACTTTAGTCGGGAATACCGTCCAGTTTGTTACGAACGGCTTGAAAATAGGCGATTATTTGCCCGATGATGCGGATGAAGAAGTCGATATTTTGGTGCGCTATCCGCAAGATAAGCGCGACATAGGTCGATTTGATCAGCTGAGAGTGAAAACGGCAGCTGGTCTAGTACCGATTACGAATTTTGCTCAAATCAAACCAGATCATAAGCAAGACACTATTCGTCGGGTCGACGGTCATCGAGTTATCAATATTAAAGCGGATATGGTGGAAGGTTACAATTTGGCGCTTGAGTTACCTAAGATTGCCGCTGGAATGGAACAGCTCGACTTACCAGAAGGCATTGAATATAAGATTCGGGGTCAAAATGAAGAGCAGGAAAACTCATCAGCATTCTTGCAAAATGCTTTTATTGTCGCGCTTGGTGTGATGGCTTTGATTTTAATTACGCAGTTTAATAGCTTTTATCAAGCTTTCTTAATCCTTAGTGCAGTGCTGTTTTCTACCGTTGGTGTCTTCGCTGGGTTACTTATTTTCCAAAAGCCATTTGGCATCATTATGTCGGGAATTGGAGTGATTGCGTTGGCTGGTATCGTGGTAAACAACAATATTGTTTTAATCGATACTTATAATCAGATGCGTAAACGTGGCTTAGAAAAATCTGAGGCTATTTTGCGTACGGGTGTGCAGCGTTTAAGACCCGTTTTACTTACGACGGTGACCACCATATTAGGCTTATTGCCAATGGTGTTAGAAATGAACATCGACTTAGTTAATCAGAAAGTGGAGTTTGGCGCACCAAGCACTCAATGGTGGTCTCAGCTTGCGACCGCTGTCGCGGGTGGTTTGGCGTTTGCGACTTTGCTAACGTTAGTTCTGACACCGTGTTTGCTTATGCTCGGGAGAGAGCATCACTCCGAACAGTAAGCTTTATCGTGATGATATCGACAAAACAAAAAGGGCAGCGAAGCTGCCCTTTTCAATACCTTGCCTTACTTCATTGCTAACAGTTTGCTGTAGCGTTCAAGCTTGTCCATGCTAACTTTCGCGTTTGCCATGAAAGTTTGTCTCGCTTTTCCTGTCAGGGATTTAGATTGTGGCAAATTCACCGTGCGCGGGTTTTTATGGACACCATTCACAAGGAACTCATAGTGCAGGTGAGGGCCAGTTACACGGCCAGTTCCGCCAAGCGTACCGATGGTTTGGCCTTGCTTAACGCGTTGACCAGCTCGTACAGTACGTTTGGTTAAGTGCAGGTACTTGGTAATGTAAGTATTACTATGTTTAATGAAAACGTAGTTACCATTAAATTTGTTGTAAGACGATTTTTGAACGACGCCATCACCAGCTGCCCAAATCGGGGTACCCACCGGTGCCGCATAGTCCGTGCCTCTATGAGGACGAACGCGTCCCGTCACTGGATGTAAGCGGCGTGGGTTGAAATTAGACGAAACTCGACGGAAATCCAACGGCGCGCGTAAGAATGCTTTTTTCATTGCACGCCCATTTTCGTCGTAATACTTGCCACTTTTCTGATCCAATATTGCGGTAAAGGTATCGCCTTGGTTTTTAAAGATCGCAGCAATGATTTTTCCACGGCCGATTACTTCACCTTCTACCACTTCCTCTTGGTAAAGTACTCGGAAGCTGTCGTTTTTACGAATATCTAAAGCAAAGTCGATGTCCCAACCAAATATGCCAGCCAGTTCCATGATTTGGTTACCATTTAATCCAGAAGATATTCCTGCATTCCAAAAGTTTGATTTGATGGTGGCTTCAGCGTAGTTGTACTGGAAGTCGACTTCTTTTTTATCAACTTCAGAAACGTACTTGCCGTCTTTTAATGTGATACGAAAAGTCTCGAACGCGCTTAGTGTTCTTCTTAGCTGCACCAAGTCGCTATTTTCGTCAAAACCAAATTGCAATCGGTCACCAGGTCGAAGCCGAGTTAACTGTTTTTCCACTTCTTTGTCTGATGACACCAGTTCATGTAATAGACGAGCAGAAAGCCCTACGCGACTAAATAAGATGGCAGCACTCTCGCCATTTTTTACCTTGTATGTCTCCCAGCGCAGCACGGCGGGAACCGCAGGCGATGAACTATTTAGTGCACTGAGTTCGAGGGAAACTGGCACAGGATAATGTTGACCAACTTTTAATCGGCTCTGCTGCGGGTCTAGGTCTTGCGGATCAGGTAAAAAGAAGAGCGCGAAGATAATCAGCGCACTAAAAAAACCGATCAATACTTTGTGCAAGAGTGGAAGTCGGACAAAAATCGAATGCATGAGGTACTTGATTGCTAAATTAAACGGAAAAAGTGACAACTACCTAGTCTAACGTGTTTCAAAATGCATCGCTATTCAAGTAATATGTTCAGCTATTATATTTTTGCCAAATCTGTGGGAGTGAACAAGAATGGCGAGCATTGAAGCTGCACTAGCCGAGATTAAGCGCGGTGTTGAAGAGCTGATTCCAGAAGAAGAGCTAATCGCAAAACTAAAAGAAGACCGTCCTCTACGTATTAAATTGGGCGCTGATCCAACAGCACCTGACATTCACCTAGGTCATACGGTTATTTTCAATAAGCTTCGCTTGTTCCAAGAACTAGGTCATGAAGTGACGTTCCTAATCGGTGACTTCACTGCAATGGTTGGTGACCCGACAGGTAAAAACACAACTCGTCCACCGCTAAGTCGCGAAGACGTATTGCGTAACGCTGAAACGTACAAAGAGCAAGTGTTCAAAATTCTCGATCCTGCAAAGACTAAAATTCAGTTTAACTCTGAGTGGCTGTCTGAATTGGGCGCAGAAGGTATGATTCGCCTTGCGGCAAACCAAACCGTTGCTCGTATGCTAGAGCGTGACGACTTTAAAAAGCGTTACGCGGGTGGTCAGCCAATTGCTATTCATGAGTTCATGTACCCACTTCTACAAGGTTGGGACTCAGTAGCAATGGAAACGGATGTTGAATTAGGTGGTACAGACCAGAAGTTCAACCTTCTAATGGGTCGTGAACTGCAAAAGTCTCACGGTCAAAAACCTCAGGTTGTACTGATGATGCCGCTTCTAGTGGGCCTTGATGGCGAGAAGAAGATGTCTAAGTCAGCAAACAACTACATCGGTATCAGCGAAGCGCCAAGCGAAATGTTTGGTAAAATCATGTCTATTTCTGATGACCTAATGTGGAGCTACTACGAGCTGCTCTCTTTCCGTCCTCTGGAAGAGATTGCTCAATTCAAAGCTGATGTAGAAGCGGGCAAAAACCCTCGTGACATCAAAGTATTGCTAGCAAAAGAAATTATTGCTCGTTTCCACAGTGAAGCCGATGCCGATGCAGCAGAGCAAGAATTCGTAAACCGTTTTGCGAAGAACCAAATTCCTGATGAAATGCCAGAGTTTGACTTTGACGCAGGTCGCCCAGTGAGTAATCTGTTGAAAGAAGCAGGTTTATGTCCATCATCGTCAGATGCGATGCGCATGGTTAAGCAGGGCGCTGTGAAGATTGATGGTGAAAAAATTGCGGACAGCAAATTTGCTCCAGAAGCGGGTACTTACGTGTTCCAAGTAGGCAAACGTAAATTTGCTCGTATTACTATTCAGTAATCCATAATGACTGCAAATGAAAGCGTCCGAAGGGCGCTTTTTTTGTATGAAAATTTAGCAAAAACGGCAAAGTAAAACTTCCATACCTGATGAACTTTGCTACTATACTTGCGCTGCCAATAATGGCAGCGCTATCGGAGATTTACATGAACAATACCGACCATCCTCCCAGTCGTTGGGTGAGTAAGATTAAGGGAGCGAAATAACCCGCTTCGGTATTGGCGATCTCCGCCTTACCTAAGTGGTGAGGCATCTTTTCTAATTTTCTTCTCGTTATTTCCTTCATACATTCTGAATAGACAGTGCATTCGCATTGGTTTTCTCTGTGCATCTTAATTGTTGTCTGACTTTTAGCGTGCAAGAGTGGCTTTTCATGCTTTGTCGATGGTCGTTACCAATGCCAATCGGGAGATTCGCCATGACGGTAATGAACAACACTTTTATTGAAACAACACCAAACTTTTCTGAAGTAGAAATTGGTGCAGCTCGCAATGCATTCTTGCAGTACGAGCAAGAGCAACAAGTCCATTTGCTTACGGTTATGCCGATTGATGAGGCTGTAGGTATTTTACAGCATTGCTCTGTCGGCTATGTGAATAGTCTTATTGCTCAACTTGAGCAAGCAGGTCATGACAAACGCGCACGTCATTATGCTCACCAACTGGGTCTGCATATGTCTGAAGTTGATACACCCGATGGTTATTTATCAACTAGTGTTTTAGGGCATGTAAAACAGCGTATTGGATGGATCATTGCGCTGGCTCTTTTAGGGATAGTGTCAGGCTTGATCATCGCTCAGTATGAGGACACCCTTAGTCAGCTTGTTTTACTTGCAGTGTACATGCCAGTGATTGCAGCTGCTGGTGGTAACACAGGAACACAAGCAGCAACTTTGGTGATTCGTGCTCTTGCTACTGGAGAGTTAAAAAAGCGCCAATGGTTAGAAGTTTTGTGGAAAGAGAGCCGAGTCGCTCTATTTATTGCGCTAGCGATCGCTATCGTGATGATTGGACGCATTATGTTATTTAGTGCAGGACAATCAACAGGAGGCTTTGAACTGACCGATATCGCACTGGCAATAGCAGTTGCGCTGTTCATTCAAGTCACCATTTCTACAACATTGGGCGGGCTGTTGCCAATTATTGCACGAGCTTGCAAGTTGGACCCAGCCGTATTGGTGAGTCCAGTTCTTGCATCTATCGTCGATATTTCAGGAATGTGGATTTACTTTAACGTGGTGAACTATTTCTTAGGTATTGCCTGACTAAAGTTCACAATGTCATTGTAAAAAAGCTGCTCAAAATGTGTAATCGGGGCGATGACAGGTGTGTTGTCGTCCCTTTTTTCTGGGAAGTAGTCTGAAACAAACTGAACAAAAATGGTGTTAGGTTGACCATTTTTGTCCAAGCCATATCCAGCCATATTGTAAGTCCCGTAGATAGAGCCACTTTTCGCGATCAGCTGTCCTTTAATTGGAAGTTTTCGCATACTTTGTCGGTACTTTAATGTGCCGGATTCACCTGATTTCGGCATGATGGCAATCAATTTGAGTTCGTTTTCATGCTTCCAAATATAGCGCAGCATTTCAGCCATCTTGGTCGCGGAGATCCGGTTATTTCGCGAAAGTCCTGAGCCGTCTTCTAGGCGCGCATTACGAATATCAATACCAGTGTTGGCGAAAATGATCTGCTTGATCGCTTCTGTACCGTTAGTAAAACTGCCTGGCTGAACGAAAAATTTAGCACCAAGTGTTTTGGTTAATGTGTCGGCAATCAAGTTGTCAGAGTTTTTGAGCATATCTTCGAGAATGTCTGGTAAGGCTTTTGATTGATGCATTGCGATGAGTTTTCGCTGCTTTTCTGGCGCCGTACCGACCCTAATCTGTCCTGATACCCCAATGTTGAGCTCCTTGAGCAAAGCCGCCAACCTTTGACTGGTGTAACGCTCAGGGTCTTGAACCGCAAATTTCAGTGGCAATGGTTTGTCTCTTTCAACCAAGCACCCTGTTAGCTTGTAGTTGTTATCGGGATTTGCAACTAAACCTAAGTCACAATGACGACTTTTCTTAATGGTTTTAGAAACTGTTTCTACGGTACTTGTGACACGAATAGGTTGATGCTCTGGTACGTAGACCCGCGTTCCACCATCTTTTTGTGTATAGATAGAGGCTTGTACACAGTTGTTATTGAGTGTGATGGTCGATGCCGGAGCGCTGTAGCAAACTCCCAAGATATCCCATGGCCAGCCCACCGCACGGTTATAACCAGTGAATGCGCTGTTATCGAGCCATAGGTCACCGTTAATCCGTTTTAAGCCATTTTTCTTAGCTAGAGTGAGGAGTGATTTTAAGTCGTTGGTTTGGAGTGTTGGGTCGCCGACAAAGTAAATCACTGCATCTGAGTTCGACGTTTCCAGCTTGGTTCGAAACCGGAAATTATCACCCAGTTCTAGCTTTGCGGCTAATGCGGTGACGATTTTTAATGTACTCGCTGGTGGGAACAGTTGTTCGGTAGGATGAACACCGTCAAGCTCAGCATTTTCACTGAGTTTTTCCGCAACTAAACTGATGCGGGCGCCTTCAGGCAGCACTTCTTGATGAGGGTACGCTTGTGAAAAAGCAGAAAGTAATGAAGAGAATATGAGCAAGGGCCAACGTAAACGCATAATGATACTTTCTAAGGTGAGTTATGTGATTGAGTATACGCAAGTCCTTTCAATATGCTAGGTAACTAAAGAAATGCTTCAAATGTCTTCATGAATGAGACACGAGAGAAAGGCGCGCTGCTTAAAATTAAGTATAAAAAATGCCCGCTTAAAGCGGGCATTCGATATTCTAGTCAAAGACCGGAATTAGAAGTCGTAACGTAGACCTAGAGCTAGCTCGTCTTCAGCATCGATCTTAGTTGCAACTGTTTTGCTCGTGTCAGTTGAACCAAACTTGTCACCTGCATCAATCAGGTTGAAGTTGTAAGAAATGTAACCACGGAAGTTAGGCTTGAAGTAGTAAGAAGCATCAACAGCGAAGTTGTTTGCAGAAGTTTCGTTGTTAGTTTCTGCATTGTTGTATGATGTTGTAAATACTGTTTGGCCTAGAGTGTAAGCACCTGCTAGCTCGTAACCAGTGTAATCAACTGTGTTACTGTTGTTTGAATCTTCCATTTTCTCGCCGTCAGTGAATACACCAGCGAAGTAAAGATCAGACATTGTGTAAGATGCAGCTAGCATGTACTCGTTAGCTTTGTCTTGATCTGCGTAACCAGCACCTAGCTCAAGACCAGTGTCAGCTAGAGCGTAGATTGCAGATAGAGAGTAACCGTCTTGTTTGTTGTCGTAGTACTCACCAGTGTTTTTGTTTTCCATACGATCAGCGAAGCGGTAGCTTGCTTTTACGCTTAGGTTTTCAAACTGGCCTTTGTAAGCCATCATGTTGTCTGTACGGTCTGATACAGCTAGTTTGTCTGCTGCAGAGTTACCGTGGTAAGCCATGATATCTGTGAAGTCAGTGATAACGCCTAGTGCACCTTCAGTTTTACCGTATGCGAACTCACCGTAAGCACCGCCAAGACCAGCGTAAGCAAGACGAGTTTCTAGATCGCTCTTGTCGTCGCCGTCTACAGTACCGTTTTGAGCAGTCTCAAATTCACCTTCCCAGAAACCAACACCGTATAGGTTGTCATTGATTTCTTGTTTACCAAGGAAGTTTAGACGGATGCGAGATTTGTCTTGAGCGTCGCCATCTTTCATAGATAGACGTGCTTCAGCACGGCCGCCCATTTCTAGAGAAGTACCGTCTTGGTTGTAAAGTTCAGCTGCGTTTACGCCAGTTGCCATAGCTGCTGCAGATACAGAAAGAGCAATTAGAGTCTTTTTCATCTTATTTGTCCTAGTTAGCTGTCCATAATCATTGTTGTATGGGGGAGAGGTGATCTCTCACAAGTTGTTGGTCCAAAATTGGCTAATTGAGCGATATAGTTCGCACTTGTAAGCCATTGATCTAACAACTCGCTGGACATGTTTTACTGCTAAAGTTTCCGTATGAGTTAGTAAAATGATATAAATCCCACTGATGAACACTGTTCAATTGTGCGTTGTTTTTATTTAAATTACTGTTTTTGATTGAAATTATTGGCAATGACATTGGCCTGACATTGATTAGTTTTTATCTTTTTTGAGGTTTTTGGTGTAATGAACAGTGTTGTTTTTCAATAAATTGAGAAGGTGATTCGCCCTAGAACCGCTCTAAAAGTGAGTTATATCATTATGCCGAAAAGGCATAGTCTTGCTGTCTTTCGAATTAAGATGATTTCGTCCGGGAGTTTGTTTACACTAAACGAAATACATCTTTAAGCGCACTACCCAGTCCTATGACAGGGTGGGCTTTTTTTGTCCAAAGACCCATTTGGGCTTGAGGTTATAAAATGGAAAAAGTTCCAATGACACTACGTGGCGAGCAAAAGCTACGTGCAGAACTCGATCGTCTACTTAAACTACGTCCTCAGATCTCAGAGGCAATTGCTGAAGCTCGTGAGCTAGGTGATTTAAAAGAGAATGCTGAATATCACGCCGCTCGTGAAGAGCAGGGCATTTGTGAAGCACAAATCCGTGACATTGAATACAAACTGTCAGTTGCTCAAGTTATTGATGTAACGAAGATGGAGAACACGGGTAAAGTTATTTTTGGTTCAACCGTAACCTTGATTGATATCGACACCGAAGAAGAAAAAACGTACCAAATCGTTGGTGATGACGAAGCCGATATCAAAGCAGGTCGCATTTCAGTGAGCTCACCTATTGCTCGTGGCCTGATTGGTAAGATGGAAGGCGATGAAGTTGCTATTCAAACTCCGGGTGGCGCGAAAGACTTCGAAATTGACCGAGTAGAATATATCTAAGTCGTTTGGAGTAGCATTACTACTCTGATAAAACGCAAAAAGGTCGCCTCAGGCGACCTTTTTTCTTCAGCAACGTAAGTAGAGTTACTTACGAGGGATTTCGATTTTACGCTCTTCAGACTGGCGGTATAGCACAAGCACTTTACCAATAGTCTGAACTTTTTCAGCGCCCGTCTCACGTACGATAGCGTCGATGATTAGCTGTTTTGTTTCACGATCTTCCGAAGCAACTTTTACTTTGATAAGTTCGTGATGGTTAAGAGCGATTTCAATTTCTGCTAGCACGGCTTCTGTAAGTCCATTTGCGCCCATTAGCACAACAGGTTTTAAACTGTGAGCTAGGCCTTTAAGGTGCTGCTTTTGTTTGGTGCTTAGGTTCATTACGCGGCCAATTTTCTTTAAAATAAGGGTTGAAAAAAGCTATTTTAACGCCATCTATTGCTGAAGACTATAATTTATTGAGTAATAGGTAGCGCCTATTAAAACAATAGCTCCAATTTGTGCCTTGTTGGGATTAAAATGAGTAAACAAAAACATTCGGCTAGTTCTGGTCGTTGGTTGAAAGAACACTTTGATGATAAATACGCGAATGAAGCCCGAAAAAAAGGCTACCGCTCACGTGCTTATTTCAAGATCGATGAGATTCAAACGAAAGATAAATTGTTAAAGCCTGGAATGACAGTCGTCGACTTGGGGGCCGCGCCGGGCGGATGGTCTCAATATGCTGCTAAGATAGTAGGGGACAGTGGTCAGATCATTGCGTGTGACTTGCTTCCTATGGACCCGATTGCTGGCGTTAGCTTTTTACAAGGCGACTTTCGTGATGATGCGGTATTGGAAGCTTTGCTAGAAAGGATCCAACCTTCCATGGTAGACGTAGTAATGTCTGATATGGCGCCTAACATCGCGGGAAACAATTCTGTTGATCAACCTCGCGCTATGTATTTAGTTGAATTAGCTTTAGATATGTGTCGACAAGTTCTAGCGCCTAATGGTAGCTTTGTCGTAAAGGTTTTCCAAGGGGAAGGCTTCGATCAGTATGTGAAAGAAGTCCGAGACATGTTTAAAGCCGTAAAAATTAGAAAACCAGACTCATCGCGAGCTCGCTCTCGAGAGGTCTTCGTCGTAGCCACTGGTTACAAAGGTTAACCATTTTGCTCTCTTGAGAGCGTGTTAACACTATAGCTACAGTTAATGAACTGTAGTACCCTACCTTTAATTACAATTAGTTATCGAGAGGCTTACACCTTGAGTGACATGGCAAAAAATTTAATTCTGTGGCTTGTTATCGCCGTCGTATTGATGTCGGTATTCCAGAGCTTTGGCCCTGGAGAAAGCAATGGCAGAACCGTGGATTACACCACGTTTGTACAGGAAGTTGGCCAAGGCCAGATTCAAGAAGCAACTTTTAAAGACGGTGAAATTAGCTTTGTTCGTCGTGGCGGCGGTGCCAAAATGGTCACTTACATGCCAGTGTATGACCAAAAGCTTCTAGATGACCTAATTAACCAAAACGTGAAAGTACAAGGCACGCCTCCAGAAGAGCAAAGCTTGCTTGGTACTATCTTCATCTCTTGGTTCCCAATGATCTTACTAATTGGTGTATGGATTTTCTTCATGCGTCAAATGCAAGGCGGCGGTGGTAAAGGCGCCATGTCTTTTGGTAAGAGCAAAGCTCGAATGATGAGCGAAGAACAAATCAAGACAACTTTTGCTGACGTTGCTGGTTGTGACGAAGCAAAAGAAGACGTGAAAGAACTGGTGGACTACCTACGCGATCCAAGCCGCTTCCAAAAACTGGGCGGTAAGATTCCAACGGGTGTTCTAATGGTTGGTCCTCCTGGTACGGGTAAAACGCTTCTAGCGAAAGCCATTGCCGGTGAGGCGAAAGTACCATTCTTTACTATCTCTGGTTCTGATTTCGTAGAAATGTTCGTTGGTGTTGGTGCATCTCGTGTGCGTGACATGTTTGAACAAGCAAAGAAAGCTGCACCTTGTATCATCTTTATCGATGAGATCGATGCGGTAGGCCGTCAACGTGGCGCAGGTGTTGGTGGTGGTCATGATGAACGTGAACAAACACTAAACCAAATGCTCGTTGAGATGGATGGTTTCGAAGGTAACGAAGGTATTATCGTTATCGCTGCGACTAACCGTCCGGACGTGCTAGACCCTGCGCTACTGCGTCCTGGTCGTTTTGACCGTCAAGTGGTAGTTGGTCTTCCAGATGTACGTGGCCGTGAACAGATCCTAAAAGTTCACATGCGTAAGGTCCCTCTAGCGGGTGATGTAGAGCCTTCTCTCATCGCACGTGGTACACCAGGCTTCTCTGGTGCTGACCTAGCAAACTTAGTTAACGAAGCAGCCTTGTTTGCTGCGCGAGGTAACAAGCGCAACGTTTCTATGGTTGAGTTTGAACTGGCGAAAGACAAAATCATGATGGGTGCTGAGCGCCGTTCAATGGTGATGTCTGAGGAAGTGAAAGAGTCAACCGCATACCACGAAGCGGGTCACGCGATTGTTGGTCGCTTGGTTCCTGAACACGATCCAGTGTACAAAGTGTCTATCATTCCACGTGGTCGTGCGTTGGGTGTAACAATGTACCTTCCAGAGCAGGACCGCGTGAGTATGTCTCGCCAACACCTAGAATCAATGATTTCTAGCTTGTACGGTGGTCGTTTAGCAGAAGAACTTATCTACGGTGCTGACAAAGTATCAACCGGTGCTTCTAATGATATCGAGCGCGCAACAGATATTGCTCGTAAGATGGTTACTCAATGGGGTTTCTCTGAAAAGCTTGGCCCTCTGCTGTATGCAGAAGATGAAGGCGAAGTGTTCTTAGGACGTAGTGTAACTCAGACTAAACATGTGTCTGACGATACAGCGAAGTTGATTGATGACGAAGTTCGTCAGATCATTGACCGCAACTACGATCGTGCGAAGAAGATTCTTCAAGAGAACATGGATATCATGCATGCGATGAAAGATGCGCTGATGAAGTATGAAACCATTGATGCTCGCCAGATTGATGACTTAATGGAGCGCAAAGCTGAAATTCGTGAGCCTGCGGGCTGGAGTGATAACTCAGCAAGCAAACCAGAAGACAGCGACAAGCCTCAAGCAAAGCAAGAAGTTAAAGAAGAAGCAACGGAGACTGCGAAAGATGCAGAACAGCCTAGCTCTTCTGAAACAACTTCTAACGAAGCGCCTGAAAAGAAAGACTCTGAATAAAGAGTATCGATAATATTAAACCCCGAGTTATCTCGGGGTTTTTGTGTTTATGATGATGATTACAGCAAATAACAAATCTTTGGACCTTTCGCGTCCACATGTCATGGCCATTCTAAATGTGACACCGGATTCCTTTTCGGATGGCGGTAAATACAACTCAATTGAACTTGCTCTTGCTCAAGTTGATAAAATGATAAAGGCTGGTGTAAGTATTGTTGATGTTGGTGGTGAATCAACAAGACCTGGTGCACCGGATGTGTCTTTGGAAGAAGAGCTTAGGCGTGTTGTCCCAGTAATCAAAGCCATTCGTGAAAAATATGATGTATGGATTTCCGTTGACACCAGTAAAGCAGAAGTGATGCGTCAAGCAATTGATGCTGGGGCTGATTTGATCAATGACATCCGCTCGCTGCAAGAGCCAGGTGCTCTGGAAGTCGCAGCAGAAGCAAACCTTCCAATTTGTCTGATGCATATGAAAGGTCAGCCTAGGACCATGCAAGTTGACCCTCATTATGATGATTTAATGGGGGACGTGTCGGCTTTTCTAGAAGAACGTATCGCGGCGTGTGAAGCAGCAGGGATTGATAAATCTCAACTGATTCTCGATCCTGGGTTTGGCTTTGGCAAAACAATCGAGCACAATTATCATATGCTTGCTCATCTTGAAAAGTTTCATGAATTCGGCCTGCCTATTTTGGCTGGCATGTCTCGTAAATCCATGATCTTCAAACTGTTAGACAAGCCAGCGGCAGAGTGTACGAACGCAAGTGTCGTTTGTGCTACGATTGCCGCGATGAAAGGCGCGCAGATCATTCGCGTGCATGACTTTGAAGAGACAATCGAAGCGATGAAAGTTGTTGAGATGACGAAAAACAATATTTAAAAATAATAAAGGAAAGTTTATGTCGAATGAAAGACGTTACTTTGGTACTGACGGTGTGCGCGGTAAAGTAGGACAATACCCAATCACTCCAGACTTCGTACTTAAGCTTGGCTGGGCTGCTGGTCGTGTACTAGCGAAACAAGGCACAAAGAAAGTTATCATAGGTAAAGATACACGTATTTCAGGTTATATGCTTGAATCTGCACTAGAGGCTGGCCTTGCAGCTGCGGGACTTAAAGCAACATTTACTGGTCCCATGCCAACTCCAGCTGTGGCATATTTAACTCAGACTTTCCGTGCCGAGGCTGGTATTGTGATTTCTGCATCACATAACCCATATTACGACAACGGCATTAAATTCTTTTCTTCTGAGGGTACTAAGCTACCTGACGATATCGAATTGGCGATCGAAGCTGAGTTAGATAAAGAAATTGAATGTGTGGAGTCTGCTGAGCTTGGTAAAGCAACCCGCCTAAATGATGCAGCTGGTCGTTACATCGAATTCTGTAAGAGTACTTTCCCATCTGAGTTGAGCCTTGCGAACTTTAAGATCGTAGTAGACTGTGCGCACGGTGCAACGTACCACATCGCTCCAAATGTTTTCAAAGAACTTGGGGCAGAAGTTATCGCTATGGGCGTAGAGCCTAACGGCATCAACATTAATGAAAAAGTGGGCGCAACAGACGTACGAGCTCTTCAACAGCGTGTTGTTGAAGAGCAAGCGCATCTTGGTCTCGCATTTGATGGTGATGGTGACCGCATCATTATGGTCGACCACCTAGGTAACAAAGTTGATGGTGACCAAATTGCTTATATCATCGCTCGTGATGCACTTCGTCGTGGTGAGCTAAAGGGTGGTGTTGTTGGTACACTAATGACTAACTTGGGTATGGAAAATGGTTTAAAGCAGCTAGGCATTCCGTTTGTACGTGCTGCTGTTGGTGACCGTTATGTCATGGAGCAACTGCTAGAAAAAGGTTGGAAAATTGGTGCTGAAAACTCAGGCCATGTGATCTTATTAGATAAAGTCACAACCGGCGATGCGATTGTTGCTGCACTTCAAGTACTTGCTTCTGTAATTGGCAGCGATATGTCTTTATATGAACTATCGCAAGGAATGACATTATATCCTCAGGTTTTAGAAAATGTCCGTTTCTCAGGAGAAAGTAACCCTCTTGAAGCTACAGCTGTATTAAACGCTGTCGCTGAAGTAGAGGCGACACTTGGTGATAAAGGGCGTGTACTGCTGCGTAAGTCTGGCACTGAGCCTTTGATCCGCGTTATGGTGGAAGGCGAAGATGGTGAACTAGTTCAACACTCAGCATTGAAAATCGCTGAGGCTGTTAAAGCAAGTTGTTAATCATTGCGTTAAAGCATGTCTTGAATGAAAAGGGCATCTTTTGCCCTTTTTTTGAGCGCTTAACGCATTGGCATTGATTTTTTACTAATTTTCCCTTGTCAGCGTTACTGGCTTTCGCTAGTATTGCTCCGCCTCCCGTTAGGAGGTCGCTAGCCTTGTTCATAATGATTTATTCTTTTGAACGGCGCTGGCTCAACAATTTGGAACATAGGTGGAAAAAATGTTTTCAGTTCTACTTGTGATTTACCTGTTGGCAGCGCTTGGTGTGATTGGCCTTGTGTTGATTCAACAAGGTAAAGGCGCAGATATGGGAGCCTCGTTCGGTGCTGGTGCTTCAAACACAGTGTTTGGTGCTGGCGGCTCAGGTAATTTCTTAACCCGAACAACTGCTATTTTAGCAACCGTATTCTTTATCGTTAGCTTGTTACTTGGTCGTATGTCTACGCACCAGACTGAATCACAATGGGTAGACCCAACGTTAGGTCAACCAGTTGTTGAACAAGTTAAGGATGCAGCGAGTGAAGTTCCTGCCCCAGCGGGTGATGAAATTCCTCAATAAGCTGTAAGGTTTTGATGCCGAGATGGTGAAATTGGTAGACACGCTAGCATGAGGTGCTAGTGCCTTAGGTGTGAGGGTTCGAGTCCCTCTCTCGGCACCATGTATTTACAAACTTGTAAATCACTTGTTTGCGAGTATAATGCTCAGCAAGTCGGACGCGGGGTGGAGCAGCTTGGTAGCTCGTCGGGCTCATAACCCGAAGGTCGTCGGTTCAAATCCGGCCCCCGCAACCAATCTCTTTCTTTAAAAGGAAATCGTAGATTGGCAAGTTTGCGTAGTGCTAACCACACTACGAGTTAAGAAAAGCAATTGTTGGCTATTCTTAACGTATCAGGGTCCAGCAGCATAAAACCCCGACTATCGGGGTTTTTTGTTATCTGAGCTTTTTGAAATGGCTCAGATACTGCTTGGTTTTTTGATTGGGCTCTGAGCCCTTTTTTTGTTTCTGGAGTGGTTAAATGACTGGTTTAGAAAGACAACTTACTGAAATGCTTGACGCGCCAGTAGCGGCATCAGGTTATGAGTTAGTTGGATTAGAATTCATTCGTGCAGGCGCGCACTCAACGTTACGTATCTACATTGACCATGAAAATGGTATTAACGTAGACGACTGTGCAGAAGTTAGCCACCAAGTTAGTGCAGTTTTAGACGTTGAAGATCCAATTTCTGTTGCTTACAGCCTAGAAGTGTCTTCTCCAGGTTTAGAAAGACCACTTTTTAAAGCAGCACATTACGAGCAATTTATTGGTCACGAGGTCAGCATCGTATTGAAAATGGCTGTAGCAAACCGTCGTAAGTGGAAAGGTATTATCCACGGTGTTGATGGCGAAACAGTGACAATTACTGTAGACGGTCAGCAAGAAGAGTTTGCTCTAAGTAACATTTCCAAAGCTAACCTGATCCCTAAATTTTAGTTCCCTAAAAAAGTTTAAGCTTAGAGGCTAAATATAATGAGTAAAGAAATTTTAGCGGTAGCAGAAGCGGTATCGAACGAAAAAGCGGTACCTCGTGAGCGTATCTTTGAGGCTCTTGAGATTGCTCTAGCAACTTCTACAAAGAAAAAATACGAAATCGAAATCGACGTACGTGTTGCCATTGACCGTAAAACCGGTGAATTTGTAACTTACCGCCGTTGGTTAGTTGTTGATGACGTAGAGAACCCTACAAAAGAGATCTCACTAGAAGCAGCGCAATACGAAGATGACTCAATCGAGCTTGGCGACTACGTAGAAGACGAAATCGAATCAGTAACGTTTGACCGTATTACGACTCAAACTGCTAAGCAAGTTATCGTTCAAAAAGTTCGTGAAGCTGAGCGCGCACAAATCGTTGAACAGTTCATCGACAATGAAGGTGATCTAATCACTGGTGTCGTGAAAAAAGTAAACCGTGACACAATCGTGCTTGATCTTGGTAATAACGCTGAAGCGGTAATCCTGCGTGATGACCAACTTCCTCGTGAAAACTTCCGTCCAGGCGACCGTGTACGTGGCCTTCTTTACAAAGTCGCGCCTGAAGCACGTGGTTTCCAATTGTTCATCACTCGTTCTAAGCCAGAAATGTTGGCAGAACTGTTCCGTGTTGAAGTGCCTGAAATCGCAGAAGATATTATCGAGTTGAAAGGCGCGGCACGTGATCCTGGTTCTCGCGCTAAGATCGCTGTCAAAACAAATGACAAACGTATCGACCCTGTAGGTGCGTGTGTTGGTATGCGTGGTGCACGTGTACAAGCTGTTTCTGGCGAACTTGGTGGGGAGCGTATCGATATTGTGCTTTGGGATGATAACCCAGCTCAATTCGTTATCAACGCAATGGCGCCAGCTGATGTTGCTTCTATCATCGTTGATGAGGATGCACACTCAATGGACATCGCAGTTGAAGCTGACAACCTAGCGCAAGCTATCGGTCGTAACGGTCAAAACGTGCGTCTAGCATCTCAACTAACAGGTTGGGAACTGAATGTTATGACAGTTGCTGATCTTCAGAAGAAACACGCTGAAGAATCACAAGCATCTATTGAAAACTTCATGAAGTACCTAGATATTGAAGAAGACTTCGCTCAACTTCTTGTTGAAGAAGGTTTCTCAACGCTAGAAGAAATCGCATACGTGCCAGTTAACGAGCTACTAGAAATCGATGGTTTGAATGAAGAACTAATCGAAGAGCTTCGTGGACGTGCAAAAGATGCACTAACGACGATCGCACTAGCACAAGAAGAGTCTTTTGAAGGTCTAGAACCAGCTGAGGACCTACTTGCACTTGAAGGTCTTGAGCGAGAGATGGCATTTAAATTGGCAGCGAAAGGTGTAGCGACACTGGAAGATCTTGCTGACCAAGGTATTGACGATTTAGAAGGTATCGAAGGCCTGACCGAAGAACGTGCAGGTGAGCTAATTATGGCCGCACGTAACATCTGTTGGTTCGGCGAAGAAGCATAATTTTCGGCAAGGAGGAAGCGGCATGACACAATTAACAGTTAAAGCACTGAGTGATGAGATTGGTACGCCAGTCGACCGCTTGATTGAACAACTTGCTGACGCTGGCATTAAAAAGGCGAGCTCTGACAATGTTACTGATGAAGAGAAGCAGAAGCTTCTCTCTCATTTAAAGAAAGAACACGGTGATAAATCAGGTGATTCAGAGCCGACTCGCCTTACGCTTCAGCGTAAAACTCGTAGTACACTTAGTGTGAACGCGGGTGGTGGTAAGAGTAAGAATGTTCAGGTTGAGGTGCGCAAAAAACGTACATACGTGAAGCGCAGCACAATTGAAGATGAAGCGAAACGTGAAGCTGAAGAAGCAGCACAACGTGAAGCAGAAGAAGCAGCAAAACGTGCAGCAGAAGAAGCTGCAAAACGTGAAGCTGAAGAAGCTGCGAAACGTGAAGCTGAAGAAGCTGCAAAACGTGAAGCGGAAGAAAAAGCGAAACGTGAAGCTGAAGAAAAAGCGAAGCGAGACGTAGATACGAATGCACAACGTAATGCTGAAGAAAAAGCAAAGCGTGATGCTGAAGAGAAAATTAAGCAAGAAGCAGCGCGAAAAGAGGCCGACGAGCTTAAACGTCGTCAGGAAGAAGAAGCTAAGCGTAAGGCTGAAGAGGAAAGTCAGCGCAAGCTTGAAGAAGCTCGCGAATTGGCTGAAAAGAATAAAGAGCGTTGGTCTGCTGCAGAAGAGAAAAAGGGTGATATGGAAGATACAGATTACCATGTAACGACTTCACAATACGCACGTGAAGCCGAAGATGAAGCAGATCGCAAAGTAGAAGGCGGTCGTCGTAAGAAGAAAAAAGCAGCTTCGGGTAAAGACGACCAAGCTCGCGGTGGCCGTAACAACCAACGTGGCGGTAGAGGTCGTAAGGGCAAACTTGCTAAGCCGACTTCAATGCAGCACGGGTTTGATAAGTCAGCAACGGTTGCTAAGCAAGACGTTGTAATTGGCGAAACGATCGTTCTATCAGAACTCGCTAACAAGATGTCGGTTAAAGCGACAGAAGTTATCAAAGTAATGATGAAGATGGGCGCTATGGCGACTATCAACCAAGTGATCGACCAAGAAACAGCACAACTTGTTGCTGAAGAAATGGGCCATAAAGTAGTTCTTCGTAAAGAGAACGAACTGGAAGAAGCGGTACTATCTGACCGTGACACTAACGCGGAAGCAGTTCCACGTGCTCCAGTTGTTACTATCATGGGTCACGTTGACCACGGTAAAACGTCAACACTTGACTACATCCGTCGCACACACGTTGCTTCTGGCGAAGCGGGTGGTATTACTCAGCACATTGGTGCGTACCACGTTGAAACAGACAACGGCATGATCACGTTCCTTGATACTCCTGGGCACGCAGCGTTTACTGCAATGCGTGCTCGTGGTGCTCAAGCAACAGATATCGTTGTTCTTGTAGTTGCAGCAGACGATGGCGTAATGCCACAAACAGTAGAAGCGATTCAGCACGCGAAAGCGGCAGGCGTTCCTCTAATTGTTGCTGTGAACAAGATCGATAAAGAAGACGCGAACCCAGATAATGTTAAGAACGAGCTTGCTCAATACGACGTTATTCCTGAAGAGTGGGGCGGTGAGAACATGTTCGTTCACATCTCTGCTAAACAGGGTACAAACATCGATGGTCTTCTAGAAGCAATCCTTCTTCAGTCTGAAGTTCTTGAACTTACAGCTGTAGCTGAAGGCATGGCATCTGGTGTTGTTGTTGAATCTCGCCTAGATAAAGGTCGTGGTCCAGTTGCAACAGTACTTGTTCAATCAGGTACACTAAACAAAGGCGACATCGTTCTTTGTGGTCAAGAATACGGCCGTGTTCGTGCAATGCGTGATGAGCTAGGTAAAGAAATTACTTCGGCTGGCCCATCTATCCCTGTAGAGATCCTAGGTCTTTCAGGTGTACCATCTTCAGGTGATGAAGCAACAGTAGTTCGTGACGAGCGTAAAGCGCGTGAAGTAGCTAACTACCGTGCTGGTAAGTTCCGTGAAGTGAAACTTGCTCGTCAGCAGAAATCTAAACTAGAGAACATGTTCTCTAACATGACTGCTGGTGAAGTTGCTGAACTTAACGTTGTACTTAAAGCAGACGTTCAAGGTTCTGTAGAAGCAATCGCTGACTCACTAGTTAAGCTATCTACTGACGAAGTTAAAGTGAACATCGTTGGTTCTGGTGTAGGTGGTATTACGGAAACTGATGTAGTACTAGCGGAAGCTTCAAACGCAATCATCCTTGGCTTTAACGTTCGTGCAGATGCTTCTGCTCGCCGTGCTGTTGAAGCCGCAGCTGTTGACTTACGTTACTACTCAATCATTTACCAATTGATTGACGAAGTGAAACAAGCAATGGGCGGTATGCTTGCTCCAGAATTCAAGCAAGAGATCATTGGTCTTGCTGAAGTTCGTGACGTGTTTAAGTCACCGAAACTGGGCGCTATCGCTGGTTGTATGGTTACAGAAGGTGTGATCAAGCGTAACAACCCAATCCGTGTACTACGTGATAACGTTGTTATTTACGAAGGTGAACTAGAGTCACTACGTCGTTTCAAAGATGACGTTCAAGAAGTTAAGAATGGCTACGAATGTGGTATCGGCGTTAAGAACTACAATGATGTTCGCGTTGGTGACCAAATCGAAGTCTTCGAAATCGTTGAAATTAAACGTACTCTAGACTAATTGACTAAAATTACTAATATTGTCTTTGAAAGATAAGTAGTAATTGGTTGTTGAATACACCATGGGGGGCTGGCTTTGACCAACCCCCCATTCTTTCTATATAAGAGTAAAGATATGTCAAAAGAATTTAGCCGCACGCAGCGCGTTGCACAGCAGCTGCAAAAAGAACTAGCGATGATCCTTCAACGTGAAGTTCGTGACTCTCGCCTTGGCATGGTGACGATCTCAGACGTAGAAGTCTCTCGTGACCTAGCTTACGCAAAAGTATTTGTGACCTTCCTGTGTGTGGGTGAGCAAACACCAGAATCATGTCTAGCAGCGCTACGTGAGCACGAAGTGCACATTCGCATGATGTTAGGTAAGCGTATTCGTCTACGTTTAACGCCAGAAATCCGCTTCCACTATGACAATACGCTTGTTGAAGGTATGCGTATGTCTAACCTAGTGTCTGAAGTCGTTAGTTCAGACAAACAAAAGCAAAAAGATTCTGGTCGTGAGGACGAAGAATAATGGCTCGTCGTCGTAAAGGTCGTCCAATTAATGGCGTTATACTGTTGGACAAACCAACAGGTATCTCTTCCAATGATGCACTGCAAAAAGTAAAGCGAATCTACTTTGCCGAGAAAGCAGGCCACACTGGAGCCTTGGACCCATTAGCGACAGGCATGCTGCCAATTTGCTTGGGTGAAGCGACAAAATTTTCTCAGTTTCTTCTTGATTCTGATAAACGCTACCGCGTGATCGCAAAGCTGGGTGAACGTACCAATACGTCTGACTCGGATGGTGAAGTTGTAGAGACGCGTCCAGTCGATGTTACGTTAGACAAGCTAGAAGCGTGCATTGAGAAGTTCCGTGGCGAATCTGATCAAGTACCTTCCATGTTCTCTGCGTTGAAGTATCAAGGTAAACCCTTGTATGAATACGCTCGTAAAGGCATCGAAGTTCCGCGTGAATCTCGTAAGATCACGGTATATGAGATTGTTCTTCACCGTTTTGAAGGCGATGAAGTAGAGATGGAAGTGCACTGCTCTAAAGGTACCTATATTCGTACTATCGTTGATGATCTGGGCGAAATGTTAGGTTGTGGTGCGCACGTAACTATGCTTCGTCGTACTGGTGTTGCTAAATACCCTTACGAGAATATGGTAACACTTGAGCAACTAAATGAGTTGCTAGAGCAAGCTCACCGCGAGGAACGAGCGCCTCGAGAGCTACTGGACCCACTGCTTTTGCCAATGGATACCGCGGTAGAAGACTTACCAGAAGTCAACTTGGTGCCTGAACTGGCGAATATGGTCCAACATGGGCAGCCCGTTCAAGTATTTGGTGCTCCGACTGAGGGCTCACTTCGCCTTACTATGGGTGAAGAACGCTTGTTTATTGGCGTTGGCGAAATGAACGAAGATGGCAAAATCGCTCCTAAGCGATTGGTCGTGTTCCGAGATGACGTTGCATCCAAGTAAATGATTGAAAATACCGATCTGAGTGTCGGTATTTTTATATTGCACGAGATAGGAAATTTCCCTATAATCCGCGCTTCGCGTAGCGGCTGAATCAGAGATTGGCTGCTACAACTTTAAACCTACTCTTATTAGGAGAGAATTATGTCTCTGAATGCAGAAACTAAAGCAGCAATCGTTGCAGAATACGCACAAGGCGAAGGCGACACTGGTTCACCAGAAGTTCAAGTAGCTCTACTTACAGCTTCTATCAACCACCTACAAGGTCACTTCAAAGCGCACAAAGGCGATCACCACAGCCGTCGTGGTCTTCTACGCATGGTTTCTCGTCGTCGTAAGCTTCTAGATTACCTAAAAGGTAAAAACCTAGCTCGCTACCAAGACCTAATCAAACGTCTAGGCCTACGTCGCTAATCAGCGACTGCATAGCAGTTTGTCTAAAAAGGGGCTTTATGCCCCTTTTTTGTTGCCTAAATTTAGCCAAATTAGACTTATGCCGTTATAATACTGGCGGCTAAACCTTGTAAGAGGTTTTCTCAAAAGCTCATAGCATTACAGTCAACCACGTCGACCAAAAGGTCGCGACTATTCAAAAGGAATTTCCGAGTTTCTTTTTACTAGTCGCGATTCGTAATGCCTTGAGTGTCAATTAACACATCTAAGATTTCTTTAAGCACTAAAGGAAGATTAGAAACAAGGAATAACAATGTTCGAAAAACCAGTTGTTAAAACGTTCCAGTACGGTAACCACACAGTTACTTTAGAAACTGGCGTTATTGCACGTCAAGCTACAGCAGCAGTTATGGTCACAATGGATGATACGTCTGTATTCGTATCTGTTGTAGGTAAAAAAGAAGCCGTTGCAGGTCAAGACTTCTTCCCACTAACGGTTAACTACCAAGAGCGTACTTACGCTGCGGGTAAAATCCCAGGCGGCTTCTTCAAACGTGAAGGTCGTCCTTCTGAAGGCGAAACGCTAACAGCTCGTCTAATCGACCGTCCAATCCGTCCGCTATTCCCAGACGCGTTTAAAAACGAAGTTCAGGTTATCGCGACAGTAATGTCTGTAAACCCAGATGTTCAGCCAGATATCGTTACAATGATCGGTACTTCTGCTGCTCTTGCTATCTCTGGCATTCCATTCAACGGCCCTATCGGTGCGGCGCGTGTTGGTCATATCGATGGTCAGCTTGTACTTAACCCTAGCCAAACTGAACTAGAAACTTCTAAGCTTGACCTTGTTGTTGCAGGTACAGAGTCAGCAGTATTGATGGTTGAGTCAGAAGCGGACAACCTAACTGAAGAAGAAATGCTAGCGGCGGTTGTTTATGGTCATGACCAACAACAAGTTGCTATTAAAGCTATCAACGAATTCAAAGCAGAAGTTGCAACTCCTGCTTGGGATTGGGTTGCTCCTGAAGAGAACACAGCGCTTAAAAATAAGATTGCTGATCTAGCAGAAGCTAAACTTGTTGAAGCCTACCAAATTACTGAGAAAATGGCTCGTTACGACCGCATCCATGAGATCGCTGCGGAAGTAAATGAAGTTCTTCTTGCTGAAGATCCTGAAGCAGATACAAAAGAAATCCACACTATCTTCCATGATCTAGAGAAGACAGTAGTACGTAGCCGTATTATTGCAGGTAACCCTCGTATCGATGGCCGTGAAAAAGACATGGTTCGTGCACTAGATGTACGTACTGGTGTTCTTCCTCGTACTCACGGTAGCGCGCTATTCACTCGTGGTGAAACTCAGGCGATCGTTACGGCAACGCTAGGTACTCAGCGTGATGCTCAAATCATCGATGAGCTAACTGGTGAGCGTAAAGATCACTTCCTACTGCACTACAACTTCCCTCCATACTGTGTAGGTGAAACTGGTTTTGTAGGTTCTCCTAAGCGTCGTGAAATCGGCCACGGTAAACTGGCGAAGCGTGGTATTGCTGCAGTAATGCCTTCTGTTGATGAGTTCCCATACACAGTACGTGTTGTGTCGGAAATCACTGAATCTAACGGTTCATCTTCAATGGCTTCAGTATGTGGTACTTCTCTTGCACTTATGGACGCAGGTGTACCAATCAAAGCATCTGTTGCTGGTATTGCAATGGGTCTTGTTAAAGAAGGTGACGATTTCGTTGTACTTTCTGACATCCTTGGCGATGAAGACCACCTAGGTGACATGGACTTTAAAGTAGCAGGTACTAACACTGGTATCACTGCACTTCAAATGGACATCAAGATCGAAGGCATCACTAAAGAAATCATGCAAATTGCGCTTAACCAAGCTCAAGGCGCACGTAAGCACATCCTATCTGTAATGGATGAAGCAATCTCTGGTGCTCGTGAAGACATCTCTGAATTTGCTCCGCGTATTCACACGATGAAGATCAGCGCTGAGAAGATCAAAGACGTTATCGGTAAAGGTGGTGCAGTTATCCGTGCTCTAACTGAAGAGACTGGTACAACTATCGAAATCGAAGACGACGGTACTATCAAGATTGCGGCAACTGAAGGCACTGCTGCGAAAGAAGCTATCCGCCGTATCGAAGAGATCACTGCTGAAGTTGAAGTGGGCCGTATCTACACAGGTAAAGTTGCACGTCTAGCAGACTTCGGTGCATTCGTAACGGTTCTTCCAGGCAAAGATGGTCTTGTACACATTTCTCAAATCGCAGAAAAACGCGTAGAGAAAGTGTCTGACTACCTAGCTGAAGGTCAAGAAGTTCAAGTTAAAGTTCTTGAAATCGACCGCCAAGGCCGTGTACGTCTAAGCATGAAAGAAGCGGTAGAAAAGCCAGCTGAAGAAGCTGCTGCTGAAGCACCAGCTGCTAAAGACGAGTAAGACAAAATGAGACTTTCAGCCTTTTATTAGATTAAGGGCCTGAAAGCATGTTATAAAAGGGGAGCATTTTCGCTCCCCTTTTTTGGTTTGTTTCGATGTATTAACCTCAAACGAGGTTATCGCCTATATTGCATTAAGAGAAATAAATCTTGAGCGGTCCAAACAGGAGTATCAATTAGTGAAATGGTTTCAAACCGCAATTTTATGTGTTGCTATCGCGCTGACCGGTTGTGCAAATACTTCTCAACAATCAGCACAAAAGTGGTTATATCCACCGATGGCGGTGCCACTTCAGCCTAGTGTTCAACAAGAAGTACAAATCGCGCGTCTCTCGCAGTTGCTACAACGTCCCGACCTTAGTGATGAAGTGCGCGCTAAAATGCATTATGAGCGCGGTAGCTACTACGACAGCGTTGGTTTACGTGATCTTGCCCGTTTGGACTTTAACCAGTCTTTGCAGTTGAATCCTGCTCAGCCGGACATCTTCAATCTTTTGGGAGTATACTTTACCCAAGTAGGAGAGTTTGATGCGGCATATGAAGCGTTTGACTCGACCATAGAGTTGGCTCCTGATAATACCTATGCTGAGCGCAACCGTGCGATTGCACTGTATTATGGTGGCCGAATCGATCTCGCTTTAGAAGATATGACCAAGCATTATCAAGAAATGCCAACGGATCCTTTTCGTTCATTATGGCTGTACATCATCGAAGCTGAGCAAAATCCAGAGCAAGCAAAAGCCAATCTTCAACAGCGTTATTTACGAGATCGTAGTGAAGAGTGGGGGTGGGTTCTTGTTGCTATCATGCTGCGAGACGTCTCGGACGAAGACGCGCTTAAAGCAATTATGGATGGAACGAGAGAGAACTATCGCCTAGCTGAACGATTGACGGAAACGTATTTCTACCTTGGAAAGCGTAATCAGCTTGAAGGTGATATCGCAAGTGCCATCTCACTTTATAAGCTCGCGATTTCGTTCAACGTTTACGATTATGTTGAGCATCGCTATTCTTTCTTGGAGTTGGCGCAAATTTACGATCAATTACAGCAAGATAGATTGGCCAAGTTAAAGGCTGCCAAGAAGCTGGAAATTGAATGATTTAGAGCCGCTCGATGAGAGCGGCTTTTTTTATGATTGAACTTGATGAGTGACTCATTTAAAATAGTTAGTCTTGCTAACTAAGTGGTGGTGGCTTTTATGGCATTAGAAGAAAGCTTGATTGATTTAGAGCGTTTTTGCGCCAAAGCTTGGCGTGTCTATGCCAAAGAAGATCCATTATCACATCTAAGCTTTAATGAGTTCGATTATTTACGTGTGATTCAGGTTTACCCTGAGGGTGTGCGAATAACCGATCTTGCAGAAGAGCTGCAAGTGACTAAGCCTTCCGCATCGACAATGGTTGTGCGTTTGGAAAAAAAGGGTTTGGTGAAACGCATCGCATGTAATGAGGATGCTCGTGCTAAGCGTGTGTTGCTTACGGAAGAAGTCGCAGAAAAAATGTCTTTGGAGCAGGTAGTGTACAAAGATATCTCTGACCAAATGATGCAACAATTAAATCAGCAAGAAGCTGAACAGTTACAAGCTTTATTGAATAAAGCATTGAGTAATAAGTCATTTTAAACTGAAGCAAAGGCCTCAGCTGTATGGTTTAGTTTTTGTTGTTTCATCTTTCTTTTATTTAATTTAACCATTTAGTTAGCCTTGCTAATTAAATGGTTAGCTTTGCTAACTACTGGTGACAGTCATGCAAAACTCAATTTATAGACAGTTTTGGAAATATACGATTCCAACCGTCGCAGCAATGCTCGTAAACGGTTTGTATCAAATAGTTGATGGCATTTTTATTGGCCGTTATGTTGGCGCTGACGGATTAGCTGGGATCAATGTTGCGTGGCCTATTATCGGTTCGATCCTCGGTATAGGAATGATGATTGGGGTGGGGACTGGCGCGCTGACTTCGATCAAGCAAGGAGAGAACGATCATGAAGGCGCTAAGCGAATCCTAACGACCGGATTGACGTTGTTAGCGGCATTGATGCCGATCGTTGCTACAATATTGTTCTTGTTTTCGGATGAATTTATTCGCTGGCAAGGTGCGGAAGGGCGAGTGTTTGAACTTGCGCTGCAATATTTGCATATTCTGATTGTCGCGTGCGTATTCACGTTGGGTTCTATCGCAGTTCCGTTTTTATTACGCAATGACGACAGCCCGAACTTAGCAACGATTTTGATGGTCATCGGTGCCGTTATTAACATTGTATTAGACTACGTATTTATTGCTTGGTTGGAGTGGGAGTTAACCGGAGCCGCTATTGCCACTGCACTTGCACAATTAGTGGTCACTGTGCTCGGTATTGGTTACTTCTTTACTTCAAAAGCAACATTACGCCTTCGTATCCGCGACTTCAAAGTTCAGGTTGATGCTGCACCAAAGATTATCATGATAGGTACATCAAGTTTCTTTATGTACGCCTACGGCTCTGTGATGGTGGCACTGCACAACGCGTTATTTGCTCAATACGGAAGTGCAATGTTGATCGGAGCGTACGCCATTTTGGGGTACATCGTGACGGTTTACTATCTGATAGCAGAAGGAATTGCGAATGGTATGCAGCCTTTAGTGAGCTTCAACCACGGTGCACGTAATCAGGAGAACATCAGAAAGTTATTAAAGGTCGCGATGGGGACATCTGTGCTTGGTGGGGTGGCGTTCGTTGTTTTGATGAACCTTTTCCCGTACGAACTGGTTGCGGTGTTTAATAATGCTGACCAACAGTTGATTGATAGCACCGTGATCGGGATTCGTTTACACATGTTTGCGTTGTTCTTAGATGGTTTTTTAGTTGTGGCGGCCGCGTACTATCAATCAGTAAACAAAGGCAGCAAAGCTATGTTTGTAACACTAGGCAACATGCTGGTCCAGTTGCCATTCTTATTCATTATGCCGAAACTTTTCGGCGTGACAGGTATTTGGTTAGCTTTCCCATTGTCTAACATTGCATTGAGTTTGGTCGTGATCAGTATGTTGTGGCGAGATGTGAAAAAGCTGCTTAATGAGAGTTCTGTCGAACCAAAGGTGCAAGCCTGCTAACAAAAGCTAACAGATAAAAGCGAGGCTAGGCCTCGCTTTTATCTTTAAGGATTAAATGGTTTTTACTTCTAAGCCCGCTAGTTGATGCCAATAGCCATTGCATTGGCGGCTTTCGAGCTTTTCAGGATTATCGCCGTATTCGTTTGAGCGAAAACGCTCTAACTCTGAAAAAGTGTCGATACCAAGAGGGCTTAACCGGACCACATCAACCAGCCCTTTCATAGTAGGTAAGTCATTGATGAGGTTGTAGCAATACCCTGACTGTGTTTGAATGCCGTTAAGGTTAAAGACTTCTTGCCCTTCTTGGCTGCTGACCTGGATACCCGTAGGGTATTTGATACAGCAGGTTTCGCAATCGTCTTTCGCTCGGTTTTCAGCTCGGGCTGTGAAACAGCGAGCGGAATACGCTAAAGGCAAATAACCGTGGCTAAATACCTCAACTTCAAACTTGTTACGAATACCAAGCTCGTCACACTGAACTAAAGTATCGTTTAACCATTCGCGAGATAGCTCGACAGGCATGCACCAACGCATCATACCTTGTTTCAAAAATAAGTTGAGCGTGTGTGCGTTATAAGTATTGATTGCAGGGCCAACGACGAAAGGCACTTTATGCTCTGATGCCAATTGAACAGCAGATACGTCATTTGCTTCAATCGCGAAGTCACCGTTGTCGATGTACTTCTTCATTATGTTTACTTCACTCGGAGCTTCTAGTAGTGCCATTGTTGATAGCACCACTTGCTTGCCAGATGCAGACAGCTCTTTTGCGATTTCAAGCCAATGCGAAGGCTTCATTTCTCGACGTTTTGAACATACGGTTTCCCCAAGATAGATGATGTCCGCGGAGCTTGATTTCGCTTGTTCATAAAACGCTTCGATATCTTGTTTTGGCCAGAAGTACAACAGCGTACCAAGCGCGTATTTCATTGAATTATCCATCTTAACCTCTACTGCCATTTGCGGTGATAAGCACCAAGTGTGGTCTGCGTACCTTCAGACACGTTTGCCAATGCGGCATCCCAAGCCGCTTCGACTTGATAAGCTTCTGGGTTTGCTTGGTAACGGTCAATCGCGGCTCGCCATGTTCGAGTGACTTGTTCTACGTAAGCTGGGCTACGTTGGCGACCTTCAATTTTTACAGACGCCACATTTGCAGCAAATAGTTCTGGCAGCATAGAGAGGGTGTTCAAACTGGTTGGTTCTTCCAGTGCGTGGTAGCGTTTTTTCTCGCCTTCGATTTCTGCTTCGAAACGACCTTTACACAAGGTAGGGTAGCCCGCATTTTCACCGGCGCTGTAGCGATCGATCAAAATGTCGTTAAGGCGGGATTCCAGACCATTTTCTGTTTCTTGCCAGCGAACGTACTTAGCTGGAGAGCATGCTCCCACAGTGTTTGGAGACTCGCCTGTCATATATGACGATAGGTAGCAGCGACCTTCAGACATGATGCAAAGGCTACCAAAAGCAAAGACTTCTAACTCGACATCGCTAGTGATGTTGCGTGAAAGCTGTTTGACCTGATGAATCGATAAAACGCGAGGTAATACTACCCGTTTTACGTTGAAGTTTTGTTTGTAAAAATCAATGGCTGCGACGTTGGTCGCTGATGCTTGCACTGAAAGGTGTAGTTCTAGATCGGGATATTTGCGAGCCGCGTACTCCAGCACTGCAATGTCTGCAACAATCAGCGCGTCTACACCCAGTGCCGCTGCATTGTCTACTGCGTTCGTCCAGCGCTCGAAGCCATTGGGATGAGCGAAGGTATTCAACGCGACATGAATTTTTTTATTGCGGTCATGAACGTATTGCACCGCTTTTTCTAACTTTTTGCCGTTAAAGTTGAGGCCAGCAAAGTGACGGGCGTTGGTATCATCTTTGAAACCAATGTAGACGGCATCGGCACCGCAATCAATCGCAGTTTTTAACGCAGGCAGGTTACCCGCGGGACACAAGAGTTCCATATGCTCACAATCATTGAGAATAAAAAGGTGTCCGCATTTTATGAAGAATTATGAATAGCGAAATTGACCTAAGTTAGGTTTAGCTCAATAAAGTCGATATTTACCCCTTGCGAGTAAGGGTATCGGGTCGGGGTTAGTTCTTGTGACGACGATTCTGTACAAACAGCTCTTCAATTTCATGTTTTGGCTGCGGGCGATAAAAATGGAATCCTTGAATCGCATTACATTGAAGGTTAGAGAGCAGGGTCGCTTGCTGGTGGGTTTCCACCCCCTCGGCAACGACAGTTAAGTCGAGCGACTTACCCAGATTAATGATGTTTTCAATCACAGTGACTTGTTTCGGTAGTGTGTCGATATCATTAATAAAAGCGCGGTCGATTTTTAGCTCGTCAATAGGAAAACGCGCTAAGTAGGAAAGAGAAGAGTAGCCGGTACCAAAGTCATCGATAGAGAGAGCGAAGCCAAGCTTTTTAATCGCATTCAACATTTGCAGTGTATGTTCGCTATCACTCATCACGGCACTTTCGGTTAGCTCGAAGGTAATGCAGCTTGGATCAAGCTCGGTAGTGCGAAGCAGCTTTTCCATAAAGTCGATCAGCTGTGGGTTGCCAAATTGCTCGGGAGAGAGGTTGATGGCGACACGGCCTGGCAGTATGCCTTGTTGCTTCCAACGTTTTACCGTATTGAAAACATCACGCATCACGACACGTCCAAGGTGTTCTATTAACCCAGCGCGCTCGGCGACAGGAATGAATGAGCCAGGACTAATGTACCCTTCGACTGGATGCTTCCAACGAACGAGCGCTTCTGCGCCGTTGATACTGAAGTCTCGCGCGTTAACCTTAGGTTGATACCACACTTCCAAACCGTTCTGCTGCAATGCTTTTTGCAGTTCAATTTCAAGCCACAAACGCATACGCGCTTCTTTGTTCATTTGATCGTTAAATTTGATCAGACGATTTCTACCACGATCTTTGGCTTCATACATCGCAGTATCGGCATTTTGTAGTAGGATTCGCGCATCTTGTCCGTCTTCAGGGTATCGAACGCTACCAATTGAACACGCAAGGCGTTTACTGAAGTGGTGCAAGTCGAAAGGTTGGTTGATCAACGAGATAATGCGATCGGACAAAATTTCAGCCATGCGGGTGTTTTCTGGCTCCGGCAGAATGACGCCAAACTCATCGCCACCCAAATGACCAATAATCGCTTGGTTTGGCAGTAACCGTTTAAGACGGACCGATACCTCTTGAATCACTTTATCGCCAATATGATGGCCAAGTGAGTCATTAATGTTTTTGAAGTTATCGATATCCAAATAGAACACCAGAAGCGGTGTTTGCTTTTTGATCAGCTGTTCCAAACGTTTGGTGAAGCCAAAGCGGTTGTAGAGTTTGGTGAGCGAGTCAATGTGTATGTCTTCATTCGATGCAGAAGACAGGTTTTTGGGCGCATCATCAGCATCTTGGATTAGGATAATTTGAGATTCGCTACCTAATATCGCCGTGGAATCCGCGTGTAGCTGAACTTTCCGTTCAAAGCCGCATCTTGCACTGGTTAAGCAGACAAAAGGTTTGTCAGAAATTAATGTACTCAATCGATGACTAAATACCTTTTTACTGTTTTCATCGATGAATAAACGACTTAGCTCTTCGCCCAACAATTCATGAGGAGAGTTAAGTCCGAGAAGGCGCGCTGATGCGGGGTTCGCAGAGATGACAATATCATCTTCGATAAGCAGTAAGCCGTCTGGTAGCAGTTGTGTTAACTTCGCAAACTTACTTTCGGACTCTTCTAAGGAGCGAACGAGTATCTGCTTTTCTGAAGTATCGACAGCGTGAAAAACAACAAAGCGAATGTCGTTACCTTCAAAAACTGGCGAAAGACTAAAGTGAAGACTGGTTTCAAGGTCGGTTTCATCGAGCGTGATTTCGGCTTCGACATGTGCCCCTTTGAACGCGCGCTGATAGTATGGTGCAAGCTTCTTATAAAACTGTTCACCCAGCACTTGGCAATCGTTTAAGCCGACGATTTCCTCATGACTTAAACCTGCGATATCGCAGTAACGGTCACTTACCATTCGATAATTGTGTTTTTTATCAAGAATGGCAAAGAAGAAAGGGCTATTTGAGGTTAGCGTGGCAAACCAATGTTTTAATTGCTGGGAAGGCATTAGGGTATTACCGATCTCCAATGAGCCAGATTATTCGTCCGTGTATAAAAAGCGACACCCTGATAAGCCTGCGGCGATCTACCACCAAGCCAAAGTGTTACTTGCCATTAAAGGGCTCGCGGTTTTAGCTGTGCAGTCGACAATCACATGGATACGCTCAGATAACTATAACTTTGAAAATACGGTTGTAAAAGTGTTTATCCACCTGTTCGCATCAATAATACACGTAAGTTCAAAAAAAGAAGCGTTAGTGAGCAATAAACCACCAATCTAAAATAAGCACTTTATTGATACATAACAGTAATCTCATCGCCACGATTGCTTAATATAAGCAACCTAATGACAAAGTAACGGATAATGAACGTGTTAAACAAGATTCGCAGTCAACTAGTAAAGAACGCAGCTAATATTTTGCGTTCTCCAGTCCAGTTATTACCACAGCCAATTCAGCAAAAAGCGTTGCTAGAAGGGCTAAAAATGGTGTTTAAAGAAGCCTTGGAAGATGGTGACTTTGAGTTCCTTGAAGACAAGTGGTTAAAAGTTGCGATTAAAGACTTGAACTTAGCATGGTACATCAGCTATCAAGACGAAAAATTGGTGGTAGCTGAAAAACCAGTTCAGGAAGATGTGAGTTTTAGTGGTAATCTAAACGACCTAGTACTGATTGCTGGTCGTAAAGAAGACCCTGACACACTGTTCTTCCAACGTCGCCTTTCAATTGAAGGTGATACTGAGCTTGGCTTAGAAGTGAAAAACTTAATGGACAGTGTCGACTTAGAGCAGTTACCGAAAGCAATGCAAGTCGCTTTGAATCAATTGGCTGATTTTGTTCAGAAAGGAGTTCAAGCGCCTGCACAACCAACCGGAGTAGCGAATGCTTATTCGAACTGAAGCCCCAGCGGACATTCTTACCATTGACCGCTTATTGAAACACGCCTTCCCGACGGAAGCTGAAGCTGAGCTTGTGATGCGTTTGCGCGAAAACAGCAAATTCACGCTTTCCTTAGTCGCGTGTACAGATGAGGGAGAGGTGATAGGCCATGCTTTATTTAGCCCTGTGACCTTAAATGGTGAAGATTTGTCATGGCAAGGGCTAGCGCCATTAGCTGTTCATGAAGATTACCGTCGCCAAGGCATCGCTGCAGAGTTGATCAAAGAAGGTTTTGATTCACTGCGTGATTTTGGCTACCCAGTGTGTGTGGTGTTGGGCGATCCTGATTATTACGCGCGCCAGGGTTTTCAATCATGCAACGAGATGGGCTTTGAATGTGCTTGGGATGTCCCTAAAGGTGCATTTCGAGTCGCAGAGTTGGTCGAAGGTCAATGTGCTGGACGCTCCGGACGCATAGACTATGCGCCAGAGTTCTCTGAACTGTAAATGAAAGAAGCCCACGACTAAGTGGGCTTCTTTCTTATTCACTGAAAACTGAGATAGGGAGGTTAGGATGACTGGTTACTTTTCTTTTTGCCCCAGACCTCTATTTTCGCTTTTTTACTTACCCCTAGCAGGCTAAGTTTTGTGCTTCCCCAGCTACTGTAAGTCATTTCAATCCGTTTTAGCTTGGCTTCTTTTGTACCTGGAAGGCTCCAGGCACGAGTCGACAATCCGCTTGTTAGTACGCCCATAGAGGAAAGCTTTTTCTCACTACCATCTGTCATGACGACTTTTAAACCATTCATGTCTACCGTTCCTTGCACACATTTTAGTTTTATTTTACTGAAGCTTCGGTTTCGGAATAGGCTATTTGGTGTCACGGTATCTGTTTCTGTATGAAAGTTAACGGTTTTCGTTGCAATCAGCTCCCACTCATCGCTGTTATTAGCAAAAACACTCACGCTGGTGGCGGCTACCAGTGTGCAAAGTAGTAGCGTATTTAAGAATTTCATAATGTACCTCATATGTCATACCCAATGTGTGGCCGTTGGCAAAACGCTATGTTCAGGAATATCCAAATCATCTCATTGTGTTCAGGTGTTCCTTGAAGTCCTTTAGGTATAATCGCGATAATTTGATAGGATTGCCCTCGTTCAAATAGGTGACGGAAAATGTCAATTAACGAGAAACAGTATTTACGTGAAATGGGGATCAGCACATGGGAGCTGGTACACCCTGAAAGACTGGAAGGCTATCAATCGCCATTATTGGATTTGCAAAGTTCATGTAAACTCCTATTGGTATCGCCAATATGTCCAGAAAACGAGACGGCATTGATGTTTGAGCGCGTATTAAAAAGCATTAAGCTCACGCTTGATGATGCGCTACACCTAGAGCCTGAGCGCTTATCCATGCTGGGTGAACATCAGCTAGAGTGGGTGTGGTTTGCAGGCTGTGAGGCTGATCAAAGCATCAAGGCAAAGCACCTGACCTCGCCACTATTACAAGATATTGATGGTAATAACGAACAGCGCCGCGCATTGTGGCAACAAATCTGTTCGTACTCTTCTTAACGGAGCTAATGCGTGACAATTGAAATTACGCCGATGCGTGCAGAGCACCTCGACCAAGTTTGGCAAATCGAGCAGCAAGCACATTCTCACCCTTGGGCCGAGTCTTTGGTTCGTGACTTATCCAGTCGCGGTGCTTGCCATCATGTGATGCTGGAAGGCTCTCAAGTGGTTGGTTACTTCTATGGACAGAATATTGTTGGAGAAGTGACACTATTAAATATTGCAGTAGCGCCTTCTCAACAGGGCAGAGGGCTAGGGCAAAAATTGCTGGACGCGTTTATTGAATACTGTGAACAAGCCAAAGCAGAGAGTGCTTGGTTAGAAGTGCGTGAAAGTAATCACCCAGCTATCCATATTTATGAGCAAGCAGGTTTTAATGAAGTGGACCGTCGTTACAACTATTACCCAGCTAAATCGGGAAATGGTAAGGAAGACGCCATTATCATGAGTTACTTATTTTTGAGTTAGTTTTAGGCCGTTACTAATTACCTCATCAACACTTATGCTTTAAATGCGTATCCGGATTCGAGGCTTTTGAATATGTAATAATAATTTTTTGAATTTTTACATCTCTTTGTGTGGAGCTGGCTTTCCCTTGTTAGTTGCAGGTAAAGGCTGGTGAGCCGAGTAAATTCAGTTCATGTCTTTCCAGTTTGCTAGCACAGCGATAATAAGCGAGAATACCGCACAATATCGAATAGTAGATATGCTTGCCTATTTTGTGAGCATGAAAGTAATTTAGAAGATTAACTAATGTCAAATCCCCTTTTTTTAGGCGAAGTGTCTAAGCGCAGAACGTTCGCTATTATTTCTCACCCGGATGCGGGTAAAACCACCATTACTGAAAAAGTCCTTTTATTCGGAAACGCGATCCAAAAAGCAGGTACGGTTAAAGGTCGTGGTAACGCACAGCACGCAAAATCAGACTGGATGGAAATGGAAAAAGAACGTGGTATCTCGGTAACCACTTCTGTAATGCAGTTCCCTTACAATGACTGTCTGGTAAACCTACTTGATACGCCTGGACACGAAGACTTCTCGGAAGATACATACCGTACGTTAACGGCAGTAGACTCGTGTTTGATGGTTATCGATGCGGCGAAAGGTGTCGAGGATCGTACACGTAAGCTGATGGAAGTAACGCGTCTGCGTGACACGCCAATCGTAACCTTCATGAACAAACTTGACCGTGACGTTCGTGATCCAATGGAAGTATTGGACGAGGTAGAAAACGAGTTGGGCATGATGTGTGCGCCAATTACATGGCCAATCGGCTGTGGTAAAGAATTTAAAGGTGTGTACCACATTCACCGTGATGAAACGATTTTATACGAATCAGGTCACGGTCATGAGATTCAAGAAGTTCGAATCATCAAAGGTCTCGATAACCCAGAGCTTGATGAAAAAGTTGGTGCAGGCCTTGCGGAAAGTGTTCGAGAAGAGCTTGAGCTTGTCATGGGTGCTTGCCCTGAGTTTGATTTGGAAATGTTCTTAACAGGTGACCTGACGCCAGTTTACTTCGGTACTGCATTAGGTAACTTTGGTGTGGATCATATGCTAGACGGTCTGACTGAATGGGCTCCAGCGCCGAAAACTCGTCAAGCGGTTGAACGTGAAGTTGAAGCGACTGAAGAGAAGTTCTCTGGTTTCGTATTTAAGATCCAAGCGAATATGGACCCAAAACACCGCGACCGTATCGCATTCATGCGTATTGTATCGGGCACTTACACGCAAGGTATGAAGATGAACCACGTTCGTCTTGGCAAGCAAGTGAGTATCTCTGATGCAGTAACCTTTATGGCTGGTGACCGTGCACGTGCAGAACACGCTTACGCCGGTGACATCATTGGTCTACACAACCACGGCACTATTCAGATTGGTGATACCTTTACGCAAGGTGAATCACTGAAGTTCTCTGGTATTCCGAACTTCGCTCCGGAACTATTCCGTCGTATTCGCCTGAAAGATCCATTAAAGCAGAAGCAGCTTCTCAAAGGTTTGGTTCAGCTATCAGAAGAAGGTGCGGTACAGGTATTCCGTCCTCTACAGAACAACGATCTGATCGTTGGTGCCGTTGGTGTACTTCAGTTCGATGTTGTTGTGGCTCGTTTGAAATCTGAGTATAACGTTGAAGCGATTTATGAAGGCATTAACGTTGCAACTGCTCGTTGGGTTGAGTGTGGTGATGCGAAGAAACTGGATGAGTTCCAACGCAAGAATCAAGCGAACTTAGCATTGGATGGTGGTGATAACCTAACGTATATCGCTCCAACAATGGTTAACTTAAACTTGGCGAAAGAGCGTTTCCCTGACGTTGATTTCCGTGCGACGCGTGAGCACTAATTTGCGCGGTTAGGGTAAGCCTTAACGCAAACTAGATTTTAAAACGCCCTTGGCTATAAACTTAGCCAAGGGCGTTTTTATATAAGGATAAGATATGAATTGGTTTAAACGTGGGCTAAAGCGTTACGACAACTGGTGTAAAGAGATGGGGTTAACTCCCGATCAGAAACGCAGTTGTGTCCCATATCGAAAAGACCCTGCCCATCAAACTGAAGAGAAGAGTGAAGCCCAACGATCTCCTGATTTTCTGCCCGCAGATACAGATAAAAAGCGTCAAGATGAAGCTCTTTGATACGCACTGCCACTTTGATTTTGATGTGTTTCAAGATGACTTTGCGCATCAACTTGAGCTTGCTCAAACGCAAGGCGTCGCAAGAATTTTGATTCCTTCCGTCGGTCCGCAAAACTGGGCTCGTATTCAAACTTTGGCAGAGCAACATGCCAATTTGTATTATGCGCTCGGCTTTCATCCGTATTTTCTTGAAGATAACTTTGAGCAGCACCTTACAGAACTAGAAGGCTATCTAAATCAAAAAGGGCCACAGTGCGTGGCAATAGGAGAGTGTGGTTTAGATTTTGCCATTGATGTTGACCCACAGTTGCAAGAAAAGACACTTGAAGTTCAATTTGAGCTGGCTAGACGCTTCGAGCTCCCAGTTATTTTACATAGCCGAAAAGCGCACAATCGCCTCATTCAAATGGTGAAAGCGGCGAATCTCCCTAGAGGAGGTGTGCTACACGCTTTTTCTGGGAGTTATCAGCAAGCCATGGAGTGGGTCAAATTAGGTTTTTTTATCGGTGTAGGAGGAACGATTACCTACCCAAGAGCTAAGAAAACACGCGACGCAATTCAAAAATTACCACTCGAAAACCTAGTAATCGAAACAGACGCACCAGATATGCCTATACTTGGATATCAAGGGGAGTCAAATCACCCAGCCAAACTCATTCACGTCTTTAATGAGCTCGTAGAGTTGCATAACGGCCGAAAGCAATCGATTGCCTCTCAACTGTGGAAAAATAGCAATTTTGCTTTCTCGATATGTGAATAAAATCTAAAGATGTGGTTTGAAATCGAAAACGTTTTCCTGCTTATTGTGAATTAACTCACAAAGCTGGTTGAATCAATCATGAATCTTATAGGAAAGTGTGAGGCTGGCATTACTTTAATTGATTCTGCATGAGTATAATTGCCCCCGCTTTATAGCTCCATTTTGTAACACGCCAATAAATAACTTATAAGGAAGTCATAAACTATGAGCCTGTTTATGAGCCTAATCGGTATGGTAGTGCTTCTTGCGATTGCAGTGGCATTTTCTAACAACCGAAAAGCTATCAACTTTAGAACTGTGGGTGGCGCATTCGCTATCCAATTCGCATTAGGTGCATTTGTTCTGTATGTACCTTGGGGCCGTGATCTACTAAACGGTTTCTCTTCAGGTGTTTCTAACGTTATCAACTACGGTAACGATGGTTCATCATTCCTGTTCGGTGGTCTTGTTTCTGACAAGATGTTCGAAGTATTCGGCGGCGGCGGTTTCATCTTCGCATTCCGTGTTCTTCCTACACTGATCTTCTTCTCTGCACTGATTTCAGTTCTTTACTACATTGGCGTTATGCAATGGGTTATCAAGATTCTTGGTGGCGCACTACAAAAAGCGCTAGGCACTTCTCGTGCGGAATCAATGTCAGCGGCAGCTAACATTTTCGTAGGTCAAACTGAGGCACCTCTAGTTGTTCGCCCATTCGTTCCAAAAATGACTCAATCAGAGCTATTCGCGGTAATGTGTGGTGGTCTAGCTTCTGTTGCTGGTGGTGTACTAGCTGGTTACGCATCTATGGGTGTTCCACTAGAGTACCTAGTTGCGGCATCATTCATGGCAGCACCAGGTGGTCTACTGTTCGCTAAAATCCTTCACCCAGAGACTGACCAGCCTCACGAAAGTATCGAAGAAGCGATGGACGGCGGTGACGACAAACCAGTTAACGTAATCGACGCAGCTGCGGGCGGTGCGGCTTCTGGTCTACAACTTGCGCTTAACGTAGGTGCAATGCTAATCGCATTCGTTGGTCTAATCGCGCTAATCAACGGTATGCTAGGTGGCATCGGTGGTTGGTTCGGCATGCCAGAACTAACACTAGAGCTAATCCTAGGTTACGCGTTCTCTCCACTAGCATTCCTAATCGGTGTTCCATGGGCAGAAGCTGTAACAGCTGGTTCATTCATCGGTCAGAAAATCGTAGTGAACGAATTCGTTGCTTACTTGAACTTCACACCATATCTAGGTGAAAACGCTCAAGTAATCGCGGCAACTGGTGAAGTAATGTCTGAGAAGACAACAGCTATCATCTCATTCGCACTATGTGGTTTCGCGAACCTTTCTTCTATCGCGATTCTACTTGGTGGTCTAGGTAGCCTTGCACCAAACCGTCGTAGTGACATCGCTCGCATGGGTGTTAAAGCAGTTCTTGCAGGTACGTTGTCTAACCTTATGGCAGCGACAATTGCAGGCTTCTGCTTAAGCCTTGCAGCACTATAATTAGAATCGGTTCTTAATATATAGACGCCGTTTTACATCATGCCCTGTAGCAAGAGATTGCTGCGGGGCATTTTTCGTTTTTCGGGCTCCAAAATTTCATCGGGTGTTTGCCTTAGTCGAGGTATTACGCAGTCAATGGAATAGGGGCTAGGAAATTTTGAGATACAAACCGTTTGCGCTCTATTTGGTGCTACAGTTTTGCGGTGAAACTCTATAATGTATTAATCACAGGATAGTGGTTAAGCTTGATTCTTAATCACGTAATGAATATTACATAATCGATGGGCAAATGAATTGCCCTGCAATATCAGATCTAATAGGCGTTTTGCTTTGTGATGTGATATTAAAGACACCGCAATCATAGATTGTTGTGCCATAGGCCAAACTGGTACTGTGCGGTGACAAGGATAGCAATTGGCATATGATAAATTTTCGCTGTATATGCCGAGTCTTCAGGGAACCAAGTCCGTTCATTAATAGACTGTTTAGCCATTTACTCACATTGTCTCGACTTGTTGATTATAGTTAAAGACGTGATGTAAGGCTGAGTAGTGAATTTTTTGAATATTGATCGGAGATAGAAATGAGCGATTTAAAAGCAGCAGCGCTACGTGCACTTAAACTTATGGACCTAACTACGTTGAATGACGATGACACTGATGCAAAAGTGATCTCACTATGTCATGACGCGAAAACAGCAGTAGGCAACACAGCTGCAATTTGTATTTACCCTCGCTTTATTCCTATTGCTAAGAAGACACTTCGTGAGCAAGGTACGCCAGAGGTTCGTATTGCAACAGTAACGAACTTCCCACATGGTAACGACGACATTGAAATCGCAGTTGCTGAAACAAAAGCGGCGGTTGCTTACGGTGCAGACGAAGTTGACGTAGTTTTTCCTTACCGCGCGCTAATGGCGGGTGATGAGAAAGTAGGCTTCGAACTAGTTAAGCAATGTAAAGAAGCTTGTGGTGACATTCTTCTTAAAGTGATCATCGAAACAGGTGAACTAAAAGAAGAAGCACTAATCAAGAAAGCATCTCAAATCTGTATTGAAGCAGGTGCTGACTTCATTAAAACTTCAACTGGTAAAGTGCCAGTAAACGCAACACCAGAATACGCTCGCATGATGCTTGAAGTTATTCGCGACATGGGTGTTGCAGAAACTGTTGGTTTCAAACCAGCAGGTGGTGTGCGCACTGCTGAAGACGCAGCAGCATACCTAGCAATGGCTGACGAAATCCTAGGTGACAACTGGGTTGATGCTCGTCACTACCGTTTTGGTGCGTCTAGCCTGCTAACCAACCTACTAAATACATTAGAAGTATCGGACGACGTCGCTGATCCAACAGCGTACTAATTCCAATAATACGTCTGAACGGTAGCACCTAAACGGGTGCTACCAAACCTCTTCTATCCTACTACAACCATGGCTCAAAAGAGCTTGGGAGGCACTAATGTATTTACCACAAGAAATCATTCGTAAAAAACGTGACGGCGAAGTCCTAACCGCCGATGAAATCAACTTCTTTATTCAAGGCGTAGCGAACAACACGGTATCTGAAGGTCAGATTGCGGCGTTTGCTATGACGATTTTCTTTAATGAAATGACCATGGATGAGCGCATCGCCTTAACGTGTGCAATGCGTGATTCGGGCATGGTTATCGACTGGAGCCACATGAATTTCGGTGGTCCAATTGTCGACAAACACTCAACCGGTGGTGTGGGTGACGTAACTTCTTTAATGCTTGGCCCAATGGTGGCAGCGTGTGGCGGTTTCGTACCTATGATCTCTGGCCGCGGTCTTGGTCATACAGGCGGTACGCTGGATAAACTTGAATCTATTCCTGGTTACAACATTACGCCGAGCAACGATGTTTTTGGTCAAGTAACCAAAGACGCTGGTGTGGCGATCATCGGTCAAACTGGTGACCTTGCTCCTGCGGATAAGCGTGTTTACGCGACTCGTGATATTACCGCAACGGTAGACAATATCTCCCTGATTACGGCGTCGATCCTTTCTAAGAAACTGGCGGCGGGTCTGGAATCGCTAGTGATGGACGTAAAAGTGGGTTCAGGTGCATTTATGCCAACTTACGAAGCGTCTGAAGAGCTAGCAAAATCAATCGTTGCGGTAGCAAACGGTGCTGGCACTAAGACTACGGCAATTCTTACGGACATGAATCAAGTATTGGCGTCTTCAGCGGGTAACGCGGTAGAAGTTCGTGAAGCGGTTCGTTTCTTAACAGGTGAATACCGTAACCCTCGTCTACTTGAAGTGACCATGGCTTCATGTGCTGAAATGTTAGTACTTGGCAAGCTTGCTGAGAACACAGAAGACGCACGCGCAAAACTGATGGAAGTGCTGGATAACGGCAAAGCAGCTGAGTGCTTCGGCAAGATGGTTGCTGGCTTAGGCGGCCCTGCGGACTTCGTAGAAAACTACGACAACTACTTAGAAAAAGCAGAAATCATCAAGCCAGTTTACGCAACAGAAACGGGCATTGTCTCTGCAATGGATACACGTGCTATCGGCATGGCTGTGGTTGCTATGGGTGGTGGTCGTCGAGTCGCTACTGATGAAATCGACTACGCAGTTGGTTTCGACGAGTTCATCCGCCTAGGTGAGGTCGCAGACAGTGATAAACCTCTTGCGGTCATCCACGCTCGCACTGAAGAGCAATGGGAAGAAGCGGCAAAAGCACTGCGCAGTGCAATCAAAGTAGGTGGTGAATACACACCAACTCCAGAGGTTTACCGCCAAATTCGTGCAGAAGATATCTAATAGAACAAGTAATTACACAAGGCCTACTCAACCATAATAAAAAGCCGAGTGGGCCTAAGGAACGAGCAATGAAAAGAGCATGTATTTTAGTACTAGACTCATTCGGTATCGGTGCAACTGCCGATGCTAAAGAATTTGGTGATGTAGGTTCAGACACACTAGGTCACATCGCTGACCAATGTGACAAAGGCTTAGCAGATAACGACAATCGCCAAGGTGCACTTCGCCTTCCAAATCTATCGAAACTTGGTTTGGCAATGGCGCATAAAGAATCGACAGGTCGCTTCGCACCTGGACTAGACGCAGACGCTGAAATCATTGGTGCATACGGTCATGCAGCAGAGCTTTCTTCAGGTAAAGACACGCCGTCTGGTCACTGGGAAATCGCAGGTGTTCCTGTTCTGTTTGACTGGGGTTACTTCACTGACAAAGCAAACAGCTTCCCGAAAGAATTGACTGACCGCATTCTTGAGCGTGCAGGTCTTGACGGTTTCCTAGGTAACTGTCACGCGTCTGGTACTCAAGTTCTTGACGATCTTGGTGAAGAGCACATGAAGACTGGCAAACCAATCTTCTACACGTCTGCTGACTCTGTATTCCAAATCGCATGTCACGAAGAGACTTTCGGTCTAGACCGTCTACTAGAGCTTTGCCAAATCGCACGTGAAGAGCTAGAAGATTACAACATTGGTCGTGTTATCGCGCGCCCATTCGTTGGTGCTGGTAAAGGTCAATTTGAGCGTACAGGTAACCGTCGTGATCTTTCTGTAGAGCCACCATCAGCAACGGTTCTTCAGAAGCTCGTTGATGAGAAGCAAGGCAACGTGGTTTCTATTGGTAAGATTGCTGATATCTACGCAAACTGCGGCATCACTAAGAAAGTGAAAGCGACAGGTATCCCTGCATTGTTCGAAGCAACGCTAGAGCAAATCAAAGAAGCGGGCGACAACACGATCGTATTCACTAACTTTGTAGACTTCGACTCAGCTTACGGTCACCGTCGTGACGTAGCGGGTTACGCAGCGGCACTTGAGTACTTCGATGATCGTATCAACGAAGTGCTAGAGATTATGGAAGAAGACGATGTGCTTATCCTAACGGCAGACCACGGCTGTGACCCAACATGGCCAGGTACTGACCATACTCGTGAGCACATCCCAGTATTGGTTTATGGTCAAAAAGTACCAGCTGGTTCTCTTGGCCGCCGCGAAACATTCGCAGATATCGGTCAAACATTGGCAAGTTACTTCGGTACTTCTCCAATGGATTACGGTAAGAACTTCCTATAATTAGTTAGGTTTTTGAAAACTAGGAGCTTGATTGCTCCTAGTTTTATGTTTGCAGTATGTAAATGCTGCTTGTCGGAAATGAGAATACTCTGGCTTATATCGCCTTAAGCGCGGAGCGCTAGAGAAAGGTTAAGGAAAAGAAAATGGCAACTCCACATATCAATGCTGAAATGGGTGCATTTGCAGACGTCGTACTGATGCCTGGCGATCCACTACGTGCAAAATACATCGCAGAGACTTTCCTCGAAGATGTCGTTCAAGTGTGTGACGTTCGTAATATGTTTGGTTACACAGGCACATACAAAGGCCGTAAGATCTCGGTAATGGGCCACGGTATGGGTATCCCATCATGCTCGATTTACGCGACTGAACTAATCAAAGACTTCGGCGTGAAGAAAATCATCCGTGTTGGCAGCTGTGGCGCAGTGAATGAAGACATCAAAGTGCGTGATGTTGTGATCGGCATGGGTGCATGTACTGACTCTAAAGTGAACCGTATCCGCTTTAAAGGTCATGACTTCGCGGCAATCGCAGACTACAACATGGTTCGTGCGGCAGAAGACGCTGCAAAAGCTCGCGGTATTGACGTTAAAGTTGGTAACCTATTCTCAGCAGAGCTTTTCTACACGCCAGATCCAGAAATGTTCGATGTAATGGACAAGTACGGCATTGTTGGTGTTGAAATGGAAGCGGCTGGTATTTACGGTGTTGCGGCAGAATACGGTGCAAAAGCTCTGACAATCTGTACGGTTTCTGATCATATCAAGACTGGCGAACAGACTACATCTGACGAGCGTCAAACGACATTCAACGACATGATGCTAATCGCACTAGATTCAGTATTGCTTGGTGACGAAGAGTAAGCGACGAAGAGTCATTCTATTTTTCGCTCTCAAGAGCTTAAAAAACAGCCCACACATTGCGGGCTGTTTTTATATGAGTTGTTAGCGCTACCTAGTTACTTGGTTAGCAGCAGGTTTGGCGCTTTTTTACGACGTATCGGTTGTCGACGTAAAATCAAGATGAACAACATACCACAGACAAAGCTCATTAAGACCATCATGTACATATAACGATCGCTCTTGCGATAGTGGTGGTCAGAAATAGCCGTCACCCGGCCCGTCTCAAAGGTCACGCGAACAAAACCGATAAGCGCACCATCTGCAAAAACTGGTTCAACCAACTGCTGGCGACCAATGGAAGCTGTTGCCAAAGGCGTATCCAGGCCAAGAACTTCGCGTACCGATAATGCCTCTTCACTAGACGCTAAACGTACACCCTGTGCATCGTAGATTGTTGCATCAAACACTAAACGGTCTTGTGCTAGCTGGTTTGTTAGCTGAAGTAATCGTTCTTGATCTTTAGTTAAAATCATCTCACTGGCAGAAAGAGACGCCTGTGAAATCAAAACTTTGGTGAGCGTTTCAAGCTGTTGTGCTTGAATTTTCTCATTACCCTTACTGATCACAACACTGTTTTTTATTGTGATAAACAACATCACACACAGTAGGATTAGTGCCAGAATTCTTAGGGCATTCCTTACTGAGAACAAAGATTCACTCATGCTCTTTACTCATCCATTTAAAATAAAACAAAGACTTGCCTTTTTAGTTTGTTGAGGTAACGTTTTAGCAAAGTCATAAGGGATTATATACATGGACGCGTCAAAAAGCTTGCCTATCAGAAAACATACGACACTTTTAAAACGATTACCCGAGACTCGATTTGCCTCCCAATTAGATAAAGCAAAAGCAAACTGGATCGTATTTGCTGAGTACCTTTCGCCAAGTCACTTCGAAGACATTGATTTCTTCACCGGCTTTTACAACCCAATACTAGAAACGTGGAAAGTTGGCCAATATGAAGTAGCCCTGATGGCCGGAGAGTTGACTCCTCAACATGAAACGATCTTACAAAGTCTCAACCTAGATTACGCCTCGCTTAATGAAGTGCCCGATCTATCAACCCAAGGGTTGATTGTATTTGATATGGATTCAACGGCGATCCAGATAGAGTGTATTGATGAAATCGCGAAACTGGCAGGAGTAGGGGATGAGGTCGCTGAAGTCACTGAACGTGCCATGCAAGGTGAGCTGGATTTTGAGCAAAGTTTACGTCAGCGAGTTGGTAAGCTCAAAGGTGCCGATGAATCAATTCTTGAACAAGTTCGTTCCCAGTTACCATTCATGCCGGACTTTGAAGCGCTAATTGCGACGTTGAAAGCCTTGGGCTGGAAAACAGCGATTGCCTCCGGTGGTTTTACTTACTTCTCTGATTACATCAAAGATAAAGTCGACCTAGATTTTGCTCGCTCCAATCAATTAGAAATTATTGACGGCAAACTCACGGGTAACGTACTTGGCGATGTGGTAACGGCGCAGATGAAGTCAGACATTCTAGTGGAATTGGCGGATGAATATGAAATTGAGCAGCACAACACGGTCGCTGTCGGTGATGGCGCTAATGATCTTGTGATGATGTCGGTGGCAGGATTAGGGATTGCGTATCACGCAAAACCAAAAGTGGAAGCTCAAGCGCAATCTGCGATTCGCTTTGCTGGGTTAGGCGGTGTGCTCTGTATTTTATCTGGCGCATTGGTGAAGCAGCAAAAGGTTAGCTGGAAAGCTAAACCTTAACCATCCATTCAAAAACACCGCCAGAAAGGCGGTGTTTTTTTTCAATTTGGTATGACTTTGAATTTACTCGGTTAACTCCAATCTAATTACAACCTCTTCAGTAATGTCTTCAAATTCACTGTAACCAACGAGCGCCGTCAACTCTTTTTCTAACTTGCTTGCTTGATGTACACCAAATTGGGTTAAGTCACTTAAATCTTGTTGCAGTAATGATGTCATCGGATCGAAAATTGGCGCAGTAGAAAGGCGAATCACGTAAAAGTCACCCATCATTCGCGCTTTCTTTATAAATTGAATCCGCTCTTTTACGCTGTTGAACTCTTGATGAAGCTTTGACTCAATGCCTGTAATTTTATTGCCTACTTTTGCGGCGCTTATGTAGATATCCTGATGTCTGGCTTGAGCACCTTCTACACGTTTTATTGGCTCTGCGATTAATGTGCTTGTCCGGCCTTTAAAGATAGGTTCAAGTGACAACAGTTGATCATGCCCAAGACGGGCAAAAAGCTCAATGTGTTTAGGTAGCGGCAAGTTCACCCCGATAACGGGGGTTTTGATTGAAGATGACGTACTCTTACTGATAAAAATGGGCGTGCTCAGCGTACGCGAGAGCAACATGCAGTGCAGCCTTTCAAGTAGAGCATTACTTGGTAGCGTCTCTTTTTGCGGGATTAGCTTGTCTTGATTGTGCTCGATAATGCTGTTGAAAAAAGCGATTACCTTCATGGTTTGGCTGCTTTCATCAATAACTAGCTGCACGCTACAACCGTCTGGGCTTACACGAATTACTCGGTATGGCACCGACATTAACGGCAATTTTTTATCGTAGAGTTGTAATTCTCGAAAGTTGATTCTTACCTCTTGCCCAGAACGTAACATCGTGGGCTCACTTAGCCTAATTCCGAGTCCTCGTTTGGAAAGGTCAACAGTACTGCCGCCTGTTTTAGTTTGTCCTGAGTACAACTCTAAAGGTGTTTTAAAACGATAACGAGGCTCTTTTCGACGAGACTTTGCATCAAAATAAATGCCCTTTGGATTGCCGATAACTCTTCTCGGATGGCGAAACGCGTTTAATGTATTAGCGGGTAAGCGCGGCTTTTCAGTTAGCAGGTAATCCTGCCCTGACTTTTCGTCAGCAATTTCTTGCAAAATACCAATATGAGTCAGTGATTGAGACGTTTCTGCCAACTCTGGAGAGAATGCTGCTAGGTCTTCCTGTTCTTGCTCTGATAGTTCAAAGATTGAAATTCTAAAGGCGCGCCAACTCTCTCGTTTGCCACCTAAATGCCAAAATAGCTGGCGCTGTTCGCGAGTTGCTTCTGGGCGAAACATCGAATAGAAATAGGTTCGATTCTCGTGCTCGTGAGTAAATGAATAAAGGACATTGGTTGTTCCTTTAACACCAGGCTTAATGAGTGACGCGATGCGTTGCTCGTTGAATAAGGAACCAAACATTTGCTGGTTTCTCTCATCGTGCCAGTATTGCCAAAGCTTTTGATTGTTTGGCGTTAACATTGCTAATTTTAGGTCACTACCATCAAAGAATAGAGGCAAGCTGCTGGTGTGCTTTAGTGCGATGTGCTCATAACCGCGAGTTCGAGCTCGAATAATCTTGTCTTGATTGTCGTGACGAGCCCTTTTAGCAGCACTGTTGAGCGCTTCATCTATCACTCTGGTGACGACATTGGTGTCAGTTAAGCGTATGGTTCTGAGGTATCGAACTGAGTCATTTTCGTAACAGTCATCAACCGCGAGTATGCGGTATGCAAGCGGTTTCTCTATACCTGCAACGTTAGATTTGCTGGCAAATTCAGTAAACGTGACCTGAATAATTTCCCCAAGGTTATATTTAAATGCGCTCGGGACTTTGAACTTTGCGCCAGAGCTAGATAAATCAATGCTTAATCCATGAAGAAGCTGTCCTTTAGAACGGCAAATTTCAACTTGAGATTGGACTTTCAAGCGTTTTTCTTGGCGCTTTAAATCGTAGCCTAGGTGAACGGGTTCTGCTAAGAACGGGCTTTTAGGATCCGTTAACGATTGCGTTTTTTGCTGAGTAAGGCGCTTGCTCATTACGCGAAAGTTATTTCGCGTGTTGACCAATGCTTCCCACATTCCTTCCGTGTAGCAGCCAAACTTTTTGATGTTTTTATGGTAAGCGTTGAAAGCAACATCATCCAACCAATGTGGAATACCATCCAAAATATACTCGCGACATTCGCCTTGAACGCGACCTCGCAAATCAATGCTTTTTTTGCATGGAGCCATTAAGCGGTTAAGTTCCATTTTAACCAAAATTTTGGCCGAAGGCGGCTCTTCCTCGGTCAGTTGGCCAAGGACAAAGTCAAAGTCATTCGTACCGTAAACGGGAATGAGTCGTTCTGCGAGCGAGAGAATTTCAGATTGCTGCATTATTTCTGTTAGAGTATGTAGTTACTTTAAATTGTATCGGCTAAGCGAAGTAATACTTAAGTATATCAATAGTTCATTTCAGTTCAGGTCTGACTTGGCTGTGCTTAGTCACATTTGTAGAAAAAATTGAGGCATCATGGCGAAAGCAAAACGAGCGTATGTTTGTAATGATTGTGGCGCGGACTTTCCCCGTTGGCAGGGGCAGTGTAACGCATGTGGTGCATGGAATACGATAACAGAAGTACGTATCGCAGCATCGCCAACCGTTGCTCGCAATGAACGCTTAAGCGGCTACGCTGGTTCCGCAACAGAAGCTACGGTTCAAACGCTATCCGAAATTGATCTGCAAGAAGTACCTCGCTTCACCAGTGGGTTTAAAGAGCTTGACCGCGTGTTGGGTGGTGGTGTTGTGCCAGGTGCCGCAATTTTGATTGGTGGTAACCCTGGTGCAGGTAAATCAACCCTTCTGTTGCAAACCATGTGTAGTTTATCTGCGCAAATGCCAACGCTTTACGTAACCGGTGAAGAGTCATTACAGCAGGTGGCAATGCGTGCTTCCCGATTGGGCTTGCCGAAAGATCATTTAAAAATGCTATCGGAAACGAACGTCGACAAAATTTGCCAAATCGCCGAAAAAGAGCAGCCTCGTATAATGGTAATAGACTCGATTCAGGTGATGCACGTTTCTGATGTTCAATCGTCGCCTGGCAGTGTTGCTCAGGTACGTGAATCTGCGACGGCTCTGACACGATACGCAAAACAGAATAATGTTGCGGTATTTATTGTTGGTCACGTAACAAAAGATGGTACCCTTGCGGGCCCCAAAGTTCTTGAACACATTATCGACTGTTCGGTACTACTCGATGGTGGAACGGATAGCCGATTCCGCACTTTGCGTAGTCATAAAAACCGTTTTGGCGCTGTGAATGAGCTTGGTGTCTTTGCAATGACAGGCCAAGGATTGAAAGAAGTGAGTAACCCATCAGCGATCTTCCTTTCTCGTGGTGAAGAAGAAACATCAGGCTCTTCCGTCATGGTGGTTTGGGAAGGCACGCGCCCTCTGCTAGTAGAGATTCAAGCGCTGGTGGATTACTCGCAGTTAGCCAACCCTCGTCGTGTTGCGGTCGGCTTGGAGCAGAACCGCCTATCACTTTTGCTCGCTGTGTTGCATAAGCATGGTGGCTTACAAATGGCAGACCAAGATGTCTTTGTTAATGTGGTTGGCGGTGTTAAGGTGACGGAGACGAGCGCTGATCTTGCTTTAGTTATGGCGCTTTTATCGAGTTTTCGTGACCGTCCACTCCCTAAAGATGTGGTGATTTTTGGTGAGGTAGGGCTTGCGGGCGAAATCCGTCCAGTGCCAAGTGGGCAAGAGCGTTTGAATGAAGCGTTCAAACATGGTTTCAAGAAAGCCATCGTGCCAGCAGCCAACATGCCGAAAGGTGGCATCCCTGGCATGCAAATTCACGGCGTTAAGAAATTGTCGGAAGCTATAGAGGCTTTTGACGAGCTGTAATGCTCATAAGAATGGTATTTGTGCAATCACAAACTGTTCTATTCGTCCTCAATAAAATGCGAATAAAGTACATAAATTGCTGTGTTTGACTATGCTTTGGGGACGGAAATTTCACGTTAAAATTTTTTTTCTTCCATCCGCACGCAAGGGTATCAGTATTGACAGAATGTGATATACTCTGCGCGCACTTTATACCTTATTAACAGAGTAAGACAATGACTGATTTATCAAAATACAGAAACATTGGTATTTTTGCTCACGTAGACGCGGGTAAAACTACCTCTACAGAGCGTATCCTAAAGCTAACTGGTAAGATCCATAAGATCGGTGACACTCACGACGGTTCAACTACTACTGACTTCATGGAGCAGGAAGCTGAGCGTGGTATCACAATCCAGTCTGCAGCAACAACTTGTTTCTGGAACGATCACCGTCTAAACATCATCGATACTCCTGGACACGTTGACTTCACTATCGAAGTTTACCGTTCTCTAAAAGTACTTGACGGTGGTATCGGTGTATTCTGTGGTTCTGGTGGTGTTGAGCCTCAGTCAGAAACTAACTGGCGTTACGCTGACGAATCACACGTATCACGTCTGATCTTCGTTAACAAACTAGACCGTATGGGCGCAGATTTCTACAAAGTTGTAGATCAAGTACAGAACGTACTAGGTGCTACACCTCTAGTTATGACTCTACCTATCGGTATCGAAGAAGATTTCGTAGGTGTTGTAGACGTACTAAGCCAACAAGCTTACGTATGGGATGAGTCTGGCCAACCAGAGAACTACGAAGTTCAAGATATTCCAGCAGACATGGTAGAAAAAGCTGCTGAATACCGTGAAATGCTAATCGAAACTGCTCTAGAGCAAGACGAAGATCTAATGATGGCTTACCTAGAAGAAGGCGAAGAGCCATCTCTAGAAGACATCAAACGTTGTATCCGTAAAGGTACTCGTGATCTAGCATTCTTCCCAACTTACTGTGGTTCAGCGTACAAGAACAAAGGTATCCAACTTATTCTTGACGCGGTAATTGATTACCTACCATCTCCAACAGAAGTTGATCCACAGCCTCTAACTGATTCAGAGACTGGTGAGCCAACTGGTGAAGTTGCGACTGTATCTGCAGACGAGCCACTACGTGCTCTTGCATTTAAGATTATGGATGACCGCTTCGGTGCTCTAACCTTTATCCGCATCTACTCTGGTAAGATGAAGAAAGGTGACACAATCCTTAACTCTGCAACTGGTAAAACAGAGCGTATCGGCCGTATGGTTGAGATGCACGCGGACGAGCGTAACGAGATCGATTCAGCACAAGCTGGTGACATCATCGCTGTAGTTGGTATGAAGAACGTTCAAACTGGTCACACTCTATGTGATCCTAAGCACGAATGTACTCTTGAGCCAATGATCTTCCCAGATCCAGTAATCTCTATCGCAGTTAAGCCTAAAGATAAAGGCGGTTCTGAGAAGATGGGTATCGCGATCGGTAAAATGGTTGCAGAAGATCCATCATTCCAAGTTGAGACTGATGAAGATTCAGGCGAAACTATCCTGAAAGGTATGGGTGAACTTCACCTAGACATCAAGGTAGATATCCTTAAGCGTACTTACGGCGTTGAGCTAGAAGTTGGTGCTCCACAGGTTGCTTACCGTGAAACTATCACTCAAGCAATCGAAGATAGCTACACGCACAAGAAACAGTCTGGTGGTTCTGGTCAGTTCGGTAAGATCGATTACCGCATCAAACCAGGTGAGCCAAACTCTGGCTTCACGTTCAAATCAACAGTTGTTGGTGGTAACGTACCTAAAGAATTCTGGCCTGCAGTTGAGAAAGGCTTTGCGTCAATGATGGAGCACGGTGTTCTAGCTGGCTTCCCTACTCTAGACGTTGAAGTTGAACTATTCGACGGTGGTTTCCACGCAGTTGACTCTTCAGCTATCGCTTACGAAATCGCAGCGAAAGGTGCATTCCGTCAGTCTATGCCTAAAGCTGGCGCGCAACTTCTTGAGCCAATCATGAAAGTTGACGTGTTCACTCCAGAAGATCACGTTGGTGACGTAATCGGTGACCTTAACCGTCGTCGTGGTATGATCAAAGACCAACAAGCAGCGTCTACTGGCGTACGTATCAAGGGTGATGTACCTCTATCAGAAATGTTTGGTTACATCGGTACTCTACGTACTATGACTTCTGGTCGTGGTCAGTTCTCTATGGAGTTCTCACACTACGCACCATGTCCAACAAACGTTGCAGAGCAAGTAATTGCTGACGTTAAAGAGCGTAACGCTAAGAAGTAATTCTTAAGTTAACTCTATAACTTGAAAGCCCCGCTTAGTGCGGGGCTTTTTGTATTTAGCAGTCTTATACGCAGAGCGTGTTTGTTTTATTCCTATTTAGCGTTTGTTATGATGCCGTTCTAGTACTGTTGCCTTTTAGGTCAATGGTCTTAAAGTCTGGTACCACTGACTTTTCAAATATTTCTATTTCTTCCTTCAACCATTGCGCAAACAATTGAGCTTTAGGTCTTTTTAAGTAGCCTTTTGGCGCACACAAGTAATACGCAAAGTTGGGCTTGATAGCGATATCTCCAATTCGGACCAATTTGCCAGAACGAAAATATTGATGAGCTAAACTGTGTTTTACTAATGCCACGCCTTGAAGTGATAGTGCAGCCTCAAGCACGAGATGTGATCCACTGTATTTTAAGGTAGGCTTTGCTGCGCAGTGACCCAAGGTTGCTAACCACATATTCCAATCAAGATCAGGCCAAACATCTTCAATCAGCTCAGCTTTGCTTAAATCCTCGATGTTATAGATCCCGTGCTCTTTCTGGTACACCGGATGACAAGCTGGATAAAAAGCTTCGTCCATTAGCCATTGTGATTCTAAATTGGGGTACTTTCCTAAACCGTAACGAACACATAAATCTATCTGGCTATCTTGAAAAGACACCAAATCATTGGTTGGTTCTAATAGCAAGGCGATATCAGGGTGACGCTGACGAAAAGCCGTAATTTTCGGGACTAACCAATGATGAGCGAAAGAGGGGAGTGTTGATATCGAAAGGTGGTTCGGGTTTGGATCTTGATTGACTAATCTTACCCCTTGCTGCAAATGAGCAAACCCTCTTTCTGCCTGACTAAACAGTAGCTCTCCCTCTGGTGTGAGCACGATTTTTCTGTGCTGACGAACAAATAGGTCCGTGCCTAAGAACTCTTCTAAATGACGAATTTGCTGACTAATGGCCGCTGGCGTAACAAACAGTTCTTTTGCTGCCGTTTTAAAGCTTCCTTCCTTTGCTGCAACGAAAAAGTAATACAAGCTTTGTAAGGGAGGCATTCGATCTTTCACATTAGTTTTCCTTAACTCTATGGCAGATTCTATCGTTTGAGGTTATCAGCGTAGTCGCTGATTATTAAGTGGTCAACATTGTATAGGGATCTTTGAAATGGAAAACATGACACACACTTGTGAGCGTACTATACCTACTGCCCATCAGAGCGGGTTACAGTTAATTTATTCTAAACTGGCGGCTTGGAGAAGGAACTATAAGACACGTCGTCACTTGAGAGAGTTACCAAAGCACCTTTGGGACGATATTGGATTAGGTGAAAGGGAGATTAGTTGTGAAGTGAGTAAGCCATTCTGGAGAGAGTAGTCTATGAGTTTGATTCAAGCTCAAAGTTAAGTTGCACTCCCCAATGGTGTTGAGGAGTGCAAGCAAAATTACAAGTCTTCTTCCCACACGACCAATTCATCTTTTGGCCAATTGTGGCCTATCTCATGATACTTTTGTTCGAGCACATGACGTTTAATTTTAAGCGTTGGCGTCAGTACGCCATTTTCTATACTCCAAGGTTCTTTAATCATTAACACACCTTTGATTTGCTCATGAGAGGCGAGTTCTTGATTCATCCTGGCAATAACTTTACGTGTGGTACGTGCGTATCGCTCTCGATCAAAGTTAGGGAAGTCATGTGGCACAACCAAAAGAATCGGAGCGGGTAGCCCTAAACCGATGAGACACATCATCTCTACGCGACTGTACTCGAAAAGCTTTTTCTCGATAGGAACCGGAGAGACAAATTTACCTTTGGCGGTTTTGAAGTTATCTTTTTTACGGCCTTGAATCGTTAGATAACCATCTGAGTCGATAGCGCCGATATCGCCTGTGTGTAGCCAGCCCTCTGAATCAAAAGACTCTTGGGTGGCAATATCATTTTTGTAGTAGCCAGAAAATAGCCCTTTGCCACGCACCATGATTTCATCATCGGCTGCGATTTTTAACTCAATGCCTGGCCCTGCATTACCGACACTACCAATTTTGTCAGCTCTAAATGGGTAGTTGAGCGTGCTGTAGGCAAATGATTCCGTCATCCCCCAAGCCTCTGTGATATCAAGGCCCACTGAGTGGTACCATTCCAACAGCGCTGGCGAGACAGGTGCAGAGCCACAGCCTAATACTCGAGCCTGATCTAAACCTAGACCATCTGCTAGCTTTTTCTTGATCAAAGAATTGACGAATGGGATTTTCAACAGAATATTGAGCTTCTTCTGTGGAAGTTTGTCTTGAATACGTTGCTGGAATAGCGTCCATAATCGTGGGACGGAGATAAACAGAGTTGGTCGGTGCATCTTCACATCTTCGATAAAAGTGTCCAGTGACTCTGGAAATGCTGTTGGCACGCCACCCATAATCGATGAACCGAAGATATAAACACGCTCTGTAATATGAGCGAGCGGTAAATAAGAGAACAATCGGTCGTTTTCTTGGATACCAATATGATTGATCAGTTGCTGAACAGACCAACTGAATGCGCCGTAAGTTAGCATCGCGCCTTTCGGTAACCCTGATGTGCCTGAGGTATACACCAACGACATTAGCTTGTCATCGTAATGCTGCGGACGCTCTTCACTTGGCACTGCATCAGCAATGAGCGCTTGGTATTCGTGCTTACACTTAGGTGCCGTGTCATAAGGTAGAGCGATGCTAATGAGTTCAGGCATAGCATCAATGACTTGCTGAGTTGCTTTGGGATCATCGAGTTTTCCGCCAATGATCGCTTTACTTTCACTATGAGTCACACAGTATTCGATGGTGTCTGCACCGGCGGTAGGAAAGATTGGCACACTGACATAGTCACCAAGCATCATAGCAAGATCGCAAATAAACCATTCTGCACAGTTTTTAGATACTAACGCAACTTTGTCGCCAGGCTTTACACCAAGCGAGCGTAGTGCGCTGACAAGTTTTAAGGCTTGATCTGCAACATCAGAGAATGTGTACTCAACAAACTGTCGGTTAATAATTTGTTTTAGGTAGACCTCATTTGGACGCTCTTGAGCCCATTTGAGGATCATTTCATTTGGTGGTGGGAGAGCGCAACCAGCAGCGCTATTTAGATTCGGCTGATTCATTTTAAGTGACTCCATGTCTTCTCATTGTATTTATAATTGTTAACGCATTGTTAACTTTAGCATGTTAAATCGCGACACGGGAATGCATTTTGATGAAATATGTGGGGAAGATAGCGTTAGTTATGGTTGAAGTCGGAGCGACTAGATCTAAAAAGCAATGTGATTGATGCTACGCAAAAGAGAACAGGCTTTTCAGCTGTTATGTCATACCGACTTCATACTAAGAGCACAGGTAAGCAATTTATTTTATTAATAATATTGCGAAAACATAGAATCTATCCTAATTATTTATTAACTAGTGGCTTAGTGTTGAAGATAAGTATAAATGTCTCCTAATTTCTTCAAAGCGCCAAACTTAAAGGTATGTCGTGGTTTTGAAGTAGCTATACTAATCTTACTTTGGAAAGTTAGGAGCTTCACCTCAAGCTATTGCCTGAGATTACTTGGGTACGATCATCAGCAAAAGGAAAGATGTGATGTTACGGAAGACTTTACTGGGTACCTATCTTTGTAGTTTATTCATTGCGGGGAATGCATATGGTGCTGAAGGAGATGATATTCCTCAGCGCGCCCAAACGGTTGGTGATGTTATTGAGCGCCCAGGCGTTCTCACACCTAAAGGTAAATGGTCATTTGATTCGTCTTTAAGCTATACACAAAACTCTTCAAACAAAGTATCTGTTGTTGGGTATACAGTCTTACCAACTCTGATTGTTGGGCGAATTGAAGTGAGTGATTCGGATAGGACTACAGTAACCGTTGGATTAACTGCTCGGTACGGTTTAACAAACGCCACAGAGTTAGAAGTTAGAGTGCCGTATGTGTATCGTAATGACCAAGTTTCTACGCGCCCCATTCAAGATGGTTCAAACAGTGAAGTAGTAAACACAACGGTGGATGGCGGAGGGCTTGGTGATGTAGAGTTCGCATTGAGGCACCAGTTTAACTTTGAGTCTGCGCCATACTGGGTAGGTGGCCTTAGAGTAAAGTCGGATACAGGACGATCGCCTTATGATGTTTCTATTGAAGATGGAAGCAACTCATTTAGTGATGTCCCTACAGGTTCGGGTTTTTGGAGTTTTGAGCCTAATTTATCTCTTATTCACCCTGTTGATCCTGCGGTCTTGTTCGCTAGTCTAAGTTATATTTATAACTTAGAGGATACTGTTACAGTTGGCGACACAAAAGCTGATGTTGAACTTGGAGACACTATTTCTCTTTCAGGGGGAATGGGGTTTGCGGTGAATCCTGATCTTTCATTCTCTTTAGGACTTAGCCATAAAACTATTTTAAAAAGCAAAGTAAATGGCAGATCGGCAGATGATGCTAAGTTGCTTCAATTAGATGCATTAACTTTTGGTATAAACTATGCCTTTAGTGAACGCTCATCTATCAATGTTAGTGCTCAAGCTGGTCTTACAGAAGATACTCCCGACTTTCAATTAACAGTACGAGTACCTTTTAATTTGTAAAATGGATATTAGGCCCTTGAGTCTTGGGCCTAATTTATCGTTAGCGCCTAGTGTTCGCATTATAAATTGATTGGATTATATTGGATAAAGTAGGTATATATTCTTAAAATGATGGTGGCCGATTGATATATCGAACTTTCTTTTGGTATGTAATCATAGATATCAGTCGTTTCTAATATCAAAGAAGCTTAACGTGACAATTTTTCAGATAAAAATGGAAATGCTCATTGAAGGTGGTTCAATAAGGCGTCTTCTAATTGTTGGTTTGCTTTGATTTCCCGTATTACCCCATTTACTTGAGCATCAATGTCTACGAGCGTGCTAAGTCCAATAATACTGTTATCTTTCGTGTTTTGAATAATATTGATAATACTTGAATTTATAAAGTCTGAACTTATTATATTAGGATTTTGAGACGAAGGCATTTTGGGTGAATCTATAGAATCATCTCCAATAATATTGCCTTCACCAAATTGTATGATGTTAACAATACCCTGGTTGAAAACATCTCCACTTTGATTTTCACTATTTGCGCTAATGTTTTTTAAATTACCATTTTCAATTACTAAGTTGGCAATATTTGTGTTCAAAATATCATCGCCATTTATAGTCGTAGTAATGCTTAATCCAATATTAATAATATACTCGTCCGTAATTTGGAAACCACCTCGATATTCTTCTAAAGATAAATTTGAAAGAGGAGTAAGTTCTTGCAGGCCAACATCTTTAGCATTCACATTAAAATGAGGTATTAGCATACAAAGCACTAACAAAAATTTATTGTAGTTCATAATGTAGGCCTTTCAGGTTGTTAAGTTCTTAAAGTTATTTAAAACAATGTTATATTAATTTTCACCGGAAACTGGGAGAGTAATGCTAAATACCCCTAAGGAATCTCTAGACACTCCTGTTTTTAATGGTGATCTTTGATATACGGTGAAATTATCATTGGTTATAAAGCTAGACCGTCCCATTTCCGCTTCGTTACGGACCAGTAACACAATTCCTTGGTAATATCTTTCAAACTCATCCAGTTTCATTATCATGGTTCCTCTAGAAGGGTCTCCTAGAATAACTGAGTGATTGTTTATACCTCTGATGACAACAAAATGCATATACCCATCGAAATTAACGAGAGTAATCCCAGGGACGCCGACTTCTTTAATTTTCTCCAATCCTACTTGAAAGCCGTCAGAACGTAACCCTATGGAATCCAAGTAAAACTTCATATCCAACAAAGAAAAACCTTTCTCTTTGATTTTTTCTTTATCACCTTTTTCAAACATGCTTTTGAAGATATCTTGTTCAGATGACTCTGTTGCATAATGAAAAGTGAGAAGAGAAGCCAGGGCGGCAGAGCCACAGCTGAAGTCATACTGTTGGCGAAAAACATCACCGAACACTATTTCTTTGTAGCTTTTAACAGGAACAGAGTAATGTGCTCGGTAAGGTAGCAGTTCTAATGAAATGGCTGATGCTGAATAAACGAGCATCAGCCAAATTAAGTTATTTAATACTTTCATATTGTTTACTTGAGTGTCAGGTTAACGACGGTAGAGTTCTGGATTAAAACGTTGTTTCCGCTGTTCTGAATTACGTTGGATATACCCGAACTGTCTGCGAACGCTCCACTTGATAGTATATTGTTACCACTCACGGTGTTTGACGCGACATTATCTGACGAAATACCATTGATATCTGATTCTGCATAAACCAAGTCGAGTTCAACATTTTGTCCACCTCTTGATTCATTCATGATATCCAAGCTAACTTCTCCGCCAGATAATGCAATGTCATCAGCGAGTGCAGTGCAGGCAACTATCATACTCAAAGTACAGATTGCCAAACGCATCGCTTTCTCCTACTAGTCGGTTACTCACCCCCAGTAAACACACTTGCATTAGTTGTAACAGATTGTTGTACAAGTGAATTTGAACCAGCATTTTGACCAACGGTAGTAATACCAGCTGCACCACCAAGACCACCAAGGGTGTTCATGTTTTCAACTCGAACTCGAGTATCATCCGCGTTAGTTGCATAAATAACTGATGCACCTGTAACACCACCCATTAGGCTTGAGCTCGCAACAACCATATCTGTATCCATATGGACTTGATTGAAGCTATCAACATTTGTTGAGCTCGAGTCATTTTGATAGTTACTATTGTCGTTAAAGCTGTTCGAGTTTGTTGTGCTTGAATCAGCGTAGCTACGGTTATCACTCTGGTTACGGTTGTCGCTTTGATTACGATTATCGCTGTTATCGTTAAAGCTACTGTTGATACTAGAGTCACTGTTGTCGTTGTTGCTACGTCTTACAGTAGTACTAGAGTCGCTGTTGTCGTTGTGGCTTCTATTTGTGTTAGTACTTGAGTCACTACTATCACTATTTAGGCTCACATCAAGATCAGCACTGGTACTGTTGTCGTTAGCGTTAGACGTACTATTGTCGTTGTGGCTTTGAGCTGTGTTAGTGCTCGAGTTTGAGTTGTCGCTGTTGTTATTAAAGCTGTCATCAACACCAAGAGTTGCACTGTTGTCAGTGTCGCTGTTGTCGTTGAAGCTATGACCAATACCTAGTGACGCACTATTATCGCTGTTGTCGTTGAAGCTATCACCAACACCGAGAGATGCGCTATTGTCACTGTTATCATTGAAGCTGCCAGATAAACCGATATCGGTATTAGCGCTGTCAGTCCATTGCATGTTGTCGTCTCCATCATCGATCTCATTCGCGATTAGAGAGCCACTAAATAAAATTGCTGACATTGCTAAAGCAAGCCCTGTTTTGTTTAGAGTCATAACGATTACTCCATTTCCTGTTATTCCTGATTAAAAATGACTGCACTTAACTTCTTGCTGCTTCCTTCAAATGTTGTGGGAAGCGATGAAATTATAAGAAAGGATCAGTGAAAGCTGTTCTCATTATTGAGAATGATTCAGGCTGGAAGGGAGTATTTAGGTACGTCTATTTAAAGTATTAAAGAAAAAAATAACATAATCATAATGTTATTTTTTGTATTTACTTTAAGTACTCATCAAGTATGAAATGAAGCCAATATAAAGAAGTAATTTGTTCTATTGCACTGAGCGGAGCAGTCATCCATTTTTTATAAATGGCATTTTATCCAATTATTATCTTTATTATTTAATATTATAAATCATATCCTTATGCTAACACAGGTTGAAAAGTATGGATAAAAACACAACAGGTTCATACTTTTTAAGTCTTTTTCGGTGCTGAAAAGCAATGCGATATCATTCTGAAGTGCTATATTTTCTACTTAAAATGAAGATAAATTCTCTTTGCTGCCTCCAATTAATTTTCTAACGGGGGTTGGTGAAACAGGTAAGTTAATGTGGTGGGACTATGGAAAAGAAGCACTTGATACTGCTAGCTGAGAGTAATTTACAAAGTAACTTAATAAAAAAACAGCTGTCTTCCATTCATGATGTCGATGTAAAGATAATGCAACCAGATGAAGTGGTGTTCAGAAGTCACTCACTCAGTATCGATTTGATGTTTATTGATTACGATTTTATGCGTCAGCTTGAAGTACAAGGAAAGTTACCAGATTTTGATCTATTTGGGTGGTCCTTTATGCTTCACAACGTCCCTTGTGAAAAAGTACAAACGGACTTACTGCATTGGAAGTTGTTAAAAGGAATTTTGCTCCGAAGTGCATCAGTGACACATATATGTGATGGCGCGGAATACGTACTGAAAGGTGGGTTGTGGCTACCAAGAATGTACCTAGAGAAGTTAGTCCTCAATTATCGGCATGCAAATTTGTCCGAAGAACAGCAGCATGATGAGTTAACATGCAGAGAAAAACAGATTCTAGAGCTACTTGTGTACGGCATTTCAAATCAACAAATTGCTTCAAGACTTTTTTTATCTGAAAGTACAGTGAAAAGCCATATATACAAGTTGTACAAAAAACTCGATGTCCATTCTCGTCATGATGCAGTTAAGTTGGTAAGAATGAACAATGGCTTAACCGAGAGAAATTAAGTCATAATTTGTGATGCTCTTTTTATCGGGGTCTGTTCCGTTTTCACTATCTAATCTAAGCAAGGGCACTCGTATTTGAGTACCCGTGGTTTATCTGGATTCAATAGTTGGCGTATCAGCAGGCTACATCATGCCCGTGACAAGGCCTGCCGCCACAAAAAACACGATCATCCACAGAACCGAAAGGTTGAGCTTTTTGTGTAGATAAAAACCTGCAACCACTAACGCCATGTCGATGGGAGCAACAACTGCGCTGCTAAATACTGGCTGGTAAAGTGCCGCGAGTAGTAACCCTACTACCGAGGCATTTACACCGTTGATGGCGCCGGAGACCAGCGGTTTTCCTGCCAGTGCTTGCCAGTTCTTAAGAACGCCAAGTAGTAAAAGAAACCCTGGGAGGAATACGCCAAGCGTTGCGATCAGCGCACCTAAAATTGGCGTATCCGAAAGCTCATAACCGATAAAAGTCGCAAAGGTGAACATTGGCCCTGGTACAGCTTGTGCAGCGGCGTAGCCTGTTAAAAATGCATCTTGGCTGAGCTGGTCGCCAACAATGTTTTGCAGAAGCGGCAGAACCACATGACCGCCACCAAACACTAAGCTACCAGCTTGGAAAAAATCACTAAACAGCCCAAGTAAAGGTAACGTATGAGCCACTAACGGTAAGCCGAGTAAAAGCATCGCAAATAGAGCCAATGGCGCGATAGACGGTTTAAACGACTCGGCTGATGGCGCGGAGTCTTTCTTCAGATACCGCATTCCGACAAAACCTGCTGCGATCAACACGAACATTTGCGTCATGATGCTTGGTGCCACCAGCAACGCAATCGCAGTCGCGACGCACAAACCCGCGGTCAGTTTACTTTGGCAGAAGTTTTTGTACATGCCCCAAGTCGCATCCGCCACGACGACGACTGCGAGCAGTTTTAGGCCGTGAACGATGTTTTGGAACACTGCGGTGTCGGTGATTTGGCTGCTCACTATCGCCAGCGCCAACATGATGACCACTGAAGGAAGCGTGAATCCGACAAATGCTGCGCATGCGCCACCTAAACCGCCACGTTTATAGCCTAAAGCAAAGCCAACTTGGCTTGAGCCCGGTCCCGGCAAAAACTGACTGAGCGCGACAATTTGCGCGTACTCGCTGTCATCAAGCCATTTCAGTTTCTCAACAAATGTTTGGCGAAAATAACCAATATGAGCCGCCGGGCCGCCGAAGCTGAACCAACCCAGCCAGAAAAAAGTTTTGAATATGGTGAACATGTCGAGCCTGTTTATCTAAAAAGCATTGTTGCTAATTTATCGAATGCTCTAAAATGACTCAAATTGATGATTTTAATTTCATCTATGAATGAAATGGGATGAGGATGTTGGAGTGAAAGAGGACATTCAGTGGCGCAACATTGACTTGAACTTATTGGTGACGTTTTCCTACTTGTATCGCTATCGAAGCGTTAGCGTCGCGGCAGAGAAAAGTTACGTTAGCCAGTCGGCGATGAGTCATAGTTTGTCTCGTTTAAGGTTGTTGTTTGACGACCCGCTTTTTGAGCGAAAAGGGCACAAGATGGAGCCCACCGAGCACGCTCACCACATCGCGCCAACTGTGCATCACTTGTTGGATTCTATCGCCAAAGACTTGCTCACTAAGTCTGCCTTCCAACCTGAAAATTACGCGGGTGTATGTCGCATCGGGTTAACGGATTATGCCGAGTTTATCTTTGCTCCTAGGCTTTATGACGAAATACGCCAGCGCGCCCCAGAGGCGCAGATCAGTTTTATTAACGTCAATCGTAGCAACTACGTGGCATTAACTGAGCATGAAAAGCTCGATGTCATTATTGGCAGCATGCCGGTGTTGGATGACAACTTTGAGAGCTTGTACTTGTACACCGAAAAGCACGTGTGCATGTGTGATAAACAGGTATTGCAAGGGGAAACACAGCTGTCTCTGGAAGCGTTCGCGAACATAGAGCAAGCTCTGGTAAGTCCCGATGGGAGCTTAAAGACACAAGTAGACCAAAAGCTTGCAGAACATGGCTTGAGCCGCAAAGTCACCGTGGCGTCGCGCAACTTTCTCACTATTCGGCATCTATTGAAAAAACGCGATCTCATTGCCATCGTGCCAGAAAAAATGGCATTGGCGGAGGGCTTTTCGGACGATCTCGTTACCGTTAAGCCGCCGATCGCCGTTGCGGATTTTGATATTGCTATGCTGTGGCATTCCAGCCGAAACAATGAAGACAAAGGCATTTGGCTACGCGAGTTGGTTTCTTCGACCATCACCTCTAAATGATAAACATTTGGGGCACTCATGGTGCTTAGAGTTATTTGTTGTTGAACTCCTTACTACCCGCTGAGCTATCGGCGTTACACCGAAACAGTACTGATTGTGCAAAATGAATGTCTTTGGTAAGGGGGGATGTTTCAGATTTAATTCATAAAAGAGATTAATGGAAAAGGTATCATTGAGTTGTACCACGTAGTTTAAGCTCTGTTTGCACGTATACATAAAGAGGTTGTAAGCGTCCATCTCGGTATTTTTCCACCAGTAAGTTCACTCCCTGAGTTCCCATCAACTCAGAGTGAATACGAATTGTAGACAATGGCGGAAAGGTAAAGCGAGCAGTAGGAATATCATTCATACTAATCAACGTAATATCCTCTGGTATCTTTAAGCCAAATTCATGGATTGCACGTACTATGCCAATCGCGATGGAGTCTGAATCAATGAATACTGCTTTCGGGAAGTCACCTTTGGCTAGCATCTCTTTCGCTAAGTTATAACCGGACAAACTAGAGCAGGCACAATAGTGTATATCTTGTTCTGCGACCACGCCTTTTAGATAGCCATAGCCCAAAAACACATTTTCACGAGTGTCAGCTGCGTCGTGCTTGTCTTGACCGCCAATATAACCGATGCGGCGGTGGCCTCGTTGTACAAAGAAATCAACTACTTGCCTACTGACTCGAATAAGGTCGACATCAACGCAATCATAAGGGCAGGTTGGATCTGAAAAGTTTATGTAGCAGATGCTATCGGCTAGACGTTTAGGTAATTTATCTACTACCTTTTGGTCGACATTTCCGACTAAAAGGACACCTGTTATCTTTTTCGTTTCAACATCAATTTCACTGTTATAGCAATTGGTTAGCGTAATACCTAATTTGTCGCATTGCGTTTCAATCCCATGACGAATTGATAAGTAGTAAGGGTCATTCACCTCTGTTTCTTGTTTGTAGTTATATAAGGCTAAAAAGTGATGTTTTTGCTTAGCTTCTTTGATGCCTTTCTTCGAGCTACTGGTGCGGTACTCCAGTTTTTCTGCAATTTCCAAAATGCGGTATTTGGTTTCTTCTTTAACGCTCAACGTTGGGTCGTTGTTCAAAACCCGCGATACGGTTGCAAGTGAGACGCCTGCTTCAATGGCGATATCTTTTAGCTTTGCCATGTAAATTTCCCGTTGGCACTGCCCAAGTGTGAGCTCAATAATCTGACTATTTTAAACAGCTACTTAGGTATGCACAAACCTTTAGTAAGACAGTCCTAAACACTTTAAATCATCATATCAAGCCAACTTGTTTTCATGAAATAGACTCTATTGAGTAATAAATAAAGCCGTAAACGTAAGGATTATATTGCTGTAAAAATACTGAAAAACGCGACTGGTTTGGAGACTTGTTACTTGTGGTAACTCTAGTACTTAATAGGAGTGGAGCTGTTTAGAGTTTAAACAAGCAAACGTTTTATTGTTCATGTTTATGTTTTGTGTCTCATTTTATAAACAAATCAATAGGAAAGTATTCAACTCTATTTATAATCTCCGCGCTTTTAAAAGCTGTCTAACAGTATGAAAAATTAGGAAATTATAATGAAAAAAGTATTGCCATTATTGGCTTTAGGTGCAGTGGTTGCTTCAGCATCAGTTCAAGCAAAAGGTAACTGGTATGTTGGTGCTGATTTGGTAAATTCAGATCTTAAAGTTAAAAGCTTGTCAAAAGATTTTTCTGCGACAGGTCTTAGCCTTGCTGTAGGTAAAGAGCTTCAATATTCAGAAAACTTCAAACTAGCTTTTGAAGGTGAGTACATATACTTTGGCGACTTTGAAGAAACATTTTCTTACATGGGGTGGCCGGTTAAATTTAGTGTTGATGCTTCTGCGTTCAATTTCAATGCGAAGCCTAAATACCAATTTGCAGGTACAGGCTTCTATGTTGGTGCGATTGCTGGCCTTGGTGTAATGAGTGTTTCTTATGAAGTGAAATCATCTAGCACTGTTACCGATGATGGTCGTGATGTAGGCTTTAACTACGGTGTTGAGGCTGGTTATGAGTTCGCTTCAGGTTTGGTTGTATCTGGTGGCTACCGTGCTTCTTCGGTAAGTATTGATGCCGAAAACGGTGGCAGCGAAGATTTTGATTTTGACAGCCTGTACGTTGGTGTTGATTACAAGTTTTAAGCTCGCGTAAGCAAAACATAGATACTAAAAAGGAGCCGTTAGGCTCCTTTTTTGATCAGATTATCAATCAACTCATAATGGTGATCTTGTACGCCTGCAAGGTTGCCATATTTGGGTTGATGGCGGTCATTTTCTTTCGCGTGTTGCCAGCCAATGGTGTGACGCACAAAATGCTCTGCAAACGCGTGGGAAACTTCCAAGCAACCTGCCAGCACGGTATCAACATAACTTTGCATGATTGGGCTCTTTGCGCATGGTGGTAGTGGCTCGTCTTTTACGTAAACCCAAATGTCATGTTCTTGGTTAAAACTCGCATCTGTTTCGATTTGATCTGGCTGAAGTTGAATACGATGATAACCTCGCTCACGGCGGTCGAATTCTGCGAGCGCTTCTTTATTCACTTCGAGTAAAACGCCATTAACCTGTCCATCGCCTTGGTTCACCACTAATGGAGAGAGACTGTAGCTGTCGTCAATCTTCCCCCAGTAGCGAACCAACCCATGTGCTATGACGGGAATGGCTTCTCCCGTTTGTCCGGTTAATTTACGTGACGCAGAATTAATCAAACTGCCATAGCCAAATATGTACATTGTCGTTGCATCCCTTAACTGATAGTTGTGCCTCTCATGTTTATACCTAACCCGCATCTGAAGCACAACTTTACCTCTTAAGTATAATCTTAATTATAAACATGTATTTTTTATACATGTTTATGGTAGCATCAATATGTAGTTGAGTTAACCAGCATCGAGAGACGCTTGAGGGCAAGATAATGCTGAATATCACCGATAAAAAAGTAGAAGAAAAAATCCCCGCATGGCTGCGATTAGGCTTTCGGCCGTTTTTTCTGTTTGGGTCGATTTACGCCATTGTTGCGATTGCGTTGTGGGTGTGGATGTTCCAAGGCGGACAGCCAAACGCATTAGCCGTGCCTGCATTATGGTGGCACGTACATGAAATGTTGTTCGGTTTTTCGATGGCCATTGTAGTTGGCTTTGTACTGACCGCGGTACAAAACTGGACTGGCATTAATGGTACCAAGCATTACATGCTTCTGGCTTTATTTGGCTTGTGGTTAGTGCCCCGCATATTGCTTTGGACACAAGCACCGTTATGGTTAACCAGCAGTATCGAAGCGGTATTTTTACTGTTTGTCACCTATGAGGTGGGCATTCGTGTGTATCGAGCCAAAGGTTGGCGTAATTTGTTTTTCGTTCCACTGTTTCTTTTAGCCATCTTTGCGAACTTTGCAAGCTACGCAACGATAAAAGGTATGCCGCCCTTTAGCTCTTCAGCGGTGTGGCAAGCAATGCTGTGGTGGTTTACCTTGCTGTTGTCAGTGATGGGCGGACGTGTAATTCCATTTTTTACTGCGCGTCGATTTAATTTCGAAAAAGCGCAACCATTGGCTTGGTTAGAGTGGTTCGCGAACTTGCCATTGGTAATGCTATTTGTGCTGAGCTTTTTCCCTGTGACGTTTGCAGAACTAGGTAGTCCTTTGATGCTATTTGCAGGTGTTGCTCAGTTGGTGCGTTTTGTTCGCTGGAAACCTTGGTTAACCCTGAACGAGCCTTTAGTGTGGTCGCTGCATGCTGCGTATTTGTGTTTACCACTAAGCTTAATTTTGCGAGGCGTCTGGGGAGATGCATTTGCCAGCCATAACCTCATTCACCTGTTTGCGATAGGTGCGTTAGGCGGTTTGATTTTAGCGATGATTACACGGGTGACGATGGGACATACTGGTCGCATGATCTACAAAGGGCCAAACATGAGCCTTGCGTTTGCAGCGATTACCGCGGCAGCTTTGGTTCGCAGTTTCGCCGTGATCTTTGATCCAGCGAACATGATACTGTGGATTGATATCAGCGGTGGATTATGGATTGTTGCGTTTGGGCTATTTGTGTGGCGCTTTGGTGTGATGCTTGTGACCCCTCGTGTGGATGGTCACCCCGGATAAGATTCTAATGTGAGTAGAGAAAAGAGGAGCCGCGTGCTCCTCTTTTGGTTTTTGTTCTTTATAGGTTTAGTGTTTATTCGTCTTCGTCGTCCGCTTTATTCGTGAGCCCCAAGCGTTTAAATAGCCACCACTCTAGACCAAAAATGACAATTAAGGCGATGCAGAACCAGGTGAATGCCATGGTGGAATCCACGCCTGGCATTCCACCAACATTGATACCGAGTAAACCTGTTAAGAAGCTGGTTGGTAGAAAAATCGTTGCTACCAAAGTAAACAGGTAACTGTTTTTATTGGTTTTCTCATCACGATGATGTTTGATCTCTTCTTGGAAAAGCGCCACTTCTCCAAGATAAAACTCAAGTGTTTCATTTATGCGCGTAATATTATTGTGTGCGAAGCGATATTGATGAGGTCTCAAAGCAATCAATTCTGATTCTGACTCCACAAGATCACGGATAGCGTACTGCTGAGGACGAATAAAACGCTTGATAGAAATCAGTGCTTTTTGAGTAGCCATATGTTTGTACGTCGACTCATCATTCACATCGAACTGGTTTAGTGTTTCTTCAATCGTATCAAGGTAAATGTCTATTTTACTGTTTAATCCTTCAATGATCTGATGAAGTAAACTGGCAAGACTTTTTGGGCCTTTGTGTTCCGCTAATGCTTGGCGAATCTCCATGATCGCGCGTGATGGAATTTTACGAGTTGAAATGAGTGCGCCTTGAAAGTAGAGAATTCGAATACTAAGCATATCTTCTGGTGATGCATTGCCGTTCATATTGACGCCTCGTAAAATCAACATGAAGTTCTCGTCATCCAAAGGATGGAAAGATGGTCGGCTTTCGTCGGCTAATAGATGATCAACCGTAGCTCGAGGTACTTGGTTCTGCTCCAGCCAACCACGAATATCAGGATGCAGCCGTTCGCAATGGTACCAATGCTTAGCTTGAATTTGCTCTGCCGTGGTGGATTGTTGAGTTGCTTCTGGGGTTGAGAAGTCCCAATGTTCAATCATAAAACCCATTTTCTTTTCCTTGTTTGAGCCGATACCAAAATAACCTCAAGATACTTCTTTCGCGAGAATTGCATTGCCATACAGAGGCAATACTCTGAGTACGGTACTCTGAAGTCATTGATGCATTATCTTTCAAATGAGTATGATTGTATTTAACGCCAAATGTCTATGAATAGTTGTTCTTATTTGCAATCGAGTGGAGCGCACCAAGGTGTTGTGCTTAAACAACAAAACAAAAAGCCTGCAACTAAGCAGGCTTTATTGTGGGGGAGGGAGGGGAGCTGTTAGCCAACTTGAGAAAGATTAACCACTTTCTGTTGTAGCTTTTTCTTTAAATAGTCCGTTAAGGCCTGTTTTTCTTCCTCGTTCATGTAAAGACCAAGCTTAGTACGGCGCCATAAAATGTCTTCATCGGTCATTGCCATTTCATGGTTCATTAAGTAATCGATCTCACGTTGGTAAACACCACCTGCTTGTGCCGAGAACGTTTGTCCTAAGTCAGCTTCACTTGTTGTACCTTCCATTAAGTTCCACGTTTGGGTACCAAACTGTGTGACATAACGAAGAATCAATGCTTCTGGCGCCCAGGTGTATTTAGCGTGAATTTGTTTAGCTAATTGTTCACGACTACAGCTGAAGTTACCACCAGGAAGGGTTTGGTTGGCAGTCCAGTCTTTACCCATTTCAGGTAGGAACGGAGCTAGCTTTTTCATTGCTGCTTCACCTAACTTACGGTAGGTCGTTAACTTACCACCAAAAACAGAAAGCAGAGGTGCATGGTCGTATTCCGCATCGAGCTCTAGCGTGTAGTCTCGTGTGATTGCTTGCGGAGAGTCAGATTCATCGTCACATAAAGGACGAACACCGCTGTATGTCCAAACTACATCTTCGCGAGTCAACTGGTGGACAAAGTGTTGGTTTACGATATCAATGAGGTAATCGACTTCGTCATCTGAGATCGACACTTCACGTGGGTCACCTTTGTATTCCACATCTGTTGTACCAATGATTGAGAACTTATCTAAGTAAGGAATCATAAATACGATGCGATTGTCTTTGTTTTGAAGGATGTAGGCTTGCGGTTCGTTGTGGATACGAGGAACAACGATGTGCGAGCCTTTGATTAAGCGAATGTTACGAGGAGAGGCTTGCTCTAATCCATCATCAAAGAACTGTTTTACCCAAGGCCCCGCAGCATTGACTAACGCTTTCGCTTTACGTTCGAAACGTTGGTCTGTCATCACATCGTGAATAGTAACGTGCCAGATACCACCTTCACGGTGTGCTTTTTCCACGCGGCAGTAGTTACGTACTTCAGCATGGTTTTCGCGAGCCGCAAGAACGTTCAGTAATACTAAACGTGCATCATCAACCCAACAGTCAGAGTATTCGAAACCCGTTTTCATCTCTGGTTTTAGCAAGCCAGATTTCGCAAGGTTGACGGTTTTACTGCCTTGCAGCGTCGTACGTTTACCCAAGTTATCGTAAAGGAAAAGGCCACAACGAATCATCCAAGCTGGGCGTAGGAATGGGCGATGCGGTAAACGGAAACGCATTGGTAATGCGACGTGTGGTGCTTTACGAAGAATAACCTCACGCTCTGCGAGCGCTTCCGAAACTAAACGAAACTCGTAGTGTTCAAGGTAGCGTAAACCGCCGTGTATCAGTTTAGAACTTGCTGAAGAAGTCGCAGATGCGAAGTCATTTGCTTCATATAAGCCAACACTCAAACCTCGGCCAGCTGCGTCTGCTGCAATACCAGCTCCGTTAATGCCGCCACCGATTACGATCAAGTCTAAGGTAGTGGATGAGCTAGTAGTGGAAGCATTATTTTGTATACTCATAAATTTGACCTCTTGGTGAGCGAACGAGCATTTTAGAACATAATGTAATCCTAGCTCAGGTTTCGTTTGTGATCATCTATTATTTTCGTTTGTGAGCGTTTTGTGTGATTTAGACACAAAAAAACCTCTGTCTAATTAAGGCAGAGGTCATTTGAGGGGGAATTATACGATTGACGTTACTCGTTTTCGGAGTTTGATTCGTTAGCTTCAACCACTTCAAGTGGGATAGAAGCTTCCTTCAAAATTGACAAGATTTCTTCTGGTGGCTGCTTATTGGTAAAGATCATGTTGAGCTGTGCAATATTGCCTAGTTTCACCATAGCATTGCGCCCGAACTTGGTGTGGTCTACGGCAAGAAATACACTACGGCTATTGTCAATTATCGCTTGTTTTACCCGGACTTCGTGGTAATCAAAGTCTAATAGCGAGCCATCGAAGTCGATACCGCTAATGCCGAGAATACCAAAGTCGAGACGGAACTGTTTAACGAAATCGAGGGTAGCCTCGCCAACAATACCGCCGTCTCTGCTGCGGACTTCTCCACCCGCTAAGATGACTTTGATTTCAGGGTTAGGGAAAAGAATGGTCGCAACATTGATGTTGTTGGTGACAACACGCAACTGTTTATGATTTTTATTGAGCGCTCGCGCAACTGCTTCTGGTGTGGTGCCGATATCGATGAATAGTGTGGCACCATCTGGAATGTGTTTGACTACCTCGTCTGCAATGACATCTTTTTCATTGAAGTTGAGCGCTTTACGCGTGTTGTAAGATGTGTTTTCAGAACTGAGAGGAATAGTGGCTCCACCGTGATAACGACGAATTTTGTTGTCATCGGCGAGTTCATTGAGATCGCGTCGGATGGTTTGTGGGCTGACATTGAATCTTTCTACCAACTCATCCGTGCTGACATAGCCTTGTTTTTTCACCAGCTCAACAATCTGCTGGTGTCGAGGTATTTGCTTCACTTACCACTCCCTTGTGCATTGGTAACGGCCAATGCTTCAAATTCGAAGCTCTATTGTGCTCGAATTTGCTCGTTGTGAGAAGTAAGCGAGTTCAGGAATCGGGGATAAAGCGCAAAAAGAGCGCACAAATGGCGCTCTTTTTTTCTTATGGAGATGAGATTAATCTTCTTCGTCGTGAAGTTCAGACCAGGTTTGTGCACATTTCACTGCACGTTTCCAGCCCTTGTAACGACGATTGCGTTTTTCTTCATCATCGTGTGGCTCAAAGGTGCGATCAAGTACCGCTTTATTCTGCAACTCATCAATACTATCCCAGTAACCAACTGCAAGGCCGGCAAGGTAGGCTGCACCAAGAGCGGTAACCTCAGTTACTTGAGGGCGGTGTACTTCTGTGTTCAATACATCGGATTGGAATTGCATGAGGAAGTTGTTCGCTACTGCACCACCATCGACGCGAAGGTTCGCAAGCTTAATGCCTGAGTCAGCTTGCATCGCATCCAGTACGTCACGAGTTTGATAAGCGATGCCTTCCAATGTTGCACGGATGATATGGTTTGAATTCACACCGCGAGTAAGGCCGACAATCGTGCCACGTGCGTAGGCATCCCAGTATGGTGCGCCTAAACCAGTAAATGCAGGCACGACATAAACGCCGTTTGATGTATCCACTTTTGTCGCGAAGTATTCAGAGTCTTCTGCACCGTTTAGGATTTTCAATTCATCGCGTAGCCATTGGATTGAAGCTCCTCCCATGAATACGGCACCTTCAAGTGCATAAGCTGGTTCGCCTGCAGGACCACAAGCCAAAGTCGTTAGAAGGCCATGTGTCGAAGTGACTTTTTCTTGGCCCGTATTCATTAGCAAGAAACAACCCGTACCGTAAGTGTTTTTCGCTTGACCCGCTTCAACACACATTTGGCCGTAAAGCGCCGCTTGTTGGTCACCTGCGATTCCAGAAATAGGAATACGAGTACCGCCTTTACCACCGATGTTGGTTTTACCGTAAATTTCCGATGAGCGCTTCACTTCTGGCATCATAGATGCTGGGATGCCAAGCTCATCTAACATTTTTTGATCCCAACATAGATCGTTGATGTTAAACAGCATGGTACGCGATGCGTTAGTGTAGTCGGTTACGTGAACGCGACCTTGAGTCATCTTCCAAACTAACCAAGTATCGACAGTACCAAACAAAAGCTTGCCTGCTTCTGCGTCTTCTCGTGCGCCTTCAACATTGTCCAGAATCCATTTAACTTTGGTACCGGAGAAGTAAGGGTCAAGCACCAAACCAGTGTTGTCACGTACATAGTTTTCGAGACCGCGTGCTTTTAAATCTTCACAGATATCAGCAGTACGGCGACATTGCCATACGATCGCATTGTAAACGGGTTTACCTGTTTCTTTATTCCAGACGATGGTCGTTTCACGCTGGTTAGTAATACCGATAGCCGCTAATTGGTCGCTACGGATGCCAGACTTAGCTAGAGCTTCTACTAAGGTAGAGCTTTGTGTTGCCCAAATTTCCATTGGATCATGTTCAACCCAACCTGCTTCTGGATAAATCTGAGTAAATTCGCGTTGCGCGACGCTTACGATGTTCGCATCATGATCAAGAATCACTGCGCGAGAGCTTGTTGTACCTTGGTCTAGGGCAACAATGTATTTTTGCTCAGTCATGGTAAGAATCCTTTTGTTTCGTTATTTATATTTTAGTAAATGTTCGAGTTACGTCAGTTTTAAGCTCTAGCTTCTTCTGTTTCTTCTTCCGTCTCACATTGGTTTGGAATCGTGCAACCGTGACCTTGTTGTGGAAGGTAAGCGGCAATCGCTTTTGGATACAACCAACCACCAAAACACGCACCTGCAATCGGAGCAAGTAAAGGCACGATAAAGTAAGGAATGTCTTTAGCACCTGTCAGAGCGTAATCCCAGCCTGCGAAGTAAGCGAACAGCTTCGGTCCAAAGTCACGAGCAGGGTTCATCGCAAAGCCTGTTAGTGGGCCAAGTGAACCACCGATGACGGCAATCAAAATACCGATCAATAGAGGGTTCATTGCGCCACGTGCCGCGCCGTTATTTTCATCGCCCAGAGCCAGAATCGCAAACATCAGCACAGCAGTGATAACGAATTCCACAGCAAAAGCACCAAAGAAAGAGAGGGAGGCATGCGGATAGGTTGAGAAGATACCAGCAGTTGCTAGTGCATCTTGGCTGCTGCGAACGAAGTTATGAGCGATTTCGTAGTCGGTGAAAAGGTTGCTGTATAAGCTGTAAACCAACGCAGCAGAACAGAATGCCCCAAGCATTTGAGCGATAATGTATGGCACCACTTTCGCCTTATCAAAACCATGGAACATAGCAAGTGCGATGGTAACGGCAGGGTTGATGTGTGCACCAGAGACGCCAGCCGTACAGTAAATAGCGATGGCGACACCGAAGCCCCATACAATACTGATTTCCCATTGTCCAAATGATGCGCCTGTTAGAACTAAGGCTGCAACACAGCCTACGCCGAAGAAAATAAGTAGTCCTGTACCGATAAACTCGGCCAAACATTCTCCAAGCAGAGAGGGGTGTTTGTTCGTTGTCATGTTAAAAGTCCTTTGATCATTTTTGCCTGTCTAGCACGATACTATTGTGCATATATAAACGTTTGCGAAAACAAACGAGCGTTAAAAATGAGCGTTTGAGCATAAATTTGTTAATCAAAGTCTTCGTTTTTGTTAAATGGCGCATCTTTTAACCGGAAAAGAACACAACGAAAATAATTTATTTGTCACGAGGCCAGTGATGAGAGCGCTCAAATTACCGATGTGAAAAAGAATGCACAACTGGTAAGAGGAGTTTTGTGAAGCTGCTACGTGCTTGGAGACTTATTGCACAGAACTTGTGTAGCAATTAACCCTAAAGGAGTAGCGGAATGTCAAATGTATCAAGGGATAGCAGTGATATAAAAAATACGCTGTCATGTTTGGACTTTTAGAAAAAATCGTCATCCCATTGGTACCAATAGGATGAGTTGATAAGAGAATAAACGCTGTTAATGTCTTGTGTTTGTGAATCATTGCTTCGGCTTGTATTCAAATAAAAATTGTTTTTTTTATTTCGTTTGATGCTAAACGTGATCGTTTTTCAGCTTTTTAGTTATTAGTTGGTTCGGAGCGAGTAGGGCAGGCGTAAATCGCCCTTTTTACGGTTAGTTTATGTTCTAATTCGAGCCTTTGTTTCAAAGGTTTCGAATTGGAATGCTCAAGTGAGAGGTTTGAACATCAGTTTAATATTAACGAATCTTGAGTAAAGTTGAACGATGATCTAATTAATGCTCATATAATTTACTGTATTTACTTATATTTAATCCATGTGCAACATTTGTCACAGAAATAAAATCCTAACTCCATACAATTCATGAACTTTCGAACGAAGATTTATTTTGTTTCGTTCGCTCCTTTTGTGTTTTTACCATCGCATACAAAATAATGAGGTTCCTATGTTTGGAATATTCAAACCTAAGGCGCACATTGATCGTCTGTCCCCTGGCAGCATCGATAGCACCTACTCTCGCCTCCGTTGGCAACTCTTTATCGGTATCTTTGTTGGCTACGCCGGTTACTATCTAGTTCGTAAAAACTTCAGTTTGGCGATGCCTTATCTTATCGAGCAAGGCTTTAGCCGCGGAGACTTAGGTGTCGCCTTGGCAGCTGTTTCCATTGCATATGGTCTCTCTAAGTTTCTAATGGGCAGCGTTTCAGACCGCTCCAACCCTCGCTATTTCCTTAGTGGCGGCCTATTGATGTCTGCATTAGTGATGTTTTGCTTTGGCTTTATGCCATGGGCGACTGGTAGCGTCACTGCGATGTTCATTTTGCTTTTCTTAAACGGTTGGTTCCAAGGGATGGGGTGGCCTGCTTGTGGCCGAACCATGGTGCACTGGTGGTCACGTAAAGAGCGTGGTGAGATCGTTTCGGTTTGGAACGTGGCGCACAACGTGGGTGGCGGTTTGATTGGTCCACTATTTATTCTTGGCCTGTGGGCATTTAATGATGATTGGCGCACTGCATTTTATGTTCCTGCATTTTTCGCCACGTTAGTTGCTGTGTTTGTTTGGATGACGGTTCGCGATACCCCTCAGTCTTGTGGTCTGCCTCCTATTGAAGAATACAAAGACGATTACCCAGATGACTATGACAAGTCCCATGAACAAGAAATGACAGCGAAGGAAATCTTCTTCAAATACGTCTTCAACAACAAACTTCTTTGGTCGATTGCAATTGCAAACGCATTTGTTTACCTAATTCGTTACGGCGTACTGGACTGGGCACCTGTTTACCTAAAAGAAGCGAAGGATTTCTCGGTAGATAAATCGTCATGGGCTTATTTCTTATACGAATGGGCTGGCATTCCAGGAACACTATTGTGTGGTTGGATCTCTGACAAATTGTTCAAAGGTCGTCGTGCACCTGCTGGTATCTTATTTATGGTGTTAGTGACAGTTGCAGTGATGGTTTATTGGTTTAACCCTGCAGGCAACCCAACAGTAGATATGATGGCGCTTATTGCAATTGGCTTCCTAATCTATGGTCCGGTTATGCTGATCGGTTTGTACGCACTTGAACTCGCTCCGAAGAAAGCGGCAGGTACTGCCGCTGGTCTTACTGGTTTGTTTGGATACCTGGGTGGGGCAGTTGCCGCAAACGCGATTTTGGGCTACACCGTAGACCACTTTGGCTGGGATGGTGGCTTTATCATCTTAGTGGGTTCTTGTATTACTTCTATCGTGTGTTTGATGTACGCCTTTTTAGGTGAACGTGCGCACCACGAGCAAAAAGAGCGCGAGAAGGAAGCGCTAGCGTAATATTTATTTAAAGAGGCAGTGGAATACTGCCTCTTCGCTTTATCAAGGAAATAACAATGAAAACAAAGTCAGTATGTCTTACTTTTTTAGCACTTAGCCTCTCTGCTGGTGCGATTGCGAAGCCGCTTGTCATTGCGCATCGTGGCGCATCGGGCTACTTGCCTGAGCACACGCTAGAAGCCAAAGCACTTGCTTACGCAATGAAACCTGACTACATAGAGCAAGATGTGGTAATGACGAAAGACGACCAGTTGGTCGTGTTGCATGACCATTATCTCGATCGCGTAACGGATGTTGCGGAGCGTTTTCCTGATCGTGCACGTAAAGATGGTCGTTATTACGCGATTGATTTCACTCTGGCGGAAATCAAATCCTTGCGAGTTACCGAAGGGTTCAACATCGATGAGAAAGGCAACAAAGTAGCGGGCTATCCAACCCGATTCCCTATGTGGAAATCTGACTTCACCGTGCCGACGTTTGCTGAAGAGATTGAGCTGATCCAAGGCTTAAACAAAACGCTGGGTTATGACATCGGTATTTACCCAGAAATTAAAGCGCCTTGGTTCCATCGTCATGAAGGTAAGGACATTTCTAAAGCAGTACTTAAAGTCTTGAAGCAGTACGGTTACGGCTCTCAAGACGACAAAGTCTACCTTCAGTGTTTTGATGCGAATGAACTTCAACGCATCAACAGTGAACTCATGCCTGCAATGGACATGGACTTAAAGCTCGTTCAGCTTATGGCTTACACGGACTGGAACGAAACTATGGTGTACAAAGGCGACAAGGCAACACCATACAGTTATGACTGGATGTTCGAAGCCGACGGAATGAAGAAAGTAGCGAGTTACGCGGAAGGAATTGGACCTTGGAAGCCGATGCTGGTGGATGATAAGTCAACCAAAGACAATATCATCATCAAGCCGTTGATGAAGGCTGCAAAAGACGCTGGCTTGCAAGTGCATCCATACACGTTCCGCGCCGATCCAGGACGCATTCCAGCGTACACTGACAGCTTTGAAGGCATGATGGATGTGTACTACAACCAAGTAAAAGTGGATGGTTTGTTTACTGATTTCCCAGATAAAGCGGTCAGCTTTTTAAATCAGTAATCACGCATTTTGCTGTAAGCTAAAAAATCCCCCAACAGTTTCCTGCTGGGGGATTTTTCGTAGGGCTAATTCACGAATGAATTAGTTGTTTTTATGCAGTTCGCTGTTCAGTTCAACCGCGCTCTTGTTAGCAAGACACTCGATTTGACCTGTTACAGAGTTACGACGGAACAGTAGGTCAGAAACACCTGCAAGATCGCGTGCTTTCACTACTTCTACTTCTTGGCCAGCAGAATCTAGCATGCGTACTTTAGAACCAGCAGTTACGTATAGACCTGATTCGATAGTACAACGGTCACCCATTGGGAAACCAAGACCTGCGTTCGCGCCTAGTAGCGAGTTTTCACCGATAGAAACCACAACTTTACCGCCGCCAGATAGCGTACCCATGATAGATGCGCCGCCGCCGATGTCAGAGCCGTTACCAACCACTACGCCAGCAGAGATACGACCTTCAACCATGCTCACGCCAGTTGTACCTGCGTTGAAGTTGATGAAGCCTTCGTGCATTACCGTTGTGCCTTCGCCAACGTGTGCGCCAAGACGTACGCGAGAAGTGTCAGCGATACGAACGCCAGTTGGTACCACGTAGTCCACCATTTTAGGGAACTTGTCTACGCAATCTACGCTTAGTGCACGACCCGCTAGGCGAGCTTCGATTTGACGCTCTGCTAGTTCAGGTAGATCGATTGGACCTTCGTTAGTCCATGCGATGTTGTGTAGTAGACCGAAGATGCCGTCTAGTACCGTGCCGTGCGGTTGAACTAGGCGGTTAGAGATAAGTTGAAGTTTTAGGAAGCCTTCAGCAACGCTTTGTGGCTGCTCGTCAGTTGCAAGGACAACCAGTACAAGTGGTTGTGCTGATTCTGCTGCTTTTGCTGCGAAAGATGCGTTTGCCGCATCGCCGTTTGCTTCAAATGCTGCTGCCAGTTCTGCGCTTTGTGCTGCAGAGATCTCGATAGCTTGGTTGCCTTGCTCGTAACCTGCTACTGCTGCTAGTGCGTTAACAAGCGCTTCGCTTGGGTTAAGAACTGGGTTTGGGAAAAACGCTTCGATGATTTTGCCGTCGCGGTTTTTAGTTGCCGTACCAAAGGCTAGAGAGAAGAAAGCCATAGTTGATCTCCATGTGTTGAGTCTTGTGTCTCGTCTGTTCACTGACAAGAAATAATTAAGTTGTCAGTCATCATAAAGAGAGTGTTGGGGAGTTTAAAGAGGGGAAATGGAGAAAGTCCGTAGATGGATACCTTTTGTCTTTTTAGAGATATGTTTGTCTGATGAGAAATGTGTCGCAAAAGCCTTACCAGACCGATTTTGGGCAGAGACACAGTGAAGTTGTAGAAGGGGGCATCGCAAAAAATAAGGGGAGGACCGAAGTCACTCCCCCTACACTGGGTTTGTTGGATTTACTGGCTTTGGATAGTAAAGCGACAAATCGACTTAGAGGCTAAGTTCACCGACGGCTACTGCAAGTGCAACCGTTGCACCTACCATTGGATTATTGCCCATACCGATGAAGCCCATCATCGCTACGTGTGCAGGTACTGAAGAGCTACCCGCGAATTGTGCATCGGCGTGCATGCGACCCATAGTGTCTGTCATGCCGTAAGAGGCAGGGCCTGCCGCCACGTTATCTGGGTGTAGAGTACGACCAGTACCACCGCCTGATGCCACAGAGAAGTAAGGCATGCCTTCACGGTTACGCTCTGCTTTGTAGATACCGGCAACTGGGTGCTGGAAGCGAGTCGGGTTAGTCGAGTTACCAGTGATGCTCACATCCACTTGTTCTTTATGCATAATAGCCACGCCTTCACGTACATCGTCTGCACCGTAGCAAAGGATCTCACCACGTGGACCTTGGGAGAAACGGCGACGTTCTACTTCCACTAACTCACCAGTTTGGTAGTTGTATTGAGTGCGTACGTAAGTGAAACCATTGATGCGTGAGATGAGGTAAGCGGCGTCTTTACCTAAACCATTCAGGATCACTTTCAACGGATTTTTGCGTGATTTGTTCACGTTTAGTGCGATTTTGATTGCGCCTTCTGCCGCTGCGAATGACTCGTGACCGGCAAGGAAAGCGAAACAGCCGCTTTCTTCATTCAATAGACGAGCCGCCAATGCACCGTGACCGATACCCACTTGGCGTTGCTCTGCCACGCTGCCGGGTTTAGTGCACGCCTGAAGACCTTCACCGATGATGTTTGCTGCTTCTTCTGCTGTTTTTGCTCCGCGGAAAATCGCCAAAGCGGTGCCCAGTGTGTAGGCATCTGCCGCGCTTTCAAACGCGATAGGTTGAGTGTCCATCACTAGTGCTTTAGGGTCGATACCACGATCCATACAGCATTGGTAAGCCGCTTCCAGAGAAGAAAGTTGCATTTCGTCTAATGTGCGACGTACAGATTCAGTAATTGGAGTGTTCATAATCTCTTTCCTCTTGGTGGCAATTATTGTTGGCGTGGGTTAATGGTCGTTACGGCTTCGTCAAAACGACCGTAAGTGCCCGTTGCTTTTTCTGCTGCTTCTGCTGCAGATACGCCTTCGTTGATGGCTTTCATCATCTTGCCTAGGTTGAGATATTGGTAACCAATCACTTCTTTGTTTTCGTCTAGCGCGAGTTTTGTTACGTAGCCTTCAGCCAGCTCCATGTAACGCACGCCTTTTGCTTTAGTTGAGTAGCTAGTACCCACTTGGCTGCGTTGAGTTTGACCAAGGTCTTCCAGTGCCGCACCAATTTCCAAGCCGCCTTCAGAGAAAGCAGATTGAGTGCGACCGTAAACAAATTGAAGGAAGATTTCGCGCATCGCGACGTTGATAGCATCACATACCAAATCGGTATTCAGTGCTTCAAGAATAGTTTTGCCTGTTAGGATTTCTGCGGCCATCGCTGCGGATTGAGTCATGCCAGAACAGCCGATCGTCTCGATCAAAGCTTCTTCGATGATGCCGTTTTTAACGTTGAGAGTCAGTTTTGCTGCACCTTGTTGAGGAGCACAAGCACCAACGCCGTGGCTAAGACCAGAAATCGCGATAACGTCTTTTGGATTGATCATTGCGCCTTCGACAGGGATCGGTGCAGATGCATGAAGATCGCCGCGTTGAATCGGGCACATTGATTGGATTTCGTGTGAGTATTGCATAGTGTTTTCCCAGTGTACGATATCCAGCCTATTTGTCAGACTCAACGGCGTTGACTGCTCTTATTCGCTCCATCAAATAGAAAACTATGTTCAGGAGGTTCATGCGTTTGTTGCCTTGTTGAGTTAACAACTATTTTGGATATCTTTTTAATTTTTGAGAAAACAGGAGCGGGGTTGGAGAAGAGTTGAATTGCTCACTACAGAACTCTCGCTTTCACAACATAAGCGAAAGCACTTCCAACAGGGCTGACCTGTTTTCGTTTCTGTAGGAGTCATTAGCTTTAACAGCGGTTCGAATCTTTCGATTCCGGTGGTACCCCATCACCGAACCCATTTAGACTAGATCTAAGTCACACTAATCTGCAACATGAAATTTAGAGCAATTTGGGATATTAAATCGGTTCTTTATATTCTCAGAGATATATGGAGATAAACGGAAGGAATAAAAAAACGCCGCATAATGCGACGTTTTTTCTAAACAAATGAGAGGCTTATGCAGCGTCTTCTTGCTCGCTATCTTCTTCAACAGCTTCAAGCTTCTTTGCTTTTTTTGGTGCAGGTTTACGTTTTGCACCAAGAGCGTAAAGCACTTCTTCTTTGTTTTGCGCAAGGAACATTGCAAGATCTTCTTGCTTACCTTCGTCTTCTAGAAGTTCACTTTTACCCAGCAGTGAGAATAACTCGTCTGCCATATCCAGCATTTTGTCGTATGCGTCAGCTTCCGCTTTAGAGGTAAAAGTCATTTTCTCTTCTCCATTGCGTTCTACCACGTACTTGACGATTACAGCCATGGTTGGTCCCCTAATTTGGTGTATTGATACTGGCTTTTTATACAGTTTTTGACCAATCAAGTCTAGCGACAAGCCTCAGAATGAGAGACACGTACAACTAACTGACTAGCATTTAAACTATCTTGGTTTCACTTTGCGGATTTGTCCGCCAAAGGAAGGTTTGTTGGTCGCTCCCAATCTTGGCAAAATTCGATAAACGTTCTGAGCAATGGGCTTTGATATTTCTCTTTATGAACCAGTAACCAGAAGCGACGTTTCATATCTAAAGGCATGTCGAGCAGTTTTACGCGGCCGTCACGAATAGCAGGTTCTGCAGACAAACGTGACAAACAGCCCAAGCCTAACCCTGCCGATACTGAGTTGATCAACGCTTCGGTGGTATTGAGCTGAAAAGCTTCATGCCAATGTTCCAAGCGCGGCGCGACAACGCGCATAAAAAATTCGCGTGAACCAGATCCTGCCTCTCGCAATATCCATTCACTGTTTTCTAGCTCGGTTAAGTTTACTGGCCCTTCGTGCGCGGCTGGGGAATTGGGCGCGCAAATCACGCACATTTCATCTTCGCTAAACTGGGTAGACTGCAATTCAGGGTGAAGTGTTTTGCCTTCAATGAGGGCTATGTCTAACTCGTAATCGGTCAGCATGTCGCAGATTTGTGCGGAGTTAGAAATGAACAGACTTTGAGAACGATGGTTCGTTTGCTGACGAAATTCGCTAAGCAAATAGGGCGCGACTTGGTTGCCAATGGTGTCGCTGGCACCAATGCGAAGTTGGCCCGATAGCGCTTGGTCACCATCGAAAATGCTCTCGATGTCCTTGGCTCGGTTGAGTAATTCATCCGCCAGTGGCAGTAGTTTTTGACCTTCTTGGTTCAAAATCAGTCGGTTATTAACACGATCAAATAAGTGATGGCCGATCTGCTTTTCTAATTCTGAGAGTGCCATGCTCACTGCGGCTTTCGATAAAAAGAGACTATCAGAAGCCGCTGTGAGCGTTTTGTGCTGCGTGATCGTCGTAAACACTTTCAGTTGTTTAAGAGAAATGTGACTTGCCATACCCCACCGTTAAGTAATTCTGAACGTTTGTTTTAAATAATTAGATATATCGGAACGAAGTGCAAGCGTATTATACGTCCCATCAAGAGTGAGTCTGGTTGAGGTCATCATGATTCAAAGAACAAAAGCAAAAGTAATGGGAGCACCAACTCCAATGGCGGGTTTGGCTCTTGGTATTGCAAGCTTGGGCTGGAGTTGGGAGAACTTCGCCGAATTACATGGCTACGGACAGTGGATTAGTGCGGGTATCGCGAGCATATTGTTGGCTATATTGGCAACCAAGTTTTTGCTACATAATCATCTATTGAGACAAGATCTTGCTCATCCGGTTGTGGGCAGCGTGGTTCCGACATTTGCGATGGGCACTATGGTGGTATCGAACTCTCTCGGCCATTTTTACCCATTAGCTGGCGATGCGCTTTGGCTGATTGCGGTGGTTTTGCACATCGTATTCTTGGTGAGCTTTGTTTACCATCGCGCCAAAGATTTTGAATTGCACCACATGGTTCCTAGTTGGTTTGTACCGCCTGTGGGTATCATCGTTGCGGATGTGTCTTTCTCTGGCAACCCGATGCTAGCACCAGTGGCACAAGGTGCATTGATGTTTGGTATGGTGGCGTACGCGATCATGTTGCCGATGATGATTTACCGTTTCATGTTCACCCATGAAATTCCGGATGCAGCGAAACCAACAATGGCAATCATGGCAGCGCCAGCAAGTCTATCATTGGCAGGGTACTTAACGGTCACTGCGACACCATCACCAGTGATCATCGCTATGCTATTTGGTATCGCGGTATTGATGACAGCCATCATATATCTCGCGTTCTTTAAATTGCTTAGACTGCCATTCAGCCCTGGCTATGCAGCGTTTACCTTCCCGATGGTGATCGGTGCGACGGCGCTGTTTAAAATGGCGAATTGGATGGAGTTGCAAGGATTGGCTGCGCACTATGTTCAACAAGTGCGAGGCTTAGCTGGTCTTGAGTTGATTGTGGCAACATTTGTTGTCTCTTATGTGGCCTTACAATACATCAACAACTTGTTGATTCAGCCACGCTTGATGCACGCTCATCACGCTTAAATAGCAGATAGGAAAAAGCCTCTTGGTCTTACAACCAAGAGGCTTTTTTATTTCAATCGGCGTCGATGTTGGACGCTAGCCTTTTTTGTAAAATCGCGACATCTCATCCAGAGAATGACGAATGATATCGACAGGAACTTTCTGTTCTTTCTCGACTTTTAACTGGCGATTCAGTTGCTGAGAGTGCCCGCCAGGGTTGACCACAAGCATCAGTTCTTTGCCGACCAATGCATAGTTGTAGTAGCTGCCTGCAATATACCAATCGCGAGAGGCAGAGCTATCAAACAAGTTATGACCAACGCTGTATGAACTCGTTGTGCCTTGAACGTCAAACAGCGTATTCATCATGGTTGGCACGACGTCAAAATGGGTCGTGCGGTAATCAACTTGCTCTGGCTGACGATTTGGCATGTACACGTAAAGAGGCACATGCACTTGAACGTCACTGTAATTACCCGTGTGGCCCCAATAGTTCATCTTATGGTCATTAAACTCTTCACCATGATCTGATGAAATCACCACAATGGTATTGTCTAAGTCGACGTTTTTCAGCACATCACCAATCAAGCTATCGATGTAGTACAACGAGTTTTTGTATCGATTATGGTAAAGCGAAGCGTCAAAATCGTTGTTGAGCAAAATGTGGTCAACGCGTTCCCAGTATGGTTTGAATTTCGCAAATTCAGGCTCGGGAAACACCGTACCGTGGGCGGCATCGTAGAACAGAAAACCAAAGTACGGTTTGTCGCTGTCCTGCTTTTGGAACTCGATGAACTTGTCTGTTATCTGCTGATCGCGCTCGACTGCTGTTTCCCCAGTTTGTTTCAGGGTCAAGTCCGACACTTTTTTGAATACCGTGCGAGAGAGTGGCGGGCTGGTGAGCGGTGCTGAGCCAAAAATGCCCATGCGGTAGCCTTCTGCTTGCAGCGTATCCATAAACACAGGAGAGCGTTGGCTTGCGTAAAAGCTTTCCCAGTAGGTTGTGGGCAAGCTGTAAAATAGGCTGAAAATACCCGCTTGAGTTGAGTTGCCGCCGCTCATATGTTGTGTGAAATTCACCGTTTTTTCGGCGAACTTGCTGACATTTGGCATGACTTCCAGCGTCGCATCACTGTAGCGCCACGCGTCAACCAAGATAAACAAAACATTGGGCTGTTTCTCTTTGCTTTGCACTTGAATCGGCGCAAGCGGGTAGTTGAGTGAGCTACGTTCAATGTTGGTTAACTCTACGCGGTTCTTCGATGCTATGCTCTCATCCACTAGGTCGTGTTTGTAAATAAATTTACGAGCCGTCAGCGGGTAGTAAAGTGGCCAGTTATTCGAAAACTGACTGACTTCATCGTCGTAAAGTGCGTTTTTGTACGCATGAATCATCTGCGTGCTAAGCAATACAGCAAACCAAACGCTGATCAAAACGAACTTAGCTCGGCTTTGTGCCAGTTTATTACTTACCCAAACGGTACAAGCGAGCCCGATCACCAGAACGGCAACTTCACTGACGAAGATTAGCCAACTCATCCACGAAATATCGAAGACATCACCGCCACCTTCGAAAAACATACGGATTAATAGGGCGTTGATGTGAAGTTTGTATTGCTGAAAAACGAGGATATCGACTTTAAACATGATCAATAGACAGATCGCGATAGCGATCACGATACCTTTGAATGCTCGAGTCGGTAGAAAAGAGAGCAATAAACTCAACAACATAAATGGAAGAGCGATCAAGCCCAGCCAGCCATATTGAGTCGAAACCAAATAGTAACCTTGCAACAAGGTTAGCGGTTCATTCTGATTGTTAGACAACACAAAAGGATAACAAGCGATCGACAGGTACACTGCAAAGCAAGCAAAAAAAGCAATCAGCCAAGCGCTGTTGGAAGACAGTTTGCGAAACATACTTTTTGTTTGTTTATAAATTATGGGTAGAGGGAGTATAAAACAGTGTTTTTTATTATGGAATAGTTGCGACGAATGTCACATTTTGTATGGAAATGTCAGACTTGATTGACATGTGAAAATTCAGAAGATTCATACTCTATTTGAGTGATATATAACCTTTTGTTTTTTCCGAACGCGAGATCACTGCGGGTTTAAATGGGGCTGTGCTAAGCTAGCTAACAGTTTCAATCGGCGCTCGGTATTCCCAATTTGTTTACTGTTTATCACTCCAACCAAGTTGACGTTCTTAAATCACTCCTTGTCGAACTGATTCGAATCAGTCCGCTGGAAAACCCGTTCGAAAAAGAACAAATTCTGGTTCAAAGTCCAGGCATGTCCCAGTGGCTAAAAATGGAATTGGCCAAAGAGTTTGGTGTTGCCGCGAACATTGATTTTCCGCTCCCTGCGACTTTCATTTGGGAAATGTTTACGCAGGTATTGCCAGACGTGCCAAAACGCAGTGCGTTTAACAAAGAAGCGATGACGTGGAAGTTGATGCATTTGCTTCCGGGGCTTCTCAACCAAGAGGTGTTTTCGCCGTTAGCGCAGTACCTCAAAGATGACATTGACCACTCTAAGCTGTATCAGCTGGCTGAGAAAATTGCCGATATTTTCGATGGTTACTTGGTGTATCGTCCGGAATGGATCGCAAGTTGGGAAGCTGGGCAGAGTGTGCCAGAGCTGGAAGATGAGCATCCGTGGCAGCCGATCTTATGGCAAGCGTTGTATGATCACACTGTGTCATTAGGACAGTCTCCATATCACCGTGCCAACCTTTATGAGCACTTTATCGACACGTTAGAGAGTTTTAACGGCAATTTTGACCATTTACCCAAGCGTTTGTTTGTTTTTGGCATTTCTTCGTTGCCGCCTCGCTATATGGATGCGCTAAAAGCAATTGGTGAACACATCGACGTGCATCTGATGTTCACCAACCCGTGTCGTTATTACTGGGGTGAAGTTCGAGATCGCAAATATCTGGCTCGTTTGGCGGCGAAACATCGTCAGCACGTTGTGTGGCAGGACGATCACTCGGAAGTGCAAGGTGAAACTGAGCAACTGAAAGGATCACTGGAAGATAATGTGATCGATGAGCTGCACACCGATGTGGTCGGAAACAGTCTGTTGGCGTCCATGGGTAAACTCGGGCGCGACAATATGTATCTGTTGTCTCAGCTGGAATCTCATGAAATTGAAGCCTTTGTTGATGTTGAGCGCGACAGTCTGCTCCATCAATTGCAAGCGGATATTCTCAATCTTGAAGAACATCAAGATGACCAACAGATTGAAAACAGTCATCACAAACAAGTGGTTAGCTTGGGTGATAAATCACTGAGCCTACACGCTTGTCACAGCCCGATGCGTGAAGTGGAAGTGCTGCATGATCAACTATTGGCGATGTTCGATGCTGACTCAACGTTAAAACCGCGCGATATTATCGTGATGGTCGCGGACATCAACGCTTACAGCCCTGCGATTCAGGCGGTCTTTGGTAACGCACCGGGTGAGCGTTTTATTCCCTATTCGATTTCTGACCGAACCGCCGATCAAGAGAGCCCAATTCTGGCCGCATTTATGCAGTTGGTGAACTTACCCAATACGCGCTGTTTGGCATCAGAACTACTCGAACTTTTGGAAACTCCGGCGATATTAAAGCGTTTTGAACTCAGCGAAGATGATTTCTTACAAGCCAAACAATGGGTTGAGGAATCGGGGATTCGCTGGGGGTTGGATGCCAATACCGGACGCGAATTTGAACTGCCGGAAACCCGTCAAAACACATGGCAATTTGGTATTCAACGCATGTTGCTTGGCTACGCGATGCCAGAATCCGCAGGTTTGTTTGAAACCGAGCAAGGCAGTTTATCTCCGTACAACGAAGTGCAAGGCATGGGTGCAGAGCTGGCGGGCAAGTTGGCACACTTTATCCAACAAATTAGCACTTATCGAAGCAAACTTTCTCATGTTCAGACTATTGATGGTTGGCGAGAGACTTTGGTTTCACTGCTGGATGACTTCTTCTCAGTTGAGTTAGAAGGCGAAATGGCGCTCAAATCCATTCGCGATACGCTCAGCCAACTCAAAGAGCAATTAGCTGATGCCGCATTTGATGATGCGTTGTCGCCGTCGATCATCAGCCAATACCTTCAAAACAAATTATCTGGCACACGAGTCAGCCAGCGCTTCCTGGCTGGTCAAGTGAACTTTTGTACCCTGATGCCGATGCGCTCTATTCCGTTTAGAACCGTTTGTCTACTGGGGATGAATGACGGCGTGTACCCACGCTCCATGCCGCCAGAAGGCTTTGACTTGATGACCGGAAGAACCAAACCGGGCGACCGTTCGCGTCGAGATGATGACCGTTACCTATTCCTCGAAGCAATGCTATCGGCACAGCAAACGCTCTACATCAGTTATGTTGGCCGTTCAATCCAAGACAATACCGAGCGAGTACCTTCGGTTCTGGTTTCTGAGCTGATGGAATACTGCCACCAAAACTATTGTTTAAGTGGTGATGAAGCGTTGCCCGTTGATGAGTCTGGCGACAACTTATTAAATGCGTTGGTGAATACCCACGCCATGGTGCCGTTTAGCCCAAGTGCGTTCCAAGGCATGCACGCCAGCTACGCGAAAGAGTGGATTCCAGCGGCATTAACTCAAAGTAGTCAATCGCAAGGCTATGTTCGTCGTGATTTTAATCGGGCATTAGACGACTATCTGTTAGGAGCGACGTTCCCACTTGAGCTCGACTTAGTCGAGTTGCAACGTTTCTGGCGCTTACCTGTGCAGTATTTTTTCAATCGTCGTTTAAAAGTAATCTTTGAACCGCCACTACCGGTGATGGAGGACGACGAACCCTTTGTTTTAGGTGGTTTGGAGAGCTATCAAATGCGTGATGAGCTGTTAGAAACCTTGCTTGAAACGACATTGATGCAGCCAGAGAAAAAAACAGAGGTACTTAAACACTTTATGAGTCAACAGCGCGCGCAAGGCAAACTGCCGGTGGGGGCGTTTGGTGATATCGAATTTGAAACTAACCGAGTTCAGGCGGAAGAGCTGGTGGATAAACTGGCGTTTTTATCTGGTGCGCCTCAAGACGATTTGGAAATCGACCTGACGTTTGATTCCTTGTTTGAGCGAAATGAAGGCGAAGAGAAAAACGTTCGCCTAACAGGTTGGCTGACTCAATGCTACCAATCCGGTTTGATTCGCTATAGAAGCGGTAAGATTCGCTCGCAGGATTACCTTGCTGCGTGGATCGATCACCTTGCCATGTCGGCGTCGGGTCATGCTAAGAAAACTCACATCATTGGTTACGATCGTAAAGAAGGCGCGCTGCATTTGATCTACCCAGAAATTGCCGATGCGCAGTATGCCAAACAGCTACTGACTGAATTAGTTCGCTTATTTTTCGAAGGCATGACTAAGCCTTTGCCTTATTTCCCGAAAACGGCGTTGGCTTGTGTTGAAGCGGGCTTTAGCCGCGGTCAGTGGGTAGATTACGAAGAGAAATCTTTGAAGAAAATGGCTGACGCATTCAATGATGGCTTCATGAGCCCGGGCGAAGGCAGTAATGCGTACATCTCTCGAATTTGGCCTGCTTGGAATGATGAGTTGGCCTCAGAAGTTCGTTTGCTGACAGCATTAGTACTGCAAGGTGCGCGCTTAGCGGTTCAAGACGCTGATGATGTAAAAGCGTAATAAAGACAGCTGGATAAAGAGAAGGAAGAGTAGGGTGGCCGCCAGAAAATCATTATTTTTTGTAGGGCGTTCGCTGTACGGCCACAAGGTCAGAGGGACCATGATACTTTTGTTTAATTCATTTGAGTTGTGCCGCCAAAAAGGTTTGGCTTATCTCGTGGGGCGCATACTAACGGTACGTCTTATGGATAACCGTGAGAAAGATCTCACAAAGCTCTAAATTATCCAACTTGTTAAACATATTAATAGAATTTTTAACTATAGATCACATTTATTAGGTGATACGTCCTAGTAAATAATCCGGAGAGATTCAGCGTTATGGATCAAATGTCAGGTGCAGAGTGTCCTCTACATACGTTAGACCGCACAGAGCAACCTCAACCAACGCCACTAGAACCGATGACGTTTCCTCTGCACGGTGCGAGGTTAATCGAGGCATCAGCAGGTACAGGTAAAACCTTCACTATTGCAGGTTTATATCTGCGTCTTTTGCTTGGTCATGGCAGCGCGGAAACTCGACATCGCGTACCGCTTACGGTCGACCAAATTCTGGTTGTAACCTTTACCGAAGCGGCAACTGCGGAATTACGCGATCGTATCAGGGCAAGAATCCATGATGCGCGAATCGCGTTTGCGCGTGGACAGAGTTCCGACCCGGTGATCCAACCTTTGCTTAATGAGTTTGACGATCACAAGCAAGCCGCAGAAATTTTATTGCAGGCAGAGCGTCAGATGGACGAGGCGGCGGTCTACACCATTCACGGTTTTTGCCAACGTATGCTAACGCAAAATGCGTTTGAATCTGGCAGCCGATTTAATAACGAGTTTGTGACCGATGAAAGTCACCTAAAAGCGCAAGTTGTAGCCGATTACTGGCGCCGCAATTTCTACCCGTTGCCATTTACCTTGGCTGGAGAAATTCGCCAGCTATGGGGCTCTCCATCTGCGTTGTTGTCTGACATCAGCAATTACTTAACTGGTGCGCCGTTAAGCCTTTCTGTTCCAGCAATGAAAGGCAGTTTGGCTGATCTTCATACTGAAAATTTGAAAAAAATTGATGAATTAAAAGCACAGTGGCGAGAAAGCCAAGATGGCTTCTTAACGCTGATTTCGTCTTCAGATGTAAATCCGAGAAGTTACAACAAAAAGTCTCTGCCGACGTGGTTGGAGGCGGTAAGCGCTTGGGCTGCAACGGAAACTACAGGTTACGATTATCCAGACAAGCTGGAGAAATTCGCGCAAAACGTCTTGTTGGAAAAAACACCGAAAGGCAGTGCGCCGCAGCATGCGGTATTTGAAGCCATTGAAACATTTCTTGCCAATCCAATCAGCTTAAAAGCGCCACTGCTTGCTCATGCGATTGAGCATTGTCGTGCAATGCTGGCCAACGCGAAAAATCAAAAACAGTGGCTCTCTTTCGATGATTTGCTGACGCAACTTTCTGCTTCTATCGATACGGACGAAAGCGAGCTTTTAGCGGCGCGTATTCGTACTTTGTATCCCGTCGCAATGATTGACGAGTTCCAAGATACCGACCCGCTTCAATACAGTATTTTCAGCCGTATTTATCTGAATAATCCGGAATGTGGTTTGTTTATGATCGGTGATCCCAAGCAGGCGATTTATGGCTTTCGTGGCGCAGACATTTTCACTTATATCAAAGCGCGTAACCAAGTAAGTGCCCACTATACGTTAGGAACCAACTGGCGTTCTAGCGCAGATATGGTGCAGGCGGTAAACCAAGTATTTGCTTTGCCAGACAGTCCATTTATCTATGATTCAGATATTCCGTTCTTACCCGTTAAGTACAGTCCCAATGCCGAAAAGCGCATTTGGACTATGGGTGGCCAAAAGCAACCGGCGCTGACTTATTGGTTGCAAGAAGCGGACGATAAACCGCTACCAAAAGGCGAGTATTTGACTCGAATGGCAGAGGCGACTGCAAGCCAAATCCAAACTATTTTGACGCAGGCTCAACAGGGGCAAGCGTGTCTGGTGAATGGCGAAAAACAGAAAGCGGTTCAAGCGGGCGATATCGCGGTGTTGGTTCGAACAGGTAGTGAAGGTCGAATGATCAAACAAGCGCTGGCTGAACAAGGCATTGCCAGCGTGTACCTGTCTAACCGAGACAGTGTGTTTACCAGTTCAGTGGCGCAGGATCTACAGCGTTTGCTGCAAGCGGTGCTGACTCCAGAAAATGACCGTGCGCTGCGTGCAAGTCTTGCCTCTGAGCTGTTTGCCCTTGATGCAGCAAGTTTGGATGCACTTAATAACGATGAAATTGTGTGGGAAAACGCCGTAAACGAATTCAAAGAATATCGCAAACTTTGGGTTCAGCGTGGTGTGCTGCCGATGCTGCGGGCGGTGATCAGCAAACGCCATATTGCCGAGCGATTACTAGAAGAAGGCGCGAGTTCACAGGGTGAAAATGGTGAGCGAGTGCTTACCGATTTAATGCACATCGGTGAACTGCTTCAACAAGCCAGTAATGAACTGGATAGCGACCACGGTCTGCTGCGTTGGCTCGCTCAGTCTATCAGTGATGCGGAAAACGGTTTGGGCGGCAGTGATGACCAAATCCAACGTTTAGAATCGGAACGTAACTTAGTACAGATCGTGACTATTCACAAATCAAAAGGCTTGGAGTATGACCTCGTATTTCTACCGTTTGTGTTCAGCTATCGAGAAGCCAGTGAAGCCAAATATTACGATGCAGCCAATGACCGCACGGTACTGGATATCACTGGCAACGATGCGTCCATGAAGCAAGCGGATAAAGAGCGTTTGGCGGAAGACTTACGCTTGATATACGTGGCATTAACGCGAGCTGTGTATGCGTGTTTTATCGGTGCCTCACCGTTGCGCAATGGCCGTTCGACCAAAGAGCCAACTGGTGTACACCGCAGTGCGATTGGCTATTTGATTCAAAATGGTCAAGAAGGTGGTATTAACGATTTGCACCAAGGTTTAACAAAGCAACAAGACGAGCTTGATTGTGTCGTTGTGGCCGATCCGCCGCAGCAACTCGAAGAGAAGTACGTAGCGCCACAAGAAGAAATATACGATCTTAGCGCGAAAGAGCTGCAAAACCCTATCGACAGAAACTGGCGCATCACCAGTTATTCTGGCTTGGTCAAGCAAGGCTCTCATCACGCCGAGCATGATGCCACGATTGAGATTACGGGTTTTGATATCGACTCATCTGAAGAACAAGACGAAGCGGATTTGGTGGAGCCAGAGCGTTCTATTTTTACCTTCCCTCGTGGTGCGCGTCCGGGTACGTTCCTGCACAGCCTTTTTGAGGAAATTGAATTTACTCAGCCAGCCACGACGGAAGAGAATACACAAATCATCCTTGGCTTGATGGAAAGCGAACAGCTAGATGAAGAGTGGTTGCCCATTTTACAGCAATTGATTGATACCGTACTCGCAACGCCGTTGGATGGTAAGTCTTTGCTGCTGAATCAAAAAGAACCGTCGCAACGTTTGGTGGAGATGGAATTTTTGTTGCCGATTGAAGTGTTGTCTGCACCGGCGCTAAACCGAGTCATTCAACGTCACGATCCGTTGTCGGCGAAAGCGGGGGATTTAGGTTTCCAAACCGTGCAAGGCATGCTTAAAGGTTTTATCGATTTGGTGTTTGAACATCAAGGTAAATACTATGTACTTGACTGGAAATCTAATCATCTTGGCGACGATGTGACGCACTACCATGGTGAGGCTCTGAAATCGGCCATGGCAGATCACCGCTACGATTTGCAGTACCAGATTTATGCGTTAGCACTGCATCGTTTCCTACGCAGCCGATTGGCGAATTATCAATATGAGCAGCACTTCGGTGGTGTGTATTACTTGTTCTTGCGCGGTATGGATGGGCAGAGTGACCACGGCATTTTTGCCGCGAAACCAACCTTAGACTTCTTACAAGAGATGGATCGTTTGATTGATGGTCAAGCACTTGAAACGCGCTCAACTCAAGCCGGGCAGATGGAGCTACTTTAATGACGACAAATCGCAATCTTCATTCTGGCCAAGATAGTCTATTGGTAGTGCTGGAACGCTTGGCGCACAAAGGTGCTATTCGTCAGCTCGACTACCAATTCGCCTGCTTTATTGATTCTCAAACGCATGATGAACAGTCGGACAGTCAAGCATTGGCGTTTATCGCGGGTGTTGTCAGTAGTGAGCTTGGTAAAGGACATATCTGTCTGTCTCTGTTCGATGCACAAGGGCAATCTACGGATTTAGCCAGTAAGCTAGGGCTGTTTGGTGAGTCGGCATTGGCGCTCAACACACAGTTGCAAGGCATAGACTGGATTCAAGTATTAAAAAATTCCACAGTGGTCGGCGCGCAAGGAGAAGCCTTGCCTTTAATGTTCGATGGTGAGCGTCTGTATCTGCATCGCTATTGGCATTATGAAGTGACACTGGCGGAAAAGCTCAATCAGTTGGGCGCCGCAGTTAACTTGCAACCACAAGAGTTTGCGCGATTATCGGAGTTGCTCAACCATCTGTTCGCACGCCAATACCATTTTCTGTTTAACGCGTTGGGCAAAGCAGTAGAAGCGGGAAGCAGCAATCAAGTGTTGCGTCAGCAATTGGTGTGTGACCACCTTGATGTGGTCGCAAGCGAATCGTTGGATTGGCACGCCATTGATTCCGTGCTTAGCAATGCGCGCAAGGTTCAGGATTTACAAACACTGGATGAACTCGTGCCACTCTCGGCTTGCGTGAACTGGCAAAAAGTTGCGGCGGCGGTTGCGTTAACTCGTCGATTTGCTGTGATTTCTGGTGGCCCTGGTACGGGTAAAACGACGACAGTAACCAAATTGCTTGCTGCTTTGATTGAACAGGCGACACACGAGAAAAATCTGACCATTAAGCTGGTGGCCCCGACGGGGAAAGCGGCGGCGCGATTAACCGAGTCCATTGGTAAAGCAGTGCAAGAACTGCCAGTTTCTCCGGAGCTAAAAGCCAAAATTCCGACTGAATCGAGTACCTTACATAGGTTGCTGGGCGCGATTCCTAATAGCGCAGAATTTCGTCACAACAAGCAAAATCCACTGCATTTGGATATTTTGGTTATCGATGAAGCGTCGATGGTCGATTTACCGATGATGTACAAAGTGGTCGATGCCTTACCGAAACATGCGCGGCTGATTTTGTTAGGTGATAAAGACCAACTTGCCTCAGTTGAAGCTGGGGCAGTGTTGGGTGATATCTGTTCGTTCCATGCATTGGGTTATGGCAAAGAGCAGGCGTCAGCCATCGCAAAACTGACGGGTTTCGATACTTTAGCGCATACGGGTAACAGTGCATCTAGCATTGCTGATAGTTTATGTATGCTGCAAAAGAGCTACCGATTTGACGCTCGCTCAGGCATTGGTCAGTTGGCAAAAGCGGTTAACTCAGGTTCTGCTGCGAGCGTAGATAACGTCTGGGCGCGTGACTTTTCTGACATCGAACATTTCGCGCTAAGTAGTCAACATTACAACCAAATGATGCAGACGTTGGTGCAGGAATACGGTCGTTACCTCAAACGCATTGGACAACAGGAAACTGATCCTAAAACCGGAAAGCCAGAGTCGCTAACGCACAAAGCCAAAGCGGTGTTAGATACTTTCAACCAATGCCGACTGCTGTGCGCGATCCGTGAAGGTGACTTTGGTGTGGCTGGGCTAAACCAGCGCATCGAGAAAGCGCTCGCGGCGCGCAAGTTCATTCAAGTTCAGGATGAAATTTGGTATCACGGCAGACCCGTCATGGTTACGCGTAATGATCACGGTTTAGGTTTGTATAACGGTGATATTGGTATTTGCATGCGAGATGACACTGAAGAAGAACCGCGTTTGAAAGTCTTTTTTGAGTTACCTGACGGCAGTGTGAAATCGGTCTTACCGAGCCGAGTACCTGAACATGAAACGGCTTACGCCATGACCATCCATAAATCGCAAGGCAGTGAATTTGATTACACCCTGATGATTTTGCCACCAGACTTTAGCCCGATATTAACCCGTGAGTTGATTTACACAGGCATTACCCGCGCGAAAAAGCGTTTAGCTCTTTACGCCGAACTTAATGTTCTGAAGCGAGGCATTAAGGTGAAAACCACTCGTGCGAGTGGGTTAGTACAGCGGCTTACTAACTAAAACAAGAAGACCGAGCTTATGGCTCGGTCTTCTTTTATGCATGTTTTGCAAACGCATTGGTAAAAGACACGCTGCGTATTTTGTATTGCTGTTGATAAGCAAGAATAAAATCTCGGATAGCGTCATTTACGGGGAAAACACAGTGGACGTCTAGGCCTTCTAAAAACTGATTGTCAGCCATATCCCAGAAGCTTTGAAGCGAATTACAAATGATTGTTCTCATAACAGTGCTCGTCTCGGCTTATTTAAAGTCAGATTAACAACTGTCCTTGGTGTGCAATACGGAGCTAACTAGTTTTTAATTGCCCAGTATTTTAGGGTGAAGGCTAATTACATCACCTAGATCCATTCGTATTGGTTAAAAACCAATCACTAGCGAGCAGAGTATAGCCAACCAAATGTATATTTAAAAGATAAAATTGGAACAAAAATCAAGCAATGGTTTGCGCATTTCTAAGTTGGGTTTACATGATGACCCGCTAGTCCGGAGTAGGGTTTATGTGTGGCCTTACTCCTAAACAAACTCGTTCCTAAACAAGCTCGATGTGCAGGGTTGAGCGTGAATGAACTGAATCCTGCCCTTTGAGGTTAGTTGGTATAGTGGAACGTCAAGTTTCGCTCCCTGATTTAAGGTTAAGCTATAAATCTAACGCTAAGATTTTGGACTTACGCTGGAAGTTATATAACCCTTGTTTGGCTCCAGGCAAATAGTCGACACTGACTTCGTAAAAACCTTGCTCTCTGAACCAATGCAAACTGTGTGTCGTGAGGACAAAAATTTGATCAATGGTTTCGGATTTAGAACGATGTTTCATGTAGTTGAGCAGTAACAAACCTCGGTTGCCATCACGATAGTCAGGGTGAATCGCTACGCAAGCCATCTCAGCTTTACGCTCTTCTGGGTATGGATAAAGGGCAGCACAGCCAATAATCAAGCCGTCTTTTTCGATGATGGTAAATTTTCCAATCTCTTGCTCTAGCTGCTCTCGAGAGCGCCTAACCAGTACACCTTGTTCTTCTAACGGGCGAATGAGGTCTAAGATACCGCCAATATCGTCAATATTAGCTTGCCTCACTTGTTCAGCACTCGCCATAACAACTTGGGTTCCGATGCCGTCGAAAGAGAACAACTCCTGAATTAGGGCTCCATCCACTTTATAGCTGATCAAGTGGCTACGAGGCACTCCGGCACGACAAGCGGCAATAGATCCTTTAAGAAAGCGCAGTGTTCCAGTGTTGTAATCTAGGTCAGGAGACGTATTTTCAGAGAGCGTTTTGATGACATGCTCCGCCTCAATTGGTAGTAACTCGGCGACAGCATTGCCGTTGTCATCAATGACACCTTGTTCGGAGCAAAAACCAATCAGCTTATCCGCACCCAGCTTTATCGCTAGTTGGGTGGCGACTTCTTCCGATAATAAATTGAAGCACTCGCCAGTCACAGAGCTAGCAATGGGACCTAGCAGAACAATTGAACCTTGATTAAGAGTGCGGTTGATAGCATCGGTGTCAATGCGGCGAATGCGTCCACTATGGCAATAGTCCACACCATCATCAACGCCGAGTGGCTGAGCAATGATGTAGTTTCCGCTAACGACATTGAGCTGGGTGCCTGCCATCGGAGTGTTGTTGAGGCTCATTGATAGGCGCGCAGTAATCGCAAGTTGAAGTTGTCCGGCAGCTTGCATAACAACAGATAAAGCCGATTCATCCGTAATGCGGATATTTTTGTGGTAAGGCGTAGTGAGGTCTTGTTTTTCTAGCAGCTGATTAATTTGAGGACGTGCACCATACACCACCACGACTTTGATTCCGAGGCTGTGCATGAGTGCGATATCATTAATAATATTGCCAAAATTTTTGTGTGCGACGGCTTCTCCGCCCAGCATGATCACCATGGTTTTTCCGCGGTGAGCATTGACATAAGGTGTTGATTGACGGAATCCTTTTACGAGAGCAGTACTACGAATTTTCACTACAGCCATTCCTTTGTTTAATTATGTTAAAATAATGCCTTTTTATTCACTTGGTGGCAAGGTGAAATTTTGGAATAAAGCACAAACATATTGAGGTAGGTTCTTGGTCCCGTTAAAAGGGAAGGTTACAATGGGTGCGTCTTTCCTCAATACGTGAACCTCATGTCTTCTGCTGTTAATAAGAATGCTGCGATCACTGCTTCAAATCTGTCAAAAACGTCATCTAAATCAATGCTTCGTAAGTGGCTAGAGCGTTCTCTCATGCTTATAGCGATAGTTGGAACCGTTGTCGTGTGCATGCTGTATAGTGATTTGATTACTCGAACCATTAATCCGCCCATTCCCAAATCGATAATTTATGGTCGCTGGGTTGAGCAAGATGTTGCGCCTTATGCTCGTGAAGAATTTGTGTTGAGTGAGCGCGGTGTTACCGTAAATGGTTCTACAGTGGCGACCAGTTTTGAATTCGATGGGGATTCGTTTTCGTATCGAGTGGGTTCAAATGAGCGGCACTTCAATTTTGTGGGTAAGCAGCATGCAGAAATGAAGCTGGATGCTAATGCACATTATCTACCTGTATTCCGTTTAGAGGGGCGTGCAAGGATTGCGGTAAGATAGTCGTTTTTATTATTGTCTCTTAAGCTGACAGCTTTTTCGTCTGTGAGTCACATGGATGATCACAATTTCATCTCTCAATCAGTAAATCTTACTTTCAAACATAATCCGGACAATTCCGTAATTCTTCCGCTGCTATCATGTTGTATTAACTGAATGAATTCACAACGAGTAAACGGATTGGCTTAGCGTTGAAACATTTTGTCGTTGCTTTTCAATTGCACCGTATGCATTTGTTTGCCATCCTTTTGCTATTCTCTTTTACGGAAAAGACACGTGTTAAAAAAACTCCTTCCTATTATCTCTTTGAGCCTACTCTTTGGCTGTGCTCAACAAAATGATCGTGCTCAGCAATATCTTGATGGTGAGTTTCCTCAGATCCTCAATCAAGTGGATGTGGTTGAGTCTAACAAACCACGCGATTTTACTGAATTTAACAAGCAAGCTGAGCAAGTGGTGATAAAGTCACCATCCATGGCGAAGATATACCAACCGCTATATCAACGATTAAGTGAGTGGGCGCAACAGAGCGGAGATACCAGTGCGTTGAGTGCGTTTGGCATTCAAGCCGCGCAATTGGGTGGTGGTGATAAAAAAGGTAATGTGCTGTTTACCGGATACTTTTCTCCCGTGATGGAGCTGCGTCATACACCAAACGACATTTTTAAGTACCCAGTTTATGGCAAGCCAAACTGCTCATCAGATTGTCCGACTCGTGCGGAGATCTACAACGGGGCATTAGATGGCCAAGGTTTAGTGCTAGGTTATGCGCCTAACCGTATTGACTCGTTTATGATGGAAGTGCAGGGCAGTGGCTATGTGCATTTTGAAGATGATGATACGTTGGAGTACTTCGCGTACGCAGGGAAAAATAATAAAGCTTACGTTAGTATTGGCCGCATTTTGATTGAACGTGGTGAAGTGCCGCGTGAAAAAATGTCTCTCAAAGCGATTAAAGAATGGGTAATGGACAACGACGACGCAACAGTACGCGAGTTGTTGGAGCAAAACCCTTCTTACGTCTTCTTTGCGCCAAAAGCGGAAGCGCCAGTAACGGGATCGGCTGGTATTCCTTTGTTGCCAATGGCCGCGGTCGCGGGTGACCGTTCTATCTTACCAATGGGGACTCCAATCTTGGCGGAAGTGCCACTGCTGAATGCCGATGGTACGTGGAGTGGTGCGCATCAACTGCGAATGCTGATCGTTTTAGACACTGGTGGTGCGGTAAAACAGAACCATTTGGATCTGTATCATGGCATTGGTGCGAGAGCAGGAACGGAAGCAGGGCACTACAAGCATTTTGGTCGAGTTTGGAAACTTGGGCTGGAAAACTCACCAACTCAAGCGCCTTGGGCTTTGCCGCCAGAAAAGCTACAATAGCCATCCAAGAAAGAGGAACCGCCTCTTATCTAGACATTTCATCAAAGAGTGCGTATAAATCGCACTCTTTGTTTTTCTATCGATCATCTGGACTTCAATATGCGTGAACTCGATACCCCAGCATCTGACAGCTACAATCAACGCTTTGGCGGCACTCGTCGTCTTTATGGCAACAGTGAAGTGGACATTCTTCGCGCTGCACACGTTTGTGTTATTGGTATTGGTGGCGTGGGTTCATGGGCGGTCGAAGCGCTGGCCCGTACTGGGATCGGTGAGTTGACTCTGATTGATATGGATGATGTTTGTGTCACGAATATTAACCGCCAAATTCATGCGATGACGGGCACCGTTGGCCAAAGCAAAATTGAAGTGATGGCCGAGCGTGTCAAATTGATCAACCCAGAGTGTAAAGTCAATCTGATTGATGATTTCATCACGCCAGACAATCAACATGAGTACTTAAGCAAAGAGTTTGATTACGTGCTAGATGCGATTGACAGCGTAAAAGCGAAGGCGTCTTTGTTGGCGTATTGCCGCAGCAACAAGATCAAAGTGATCACCACGGGGGGCGCTGGTGGTCAGGTTGACCCAACGCAGATCATGGTCGCTGACTTAACGAAAACGATCCAAGATCCTCTAGCGAAGAAAATCAAAGACACCTTGCGTCGTCATCATAACTTCCCTAAGAATCCGGCTCGTAAGTTTGGTATTGATTGCGTGTTTTCAACCGAGCAGCTGAAGTACCCTCAAGCAGACGGTTCAGTGTGTGGTGTGAAGTCGACAGCGGAAGGTCCAAAACGTATGGATTGCGCTAGCGGTTTTGGTGCGGCGACTGTCGTAACTGCAACGTTTGGCTTTGTCGCGGTATCGCGAATCGTTGAGAAGTTGATTTCAAAATATAAGCAGTAAACTAGAAGAAGAGCGCATCATGACAGATTTTCCCGTTTCTCCATTTGGTACAGATATCACCAGCGAAGACATTGTAGCGACTATGCAGCAATTTCAAGGCTGGGAAGATCGTTACCGTCAGGTGATTCAGTGGGGTAAAAAGCTGCCACAAATGCCAGAAGAGCTGAAATCAGAACAAGTTACCGTTTCGGGTTGTGAAAGCTTGGTGTGGTTAGTGAGCCAAGAGCAAGATGGCGTTTGGCATTTTTGTGCGGACTCCGATGCGCGTATCGTCCGTGGATTGATTGCCTTGGTAATGGCAGCTTATGACGGTAAAACGGCCGATCAAATTCAAGCATTTGATATTGATGCTTATTTTGATCAGCTGGGGCTTGTCTCCCATTTAAGCCCGTCACGTGGTAATGGCTTGAAAGCTATTGTAGAGCAGATTAAGCAAGTCGCCGTGTAACGAGTTATTTTTCCAACTCTTAAAAAACGCCGAATAGCCTAGCTGTTTGGCGTTTTTTGTATCTGAGTTGAGATATTTTTTGCATATGGATAAAAAGTATGCAAATGGTCGACTATTTTAGCGTTAATTAACCATTCTATTGATCCTGGTTCATTATATTGCCCACTTGGTTTTTATAAACTCAATTGTATTTAAAATTTGTCTATATTAGATAATAGACATATGCCCCATCCGCTCCTATTCCCCAATGTGGAAACACACTTGGAAGCGATTGGGTTACTTAGATACAAATGCTAGGAACCTCCCTATATGCAATTCACCTTGGAACATGCGCAAGACGTGTTATCCGGAATGCCAGACCCCACTTTTATTCTGAGTGAAGATGGTATCTATATTGATGTTTTTGGAGGAACAGATAAAAAAGCCTATCACGATGGAAGCAATTTGATAGGTGAGACGCTGCACAGCGTACTCGAGAAAGATAAAGCTGACTGGTTTATCGAGCAGATCAATCGATCACTGAAACAAGACAGTATTGTGACGGTCGAGTACAAGATGTGCGCCGACAGCATTCAGGGAATAGATGCTAACAGTGGGCCAAGAGGCGACCTATACTACGAAGGCAAGATCTGCCCACTCGCTATAAAATACCGAGGTCGTCGCGTTGTCCTTATTCTTACACGCAACATCTCCAATCGCCACCGAGTTGAAACCCTTCTTCGCCATCAAAGCCAAATTGATGCTCTTACCAACATCTACAATCGACGTGTCTTTTTCGAAAAGCTCACAGAAGAGGTCATTAAAGCTCAAGAGCCGAACTATCACTCCGCGTTGTTATTGTTTGATTTGGACTTTTTTAAAGTCATCAATGATAAACGTGGTCATGATGCGGGGGATTATGTCTTAGAGACCTTAACTGATTTGGTTTCTCACTTACTCGTCAAAGACGAAATTTTTGCAAGAGTCGGAGGGGAGGAGTTTGCGATTATTTTGCCAGAAACTTCTCTGTCGGCGGCGAAAGAGGTAGGAGAGGAAGTACGTTCCCACATTCAAAATTGTCAGTTCGAATTTGAAAAGATTGAAATTCCGGTCACGGTGAGTGTAGGCGTGGTGGAAATAGGCAGAAATGAAACCACCAAACGTTTGTATGCGCATGCAGATAAAGCGCTTTATGCTGCGAAAAGAAATGGCAGAAATTGCGTGGCGACTCTGGATAGGCAGATGGAGTAACCTTGTTGGTTACTCCAAATCAAACTGTTGGCGTTATAGCATGTCGACGGCTTTTTCTACGGCGGCGATGAGTCTATCCACATCTTCAGCCGTGTTATAAATACCAAAAGAAACGCGTACCGTGCCTTTAACGTTTAGCGCATCCATCAATGGGTGAGCGCAGTGGTGTCCTGCTCGTACCGCAATGCCTTGTTGATCGAGCAGCGTCGCCATGTCTTGGTGATGAACGCCGTCCATGACGAACGTCAGTACAGAGGCATTCGGTTGATAGCCTAGAATATGGATGTCATCCAAAGCGCTTAGTGCTTGGTAGGCCTTATCCTGAAGCACATGGAGATGAGTCTCTACTTCGTGATGGTCAAAACCTTGGTACCACTCAATGGCTTTCGCTAGAGCAATCGCGCCCGCAACGTTTGGTGTGCCCGCTTCAAATTTACCAGGAAGTGCAGAAAACGTCGTTTTTTCGAAAGAAACGCGTTCAACCATTTTACCGCCGCCGTGCCATGGTGGCATGGCTTCCAAAAGTTCAAGCTTGCCGTATAAAACCCCAATGCCTGCTGGTGCATAAAGTTTGTGACCTGAGAAAACGTAGAAATCGATATCTGATGCCGATAAATCAAGTTGCTCATGTACGATGCCTTGCGCGCCATCAACTACAACAACCGCGCCAACGTTGTGCGCCAGTTCAGTGATTTTTTCGATAGGTTGGCGTGTGCCTGTTACGTTGGTTATTTGTGCGCAAGCAACAATTTTACAGCGGTCAGACAGAAGCGCCTCAAATGCACTGATGTCGAACTGGCAATCTGATGTCATCGGAACTTTAATGACTTTAGCACCCGTTTGCTCTGCCACGATTTGCCAGGGCACGATGTTGGCGTGGTGCTCCATCTCGCTAATTAAGATCTCATCACCTGGTTGTAACGTGCTACGGGCGTAGGTTTGAGCAATTAAGTTCAGTGCTTCGGTTGCGCCCCGTGTCCAAATGATCTCTTTAGAGCTGTTTGCACCAATAAAGCTTGCCACTCGTTCTCGTGCCGCTTCAAATTGGCTGGTGGCATTAGCCGTTAAACTGTGGCTGCCACGGTGAACATTGGCATTTTGCGCACTGTAGTAATGACTGATGACATCAATCACACATTGCGGTTTTTGCGTTGTCGCTGCGCTATCTAGATACACTAAGGGCGTATCGTTGACGGATTGGTTTAGAGCAGGAAATTGCTCGCGTACAGCATTTACGTCAAACATTATTCTTCACCAAGCTTGTGGTAGTGCAGAGTAGGCAGAGGGATCATTGGTTCAGCAACTGACCATGCGTGTTTTTTACCTGAGAGTTGAATGATTACTTCCATCGCGAACTCTAAAGCTGTACCCGGACCTTGACTAGTGATCAGGTTGTGGTTGATATCAAAGGTCACGCGTTTGCTGCGCCACTTCTCTTCCGGGATATGTGACTGAAAGCTCGGGTGACAGGTCATCAGTGATTGTGGGAAAAGATCATGGTGTTGCAATACCAACGCCGGTGCTGCGCAGATAGCAGCGACCAATTTTCCCTCGTAGATGTGCTGCTTAAGGATTTCTATCATCACCGTGCTATCACGAAAAATTTCTGCACCACCAACACCACCAGAAAGCGCTATGGCGTCAAACTCATCATCAGCAATATCGACCAGTTTACAATCGGCTGTTAGTGTGACTCCGCGAGAAGCTTTCATCGTCAATGAGCCATCAAAAGCAGCACTCGCTACCGTAACGTCATAACCCGCGCGAACCATCATGTCGATAACGGTGACGGCTTCCATTTCTTCGGTGCCCGGAGCGATTGGCACTAAGATTTTCTTACTCATTGTTCTGTCCAGCTTTGTTCTATTTGTTTGATGCGTTGGTAAAGTTTTAAATTCTCAGGCGTATTGATGCGATGTTTCTCGGCAGCCTTTAACAAGTATCCGGTTATAAAATCAATTTCCGTTCGACGCTGATGGAATACGTCTTGTCTCATTGAAGAATAGTTCTCAGCTGTGGCGTTCACCACTTGCATTACCGTATCGAAAAGAGAGCGAAACTCGATAGCAATACCTTCTTTACTCATTACTTCAACCAGTTCTTGAGTGATGCTTTCGAGTTGTATCTTAAACTCGGGCTTCGCAAGTTCACCATTCTTACACTGGAGAATCGCAGTCAGTGGGTTAATCGCGCAGTTAATTGCTAACTTAGTCCATAACGCAGATTGGATGTGTGGATTCCAAATGGCCTCTGGAAGAGCATGATGCATAACATCTTGCAGAAAAGCGCACTGCATTCCTTTGTCATTATAACCACCCACTTGCGTTGTTCCGTGACCGGTATGCAGTACGTGTTGGTTATCTGGTTTGTATGCGCCGTGCGTCGTTGTGGCGAGCACGATAGGATTGTTTGGCAGAGCCTTCTCCACGCCAGAGGCGGTACCCATACCATTGTGCATCAGCATGATAATCGTGTCTGCGTTGATATGAGGCAGTAAAGGCTGAATGGCGTCTTCCATTTGCCAAGCTTTTACCGTGATCAAAATGAGATCTGCTTTATTTACGGAGGAAATATCTTGATTACTGAATACGATTGCGGGTGTGTCATCCAACTGAAGTGATTGTTGGCTTTCAGAACTTCTTCCCCACAATGAAACATTGTGCCCGGCAAGCTTAAATTTTGTTGCCCAGAGTGAGCCCACCGCACCTGGACCGAGGATAAGGATATTCACCAAACGCTCTCATTAAAAAGGTTTGCTGCAAGGATAATGAGGGAAAAAAGGAAAGCAAATAAAAATGGCGCCGAAAGGCGCCATTTTTGAGCAAACTTAGTGGTTCAATTAGAACTTGTAAGTTACAGCAAGGTAGTGGCCAAAGCCAGTTGACTTGAACCCATCAGTATCTTTGATACCGTACACGTCTTTGTAACCTTTTAGACCGTAACCCACTGCGAAGCGGTCTGAGTGCCAGTAGATACCGTTGAACATTGCACCACCGTTTGACGCGGTTGAACCAAACTTGTTACCAGCATCATCATCCATACCGAATTGGTAATCGATGTAGCCTTGGTAAGAAATGAATGAACCGTTCTCGAAGAAGTAGAATGGTTTGAACCAGTTAGTCGAGATTTGGAAACCGTTCCAATCCTTTTTGTTGCCGTCGTAAGTGCCGTATAGGTTAACACCAACTTTACCAAACCAAGGAACCATTACGTCAGAACCTAGACCGATTTTTTGAGAGTTAACACCAGAGTTACCACCCCACTCGATTAGAGTTGCAACGTATAGCTCTTGAACTGGACCGAAAGATAGGTCTTTACCAGTTACCGCATCTAGAGACATACGTGGAGCGAATTTCATAAAGATCTTCTCTGCGCCAGCTTTGTCGCTACCTGGATCAGAAGTTAGGTTGAATACATCAACGTAGCCGTAAAGGTCGAAGATACCAGAGCGGCCGCCGAATTCCATTTCTAGGTAGTCGTGTGAAGACTCACCTGGAAGTTCGTCAAATGCACCCATTAGGTTAAATTGCATCCACTTGTAATCGTTTTTGTGAATATCGCCGTCAGAGTAATCTGCCGCCATAACTGGAGCTGAAGTAGCCGCTAGAAGGCTAAGAGCTAAAAGTGATTTACGCATAAGGGGACTCTCTATGTTTGTAATGATTCAGAACACGCAATCTGTGCTGCGCTTTCCAATTGGCGGGAATAATAGCGATAAAAATCCCAAATGAAAGTGATAAAGGGTGCAAAATGAAACGTTTTTGGTGAGTTGCATCACGAAATTATCTTTATTTACGGAACTTTTTGTTTGTTGCATTTTATTGCAATAAATGTGTGATTTGGATCGTTTGCGTGAGCGATTTTATGACTTTTTAAGCCAGTCGATTAACCAACATAAATCGTTAGTGATCGGAGTGATAAGGGATTCGTATGTATCCGTGAATCAAAGAGGACGTTTGAATGAAAGAAGTCATGTTATTCCCACTCACTTCAGTTGTACTCCCTGAAGGTAAAATGAATCTGCGCATTTTTGAGCCACGATATAAGCGAATGGTAAAGGAATGCAGCCTACAAAATGTGGGTTTTGGAGTTTGCCTAGTAGGAAGTGAAGGTGACCCTAAAGACGTGGGTAACGTTTCATCTATCGGAACTTTGGTCAGGATTGTTGATTTTGAAACACTCAGTGATGGTCTTCTTGGTATTACAGTCGCTGGTGAGAAACGCTTTGTTGTCAAACGAGTTCGTGCAGATGCGGACGGCTTACGCCATGCAGAGGTCGAATGGTTAGACAATTGGCAACATCCAGACAACTCACCAGATTTCTTCTATTTAAGCCAGCAGTTATCCCATGTTTATGAAGAGTTTCCTCAACTTGGAAACCTCTACCAGCATCGTTTTTACGATGACTCAGCTTGGGTGACCCAGCGCTGGCTTGAATTACTTCCTTTAGACTGCAATCTGTTCGAACAGCTCGTTGGCGCAGAGAACTGCATTCCTGCGTTGCAATTTCTGACAGAAGCCATAGAAGCCCCGACTAACAAAGAGGCAAGGATATGAAAGGATTTGGCAGAGCTGCGCTAACTATGGTGGCGGCATTAGGACTGGCGGCGTGTGGCTCCGACAGTGACACTATCGAGTATTCCAATTTACAAGCAGTGCACGCGTCTTCTGATGCGCCGCTTGCAAATGTGTGGATCAACGATAAACCATCTTTAACGAATGTTGATTATGGTGTGGGATCTGGCTACGTTAAATTGCGAGAGGGGATGAATTCGATTCAGGTCGATGTACAGCTCCCAGGTAATGAAACCGCGACCGTAGTACCTAAAACAGAACTAGATCTTGATTCCGACCTCAATTATAACGTGTTCGTTGTTGGCGATGCCGATGGTTCGCCAAACCCAGTTGAGCCTTTAGTTGTGACTCGCAGCGCCGATTCAATGGCTGATGCCAATAGTCTAGATGTTCAAGTTGTTCATGCAGCTTCAGGCGTTCCTGCTGTTGATCTTTATGTCACTGAGCCAGGTGTTGCTCTTGCTAGCGCGACTCCAATAACTAACCTTGCTTACAAAGCTTCTACCGACGTATTGAACATCCCAGCTGGTGAGTATCAAGTTCGACTTGCCGTAGGAGACAGCGTTGCTTTTGACTCGGGCAAAGTATCTCTTGCGGCTAACTCCAACTTGACGATTGCCGCTATCGGCACAGGAGATTCGAATAGCACGTCACCTGTCAAACTCTTGGTGTTGGACGGTTCGGGCTCTTCTATAATTGAAGATATGGGCAGCCAAGCTGAAGTAAGAGTCGGACACCTTGTCGATGGAGCGCCAGTCGTCGATGTTAACGTTAACGGGGCGGCCTTCGCTCCTCTTGCCGACTTAGCGTTCAAAGAGATTCGTGGTTATTTGGATCTTGCTGCTGGCGCTTACGATATTGACGTTTACGTGGATGGCACAACAACCAATCCGATCATAGATGTTGACGGGTTAATGGTTGCAGGTGGAATGGATTACAGTGTTTATGCAGTCGGTGTTGTTAGCCCAGCGATTGATATCGAAGCTCTGGTTGTTGAAGATATGAGACGCGCTGTGGCGACTAGCGCGACATTGAATGTGACACACGCTGCGGCTAATCCTATAGCGGAAATGGTGGATATTTACCTCACTACGAGTGCAGGAATAGATGGAAGTGATCCAACTATTGCTAATTTTGCGTATAAAAATAGCGTACAAGGATTATATGTCGCTGAAGGTACATATTATGTAACGGTAACAGTGGCTGGTAACCCAAGTATTGTTGCGGTTGACTCAGCACCAGTCAATGTAATGAACGGTGTTGTGTACCAAGTCGTTGCCATTGATGATGGGAACAACGGTGGTTTCAACTTGTTGGTCGATGACGTGACCGATTAGGACGAATGGGAGGAGGAGACTCCTCCCACAAATTAAGGCCGATTATGATGAGTGATAGCCCGAAAAAACTGGGGCGCAGTGATTGGAACGATTACATGGATAAAGTGAAGGCTCGAGACAAAGATGCGTTCGCTTTTGTATTCCGTTTTTACGCACCCAAGCTGAAGCAATTCGCTTACAAACATGTTGGTAATGAGCAAGTTGCTATGGAGATGGTGCAAGAGACCATGGCGACAGTTTGGCAGAAAGCGCACCTCTATGATGGTGAAAAGAGCGCGTTATCGACTTGGATATATACCATAATCCGAAACCTTTGTTTTGATTTGCTGAGAAAACAGAAAGGTAAGGAATTACACATTCATTCTGATGACATTTGGCCGTCAGAGTATTATCCACCTGATCTTGTTGATCACTATTCACCAGAACAAGATATGTTGAAAGAACAGGTGGTTAAGTTTTTAGATATATTACCGAAAAACCAGAGAGATGTTTTACAAGCGGTATATCTTGAAGAGCTACCTCATCAACAGGTCGCGGAATTATTTGATATACCCCTCGGTACTGTAAAATCCAGGCTGAGGCTTGCAGTAGAAAAGCTAAGGCATTCAATGCATACGGAGCAACTATGAACAAACACCCAGATAACAGCTTGTTAGAAGCATACGCTTCGGGAAGCATTGATGCGGTTTCTGGTCTTGTGGTCGCAACCCATTTAGAAATATGCACCAAGTGCCGAGCTTATGTGAACCAAGTCGAAGCAAGTCAAGCGAACATCGTAAGTGACATACCTTCTGAGTATGTTTCTGAATTTGACGACATGTTTAATGACATCATCAATGCGGAGCCAGCGACTGATAATATCGTGATCCGCGACTCTGCTGCTGTTAATGTCGCAGGAAAAAGTTTCGCTCTTCCTAAAACTCTAGCGCGTTTCTCTGACCTCGTAGGGTCATGGAGAAGTTACGGAGGCAAGGTTTTTAGTGCTCAGATTGACCTAGGGGAAGACGCTCGTGTCAGCTTAATGTACATCGGGGAAGATGTGCAAATTCCTCAACATACGCACAAAGGCCTGGAGTCTACATTGATCCTACATGGTGGATTTAGTGACGAGGATGGCCAATATGAAGAGGGCGATTTGATGATTAGAGACGCATCAGTGAAGCACAGCCCTTACACTAAGGCCGGAGAAGACTGCTTGTGTTTAACCGTATTGACTGAGCCGATGATCTTTACTCAAGGCGTGGCACGTATATTTAATATGTTTGGTAAAGGGTTATACCCATAGACCTCTTATCTTATATCTCGCAAAACAAAAACCACCGAATTCGGTGGTTTTTTATATGTTTCGTTAATGCTTGTGACGTGCTTTTTCCAATAGAGCATCAAAGTAATGTCGTAGCGAGTACAACATAATCAAGCTTGGCACGACCATGACAGCGGTAAGCACGAAGAATGTGCTCCAATCATTGAGATAATCCACTAGCTCGCCACTGAAAGAAGCAAGAGTCGTCCGTCCGAAGTTTCCTAGAGAGGCAAGCAACGCATACTGAGTTGCCGAAAATGCTTGCCCGGTTAGAATCGTCAAAAATGAAACAAAAGCGACAGTTGAGAAAGCAGTCGTAAAGTTATCGACAATAATCGTGGCTAAGTACAAGTGCTCGTTTGGGCCTACCGAAGCAATCCAAGCAAACATCAAGTTACTGGCAGACATCGCAATACCGCCGATCATTAATCCACGTACAATACCAAACCTAACGTTGAACATGCTTCCGACAAAAGTAAAGAAGATGGTGGCTCCCCAACCGATCAGTTTGGAGTAATAGCCAATTTGTTCATTGCTAAAACCAATATCTTTATAGAACGCGATCGACATCCTGCCCAAAAACGCTTCGCCAATTTTAAATAGGAAAACGAACAGCAACAGAGTAATCGCGACACGGACGCCATTGCGATTAAAGAAATCAAGGAAAGGTTCTACAACAGTCACGGTAAACCAAGCTACGACTTTTGAACCAACCACTTCTTTGTGGCGTTGTTCTGCGGCAGACTGAAGTTGTTCGCGTTGAGTCTTCGGTTCACCGACTAAAATCGTAAAGACCATTAGAATGCCGACTATCACCGCCATCCCGTAGTACACACCATTCCAACCGACACTGTCAGCATTAACAAACGCTAAATAACCCGGTAGTGAATAACCTGTCCACCAGCCAATGACCGCCATTGCAGAAGCTTGAGGCAGTTTAGACTCTTCTGACTTTGGGAAAGTATCAATACGAAAAGCATCAATTGCGATGTCTTGTGTCGCTGAAGCCGTTGCAATGCACAAGGCGAGTAGTGACGCAAACACCAAGTTTTCCGCTGGATTAACGCCGGCAATAAATAGGGTAGCGACGAGTACGATACTTTGGCAAAAGAAAATCCAGCTACGTCTTTGCCCCAGCAGTCTAAAGAGGACTGGCAGCTTCACGCGGTCAACCAGAGGTGCCCACAGAAAGTTGATCGCATAGACCGCAAAAACGCTACCAAAATAGCCAATTGCGGAGAGGGTCAAGCCGGCATCTTTTAGCCAACCTGACATGTTTGAACCGATAAGAACCCACGGAAAGCCGCTAGAGCAGCCCAGCATGAAAACCCACATGAGTCGTTTATCGAGGTAACTTTTTACCGTTTCCAACCAAGTGATGGAAGGTAATGAAGACATAAATCAATCCAATAAAATGAAGCCGTTGAAAGAGAAAGCCCTTCGATTATTCAAAGGGCTTATCGTTTTGGCTATTTAAGTAGTGTAGCTTTGGTGATGACGATTTGCGTCTCTGGTACATCACGCATTCGGCCTACTGTCGTGGTCGGCTGCTGAGCCATTTTCTGGATAACGTCGAACCCCTCAGTAACCTCACCAAATACAGCATAACCTGGTGGTCGAGCGCCATAGTTGAGAAAGTCATTGTCGACTAAGTTGACGAAAAACTGACGAGTTGCAGAGTTTGGTGCATTAGTTCGTGCCATGGCGATGGTAGCACGGTCATTGTTTAGACCATTATTTCCTTCGTTTTTGATTGGCGCGTATGTTTTCACCATTTGCATATCTTGGTTAAAGCCACCACCTTGCGCCATAAAACCTGGAATAACGCGGTGAAAAATAGTGCCTTCATAGCTACCGTCTTCTACATATTTCAGGAAGTTCGCTACCGTAATCGGCGCTTTCTCTTCATTCAGTTCGACAGTAAATGAACCTAACGTTGTTTCAAACGCCACTTTTGGTCCGGCCCAAACGCTGCAGCTGAGTAGCGCGAGAGAAAGAATTGCCTTGCGTAACATTAGAAACGCTCCTGCATGTATTGACGAAGCTCAGGATCATTGGCAATTTCTTTAAGTGTTAATGTCACTACATCATTCAGTGTCTCTTCAATATCGGCATCAGAAGCACTCAATGTGCCAGATCGCTTTGCTGTACCTGTATAAGTTTTGACTAGCTTGCCCTCAGGTGTCTCTGCTGTGATTTCCAGCACAACTTTAGCATCCATCTCGTTTTCCATCACCGAATGCTTCACGTTGACCAACGCTTCTTGAACGCTCAATTCAATCGCGTTGTTGCTGTTTAGATCCGCATGGAAACCTTGAGATAAGAATTGCTTCTCTAATGCTTCTTCTAACGCAATACGTAAATTCTGTTTAGCATGAAGAGGAAGAATGTTCGAACGGCCGTTATCCACCAACGCCACGTACTGCGCTGCACGTACATCTTTGCTGGTCAAACTGTAAGTCTTGCCTTGAACAATTGGATTGGTGCTCAATGTGCTTTCTGGCATCAGGTTCAGCTGAGGTTGTTGAGGGGCTGAACACGCAGCAAGCAACGCAACCGAAGCCGCAAGTACCAATTTTCTCATTTTATTATTCCTTTTAACTATTTTGCTAAAGCTTATATTGCGCTTAATTTAGCAGGATTTTTTGTAGCCTGTAAAATCACAAACTTATTGTTGGAAGCGATAAGTTTCACATTTTTATCGCCAAACAGACGTTTGAGTTTTGCGTCGTACCCGAGGTGACGATTTCCGATAACCAGTAAACGGCCATTTTCACTTAATACTTGTTTAGCATCGCAGAACATTTGCCAAGCAATATGATCGGTGATTGCCTGTTGTTGATGAAACGGTGGATTACACATAACCATAGAGCTGCTGCTGTGTTTAAAACCGTCCAAGCAATTGTTCGCTATGCACTGTATGTCTCTATTTTCACCAAGGTTGTCGCGTAGGTTCTGTTTTGCTGATTCAAGCGCCATAAAACTTTCATCAACACATGTTAGCCGAGCATTTGGATTCAACTGACCAAATTTAACAGACAGAACACCATTGCCGCAGCCGAGGTCGATGACATTGTCTATCGAAGGGTCTTGAGGCAGGTGCTGCAGCATAAAGCGTGCACCTAAATCTAAACTTTCTCCTGAATAGACATTTGGCATGTTCTTGAGTTCGATATCTTCGCCATCAACGCGCCAAGTCGTGAAAGGCATTACTTCAATCGGAGGCTCAACTGTTGCTTGAGAAAACACCAATCTGTGTTTTTTCCAGGCCAAAGATGTTTTTGTTTCGCCTAAGTATTTTTCAAACAGTTTTAGCGTCGAAGTATGAATTTCTTTCGCTTTATTGACTGCAATGACGGGGCAGGAAGCCGGTAGTGCCTTTCTTAATTGGCTTAGTATCCACACTAGATGGCGGTTACTTTTGGGCAGTTGCAGCAAGACGAGATCAATATTGGCAGGAACGAGGTCCATCGTGGTGGCAAATGCTACTTTATTGCACTGGTTTTGCTCGAGATTTTGCTGTGCACCTTTATGTGAGATGAATGAATCACTCATTAGCGTTACATGGTGCTTTTCCGAAAACCAGCAGGAGAGGGCACCAAAGCTGTCATTAATCACGAGGATGTTTTGATTGTCTGGCAAAGCAAGCTCTTCAACATGATTAATAAGATACTCATCACCGGCATCCCACGCTTGTAGCGTTTCGTTACTACGTTTTGGGAAACGATGAAGTGTTAAGCTTCGCTCGTGAAGGTTCAGTTCGGTTTTCATAGCTAAATGTAAGTTGATTTAGAAATTAAGTGTTATTGTCGCAAATGATGACGTGTCGAGATACAAAAAGCTGTCAAATTTTACGAGTTCAGTGATGGCTGCTCTTTAGACATGTTCGTGGAGTCAAGCGCCTTGAGACAATATGTCTACAAAGTGCGTCAATAATGAGAGTGACGTTTGAGTGATGCATGTCTGCTTTACTTAGGTATATACTTATGGAATTCGCATCAATGAGGAACGAATATGATCCAAGAAATCATAGAGAAGAAACTACACAGTGAGCTGCAACCCAGCTATCTCAAAGTCATTAATGAGAGCTACATGCATAATGTGCCACCAGGCTCAGAGAGTCATTTCAAAGTGATTGTTGTGAGTGATTCGTTCGCGGGACAGCGTTTGATTGGGCGCCATCGTCAAGTTCATCAAATTTTGGCAGATGAACTGGACAACCACATTCATGCATTAGCTATTCATACATATACTGATGAAGAGTGGAAGCGTGAACAAGATGGCGCCCCTGATAGCCCGATGTGTATGGGGGGCGGTCACTAAAAATGCAAGATATAAAGGTGCTGAGAAAGGTGGCTTTAGGCCATCTTTTTTCGTTTTACATTCTTTAGGGACGTTAACGTGGCACAAATTCTGGTTAAAAAATGTGTTAACAGTGTTTCAACAAATGAATGGAAATTGCAGAATATTTCAGGTGATGAATATCAATTTTCCATAAGATATGTATGGAATATGGCATTTGTGCGATGGGTCAAAGTTATGACTATTCTTTGACCTTTTAGACCTGATTCTACCGAAATAACCCCTCTATTCTAATGATTGATCATGGCATCAAGTTCCTAAAAAATGCTAGACTACGGCACCTGATAAATCTCGCGTATTCCTTGTGACGAGATTTTTAATAGGATGTTGCGATTTTGATGTTTAAAACAACATCAAAACCGGACACTGATGTCGTGTCTAAAAGTTACGCAATCAAAAGAATCTTTTTCCCGATAAAAGTAGTGCAAGTGCGTATGATTACAATAAAGAAGGGCTTGGATCTTCCTATCGCAGGAACTCCATCCCAGGTGATTAATGATGGTAAGACCATCAAAAAAGTCGCCTTGCTTGGCGAAGAGTACGTTGGCATGCGACCTACCATGCATGTCCGCGTTGGTGATGAAGTGAAAAAAGCGCAAGTTCTTTTTGAAGATAAAAAGAACCCAGGCGTGAAATTTACTGCACCAGCAGCCGGTAAAGTGATCGAAGTTAACCGTGGCGCTAAACGTGTCCTTCAATCTGTAGTGATTGAAGTGGCAGGTGAAGAGCAGGTGACATTTGATAAGTTCGAAGCCGCTCAACTTTCAGGTCTAGATCGTGAAGTGATCAAGACTCAGTTGGTTGACTCTGGCTTATGGACCGCTTTACGTACTCGTCCGTTTAGCAAGGTTCCTGCAATCGAGTCTTCTACTAAGGCTATTTTCGTAACTGCAATGGATACTAATCCACTAGCAGCTAAGCCTGAGTTGATCATTAATGAGCAACAAGAAGCATTCATTGCTGGTCTAGACATTCTTTCAGCCCTGACAGAAGGCAAGGTTTACGTATGTAAATCTGGCACTAGCTTGCCACGCTCTTCACAGTCTAACGTAGAAGAACACGTCTTCGATGGCCCTCACCCAGCAGGTCTTGCTGGCACCCACATGCATTTCCTATACCCAGTAAATGCAGAGAATGTGGCATGGAGCATCAACTACCAAGACGTTATCGCGTTCGGTAAGCTGTTCCTAACTGGTGAGCTATGCACAGATCGTGTTGTGTCTCTAGCTGGCCCAGTTGTGAATAACCCTCGTCTAGTTCGTACCGTAATGGGTGCAAGCTTAGATGACCTAACAGATAACGAGCTGATGCCTGGCGAAGTTCGTGTGATCTCTGGTTCAGTACTAACAGGTACACATGCAACTGGTCCACACGCATACCTTGGCCGTTACCATCAACAGGTTTCTGTATTACGTGAAGGCCGTGAAAAAGAACTATTTGGCTGGGCAATGCCTGGTAAGAATAAGTTCTCGGTAACTCGCTCTTTCCTTGGTCACGTATTCAAAGGTCAGTTGTTCAATATGACAACGACGACCAATGGTAGTGATCGTTCAATGGTTCCAATTGGCAACTACGAACGCGTAATGCCTCTAGATATGGAGCCTACTTTGCTGCTTCGTGATCTATGTGCCGGCGACACAGACAGTGCTCAAGCACTGGGTGCGCTTGAACTGGATGAAGAAGATCTAGCATTGTGTACCTTTGTATGTCCAGGTAAGTACGAGTACGGTACGTTACTCCGTGAATGCCTAGATACTATCGAGAAGGAAGGGTAATTTTCATGGCTCTTAAAAAGTTTCTTGAAGACATCGAGCATCATTTTGAGCCTGGTGGCAAACACGAAAAATGGTTTGCCCTGTACGAAGCTGTAGCAACAGTTTTTTACACGCCAGGTATCGTAACAAATAAAAGCTCGCACGTTCGTGATAGCGTTGACCTAAAACGTATCATGATCATGGTTTGGTTTGCGGTATTCCCAGCAATGTTCTGGGGTATGTACAACGCAGGTGGCCAAGCTATTGCAGCACTTAACCACATGTACGCTGGTGACCAACTAGCGACAGTTATCGCAGGTAACTGGCACTACTGGCTAACAGAAATGCTTGGCGGCACTATTGGTGCGGAAGCGGGTGTTGGCAGTAAGATGCTACTAGGTGCGACTTACTTCCTGCCAATCTACGCAACAGTATTTATTGTTGGTGGTTTCTGGGAAGTGTTGTTCTGTATGGTGCGTAAGCACGAAGTTAACGAAGGTTTCTTTGTAACTTCTATCTTATTCGCACTTATCGTTCCACCAACGCTACCTCTATGGCAAGCGGCGCTAGGTATCACATTTGGTGTTGTTGTAGCAAAAGAGATCTTCGGTGGTACAGGTCGTAACTTCCTTAACCCTGCACTTGCAGGTCGTGCATTTCTATTCTTCGCTTACCCAGCGCAAATTTCGGGTGACGTAGTATGGACTGCAGCTGACGGCTTCTCTGGTGCAACTGCTCTTAGCCAATGGGCTCAAGGTGGTAACGGTGCTCTAGTTAACACAGTAACTGGCGCTCCTATCACTTGGATGGATGCGTTCATCGGTAACATCCCTGGTTCAATTGGTGAAGTATCGACTCTAGCTCTAATGATCGGTGCAGCGATGATCGTTTACATGCGAATCGCTTCATGGCGCATCATTGCGGGTGTAATGATCGGTATGATCGCAGTATCGACTCTGTTTAACGTGATCGGTTCTGACACTAATCCAATGTTTAATATGCCATGGCACTGGCACCTAGTTCTAGGTGGTTTTGCATTCGGTATGTTCTTCATGGCAACGGACCCAGTATCAGCGTCATTTACTAGCAAAGGTAAATGGTGGTACGGCATCCTGATTGGTGCAATGTGTGTGATGATCCGTGTAGTTAACCCAGCGTACCCAGAAGGTATGATGCTGGCGATTCTATTCGCGAACCTATTCGCACCTCTGTTCGACCATGTAGTGATTGAGAAGAACATCAAGCGGAGACTAGCACGCTATGGCAAGTAATAACGACAGCATTAAAAAGACGCTGGGTGTTGTTATCGGGTTGAGCCTTGTTTGTTCAATCATCGTATCAACAGCAGCAGTAGGTCTGCGTGATAAGCAAAAAGCTAACGCTGTCCTAGATAAGCAATCAAAGATCGTTGAAGTTGCAGGCATTGACGCAAACGGTAAGAAAGTACCAGAGCTATTTGCTGAGTACATCGAACCTCGTCTAGTAGACCTTGAAACAGGTAACTTTACTGAGGGTAATGCATCTACGTACGATCAACGTGAAGCATCAAAAGATGCAGAACGTTCAATCGCATTGACACCAGAAGAAGACGTAGCTGATATCCGTCGTCGCGCGAATACAGCAGTGGTGTACCTTGTAAAAGATCAAGATGAAGTCCAAAAAGTTATCCTGCCTATGCACGGTAAAGGACTATGGTCGATGATGTATGCCTTTGTAGCCGTTGAAACTGATGGTAACACTGTGTCTGCTATTACTTACTACGAGCAAGGTGAAACTCCTGGACTTGGTGGTGAAGTAGAGAACCCTTCATGGCGCGATCAATTCATTGGCAAGAAATTGTACAATGAAGATCACCAGCCAGCGATTAAGGTCGTGAAAGGCGGCGCACCGCAAGGTTCTGAGCACGGTGTTGATGGCTTATCAGGAGCGACGCTCACTAGTAATGGTGTTCAACACACATTTGACTTCTGGTTAGGTGATATGGGCTTTGGTCCTTTCCTAGCAAAAGTTCGTGACGGAGAACTTAACTAATGTCTAGTGCACAAAACGTTAAAAAGAGCATTCTAGCGCCAGTATTGGATAACAACCCAATCGCGCTACAAGTTCTTGGTGTATGTTCTGCTCTTGCAGTAACAACTAAACTAGAAACAGCTTTTGTAATGACACTAGCGGTAACATTTGTAACTGCGTTGTCTAACTTCTCTGTTTCATTGATCCGTAACCACATTCCTAACAGTGTGCGTATCATCGTTCAGATGGCAATCATCGCATCGTTAGTAATCGTGGTAGACCAAGTGCTAAAAGCTTACCTATACGATATCTCTAAACAGCTATCTGTATTCGTTGGTCTGATTATCACTAACTGTATCGTAATGGGTCGTGCTGAAGCATTCGCAATGAAGTCTGCGCCAGTACCATCTCTTATTGACGGTATTGGTAATGGTCTAGGTTACGGCTTCGTTCTTATCACTGTAGGTTTCTTCCGTGAGCTATTTGGCTCAGGCAAACTATTTGGTCTAGAAGTTCTACCTCTAGTGAGCAACGGTGGTTGGTACCAGCCTAACGGCCTAATGCTACTAGCACCATCAGCATTCTTCCTAATCGGCTTCCTTATCTGGGTAATCCGTATTCTGAAACCAGAACAAGTAGAAGCGAAGGAGTAAGGACGTCATGGAACATTACATTAGTCTGTTAGTTAAATCGATTTTCATCGAAAACATGGCTCTGTCTTTCTTCCTAGGTATGTGTACTTTCCTTGCCGTATCTAAGAAGGTTAAGACCTCTTTCGGCCTAGGTGTTGCAGTTGTGGTAGTACTGACTATCGCTGTTCCTGTGAATAACCTGGTATACAACCTAGTTCTGAGAGAGAACGCGTTAGTTGAGGGCGTGGACCTTAGCTTCCTAAACTTCATCACCTTTATCGGTGTAATTGCAGCACTTGTACAGATTCTAGAGATGGTCCTAGACCGTTTCTTCCCACCTTTGTACAACGCGCTAGGCATCTTCCTACCGCTGATCACAGTAAACTGTGCAATCTTCGGTGGTGTATCTTTCATGGTACAACGTGACTACAACTTTGCTGAATCGATCGTTTACGGTTTCGGCTCTGGTGTGGGCTGGATGCTAGCAATCGTTGCTCTTGCAGGTATCCGTGAGAAGATGAAGTACTCTGACGTACCTCCAGGTCTACGTGGTCTTGGTATCACATTTATCACTGTAGGTCTTATGGCGTTAGGCTTTATGTCTTTCTCTGGTGTTCAACTGTAAGTCGGGTAAACCGCAACAATTAAGGAATAGTCAATGGACATTATTCTTGGTGTAGTGATGTTTACTCTGATCGTACTTGCACTAGTACTAGTGATTCTTTTCGCTAAGTCTAAGCTTGTACCAACAGGTGACATTACAATTTCTGTGAACGATGACCCTTCTCTGGCGATCGTTACACAACCAGGTGGTAAGCTACTGAGTGCTCTAGCAGGTGCTGGCGTATTCGTATCTTCTGCTTGTGGTGGCGGTGGCTCATGTGGTCAGTGTCGCGTAAAAGTTAAATCAGGTGGTGGCGACATCCTACCAACCGAGCTTGACCATATTACTAAAGGTGAAGCGCGTGAAGGTGAGCGTCTAGCGTGTCAGGTTGCAATGAAAACTGACATGGATATCGAGCTTCCTGAAGAAATCTTCGGCGTTAAGAAGTGGGAATGTACTGTTATCTCTAACGATAACAAAGCGACATTCATCAAAGAGCTTAAGCTACAAATTCCAGATGGCGAATCAGTACCTTTCCGTGCTGGTGGTTACATCCAGATTGAAGCTCCTGCTCACCACGTGAAATACGCAGACTACGATATTCCTGAGGAATACCGTGAAGACTGGGAGAAGTTCAACCTTTTCCGCTACGAGTCTAAAGTTAATGAAGAGACCATTCGTGCATACTCTATGGCTAACTACCCAGAAGAGCACGGTATCATCATGCTTAACGTTCGTATCGCAACTCCGCCGCCGAACAACCCAGACGTACCACCAGGCATCATGTCTTCGTACATCTGGTCTCTAAAAGAAGGCGACAAGTGTACTATTTCTGGTCCATTTGGTGAGTTCTTTGCGAAAGATACAGATGCAGAAATGGTATTCGTTGGTGGTGGTGCTGGTATGGCTCCAATGCGCTCACACATCTTCGACCAACTTAAGCGTCTGCACTCTAAGCGTAAGATGTCTTTCTGGTACGGCGCACGTTCTAAGCGTGAAATGTTCTACGTAGAAGATTTCGATATGCTACAAGCTGAGAATGACAACTTCGTATGGCACTGTGCACTGTCTGATCCACTTCCAGAAGATAACTGGGATGGTTACACTGGCTTTATTCACAACGTTCTTTACGAGAACTACCTACGTGATCACGAAGCGCCAGAAGACTGTGAATACTACATGTGTGGTCCACCTATGATGAACGCTGCTGTAATCGGCATGCTGAAAGATCTAGGTGTAGAGGATGAAAACATCCTACTAGATGACTTCGGTGGTTAATTCCTCCAAGTGATTGAATCTATGGCTAGCTCTCCAAGAGAGCTAGCCATTATTTTTTATAGACATAAAACTGATACTCAACAGTTGATATAGGTAATCGGATTGAAAGGATTGATCCTATTTCCCATATCAATTCAACAACATTGGGAGTTAACAAGTGAAAAAGTGGCTTGTTGCATTTGCTTCTCTATTGATTTTGGCTGGCTGTGAGCAGCCTGCAGATCAAATTCATTTAAGTGGCCCTACCATGGGGACTTCTTACAACATCAAGTATATCGAGCAAGATGGTATTCCAACGCCAAAAGCGATGCAGACAGAAATTGATCGCTTATTGGAAGAGGTTAATGACCAAATGTCGACCTATCGTGACGACTCAGAGTTAAGTCGTTTTAACCAGCATCAAACGAGCGAGCCATTTATAGTTTCGACACAAACAGCAACGGTAGTGAAAGAAGCAATTCGTCTTAACGGTCTTACTTTAGGTGCGTTGGATGTGACTGTCGGCCCTCTAGTTAACCTGTGGGGGTTTGGTCCAGAAGCTCGTCCAGATGTAGTTCCAACCGACGAAGAACTCGCTGCTCGTAAAGCAAATACCGGTATTCATCACCTATCTGTTGATGGTAATAAGCTGTCCAAAGATCTTCCTAACTTGTACGTCGACCTATCGACAATTGCGAAAGGTTGGGGGGTTGACGTGGTTGCTGACTACCTTCAATCTGAAGGGGTACAGAACTTTATGGTTGAAGTTGGCGGTGAAATGCGTCTCAAAGGTGTCAATCGTGAAGGTGTGCCTTGGCGTATCGCAATTGAAAAACCGACCGTTGATGAACGTTCAATTCAAGAAATTATTGAACCAGGCGACATGGCAATTGCAACAAGTGGTGACTATCGTAATTACTTTGAGAGTAATGGTGTGAGATACTCTCATATTATTAATCCACGAACAGGCAAACCAATTCATCATAAAGTGGTGTCTGTAACGGTATTAGATAAATCGTCGATGACTGCTGATGGTCTTGCAACTGGTCTTATGGTGCTAGGTGAAGACAAAGGCATGGCAATTGCGAACGAAAATAATATTCCTGTTTTCATGATTGTGAAAACGGAAGATGGTTTTAAAGAGTTGGCTTCGGAAGCATACAAGCCATTCATGAAGAAATAACAACAGAAGTGAGCATGTTTTTATGAATACATTTCTAATTACCTTTGCTGTGTTTGTCGCGGTAATCACTGCAATGGCTGTCGGATACATTTTCCAAAAGAAAGTCGTGAAAGGTAGCTGCGGTGGCTTAGGGGCAGTTGGTATCGAAAAAGTGTGTAATTGTCCAGAACCCTGCGATGCGCGTAAAAAACGTGAAGCGCGCGAGGCTGCGCGTGCTGAGAAATTGGCGGCGTGGGAAAAAGATAGAATTGCTTAGTATTGGTTAATCGTACTAAGAAAGTGATAAAGCTCAGCGTTCTGCTGAGCTTTATTTTTAGGCAGCTAACCAAAGCTCAGATGTCCGAGAAAGAGCCCAATACCGTGTTTTGTTGTTTCTTTCTCTCATGTTACAGAGCAAGACCACACTGATAGTCATTAGGACGAAGAAATGATTTGGTTACGTCCGTTCTCTTTGGCCATGTAAAGTCGCTCATCCGCCACTTTTATTTGTTGTTCCAGCTCCCCCTCGATGTTGCTTACACCAATACTCGCGGTCACAAGAATGTTTTTGTCCAAATAAGTTATTGGCGTTTTTTCTATGCGCTGTCTCATTTGTTCTAAGCGTGTTAGAAAGCCGTCATAGTCGCCACTGGCTTGAATACAAAACTCCTCGCCACCAAGCCTAGCGACAATATCATTTGGAAAATAGATTTTTAGAATATTCGCTATCATGACTAACACTGCATCGCCGCCCTCATGTCCGTGTGTATCATTTACTTGCTTAAAGAAATCGATATCAAGCATCGCGATGTTTCTTTGAGCGTTTTCTACATGGGGTTGCTCAAACAGAAAGCGGCGGTTCCATAAGCCCGTTAGCGCATCTTGATTTGCCATTTTAAACAGTTCAGATGTTGCGTCTTTGATATCTAACAGTTGGTGAATACGGCAAAAAAATTCTTCTTGATTAAATGGCTTGTATAAAAAGTCATTGGCCCCTGCTTTTAGAAACCTAGCCGTCATGGTCTTAGAGTTACTACCCGACAAGCCGAGAATGGCTAATTGATTTTTATCCCACTTCCGACGTAATTCACGCACCATAGTAATGCCATCTTTAACGGGCATATCATGGTCGGTTAAAACGAGAGTGATATCTGGATTTTGCTCGACAAGCTCTAGGGCTTTTTGCCCATTGTCAGCTTCCAACGTCTGAATATATTGATGCTCCAAAAGTTGGGCAATGTGTCTTCTTACGGTGTGTGAATCATCAACGACTAAACATTTGTGTTGTTGATTGTTGGTTAGTCGCTTGAGGAGTGGTAATAGATAGGAAACGGACGCCATGCTGTCTTTCAAAATATAGTCGAGGACACCTTTTGCAAGCATCTTTTCGCGAGTGTCTTCTTGAAATCGAGCCGTTAAAACAATGACACGATGACCATGTTCCAAAACGAGGTCAATAATCTCGCCATCTTGAGCATCCGGTAAACAATAGTCTAAAACCGCACAGAAGAGGTCCTGTGCTGAAGATAACAAGTTCTTTGCCTCCGCGTAGCTTTCCGCTGCGATGACCTCATAACCAGCTTGGCTTATTGTTTGGCAAAGAAAGTTTTTAAATGCACGACTATCTTCAACAACCAGAATCTTATTACTCAAGCGCAGTCCCCAAAATTAATTGTTTAAAATCAATGATAACTAAAATTAAACTTATCGCCATCAAAAAACACATGTCAACCAAAAGTAGAACAACTACTCAAATGTTTGACACGCATCCGTTAACATCACATCATTATTCCTGTCTTAGTTATATAATTATGTTTAGCTAACGTAGGGAGAAAGTAGTATGGAAATGCATCAACATGGTATGGCTGAGCTATTTCAACAACTGGGCCTCGGTAGCTCTCCTCAAGAAATGAAAGATTTTATTAATCAACATCGACACAAAAGAGATTCTGCTCCTTTACATGAAGCTAGCTTTTGGACGATGTCACAGGCGAACTTTCTAAAACAAGCCATCGAAGAAGATGCAGATTGGGCCGAATTAGTCGATCAATTGGACGTAATGCTTCGAGATTGACGTTCGCTTAAACACGCCCATTTCTCTTCAGGTAGATTTGATTTATACTGTTTTTTTGAACAGTGCTTTGATGGCTATGTCAGATCGAATTAGAAAAATTATTCATGTCGATATGGATTGTTTTTATGCTGCCGTAGAGATGAGAGATAACCCCAGTTACCGTGGCATTGCACTCGCTGTTGGCGGACATGAAAAGCAGCGTGGAGTGATTAGCACCTGTAATTATGATGCGCGTAAATATGGTGTTCGCAGTGCAATGTCAACGGCGCGCGCGCTGCAACTCTGTCCTCATTTGTTGGTTGTGCCCGGTAGAATGCATGTATATAAGCAAGTCTCTCAGCAGATTCGTGCTATTTTTGAGCGTTATACGCCTATCATTGAACCTCTCTCATTGGATGAAGCATACCTCGATGTCACGGACTCGACAGCTTGCCGTGGCTCCGCTACGTTGATCGCAGAGTCAATTCGCCGCGATATCTGGAGTGAACTTGGGTTGACGGCATCGGCGGGCATTGCTCCGATAAAGTTTCTTGCCAAGGTCGCGTCAGACATGAACAAGCCCAACGGTCAGTTTGTGATTCCGCCAGAGAAAGTCCAAGAGGTTATCGATAGTCTTCCGCTAGAGAACATTCCTGGTGTGGGGAAGGTGAGTCTTGAGAAGCTCCACCAAGCCGGTTTTTATCGATGTGAGGACATTAAAAACAGTGACTATAGAGAGTTGTTGAGGCAGTTTGGTCGTCAGGGTGCCTCCTTATGGCAGCGAAGCCATGGAATTGATAATCGAGAAGTCGTTGTTGAGCGCGAGAGAAAGTCCGTCGGTGTGGAAAGGACATTCAGCCAGAACATCGCAACCTATGATGAATGTTGGCAAGTGATTGAGGAGAAACTTTATCCTGAACTCGAGAAACGTTTAGAGCGTGCAAGCCCAGATAAGTCGATTATTAAACAAGGTATTAAAGTCAAATTTGCCGACTTTCAACTGACAACAATTGAGCACATCCATCCGCAATTAGAGCTTGAGGACTTCAAGACCTTGCTAAGAGATATTCTTAAACGCCAAAATGGACGGGAAATTCGCCTTTTAGGCTTGAACGTGATGCTCAAGCCCGAAGACCAAGCGCGTCAATTGAGCTTTTTTTAGGCCCTTACCGTTTCTACCTGCGTTAATACCTGCTCAAAACTTACATTTGCCATTGCACCATAACCTGCTAGCTTTGAGGCTTTTAGCTGGCTAATCAAAGGAGTGCTGATTCCGCACAAGAAGCGAGCAACGGCATCATTACTGATGGCCGATGGGGAAAGCTGAATAAACTCCCGCGCCCATATCGATACTTGAGATTGTTCAATATCTTCAGGTTCTGGTGCTGTGAATGTGGCGACGTGACCACGACACACGGAGCAGTGACCACATTGCTTTGGTGCATCGTGATCCGCAAAGTAGTTCGCCAATTGTGAGCTCAAACAGTGCTCGGACTGGAACAAGTGCAGCATGGTGTGGATTCTTTCGATATCTTTGCTTTCTTTGGATTGGAACAGTTCAGACAGTTGTTGGATTAAAACATCCGAGCTCTGTTTGGTTGGCATAACTGAGTACACGTCCGTCAGTTGTTTGCTCTCTAGTTCTATCCAGCCGTTCTGGTGAAAATAGTCGAGCGCTGCGACAACTCGGCTGCGTTCCGATTGATAGTTCATCCATAGCGCTTCTAGATCAACTTGGCACCACACTTTGGCTTTTTGTGAGCAGGAAAAAATAGCCTCCACAAATTGACGTCGCTCGCCTTGAAATTGATTCACAATAAATTGCTGATCGTGCAAAAACTTAAACCGATATTCCGCAAAGTAACTGTACTTTGCTTCAATGACGTTATGTAGCTCCAAATAAACCAACAAGGTTTTGAGTGGCAATTGGCGGATATTACTTTCACGCGACAAACGCAGTGGCACTACCTCCCATTGTGGAGCATGTTCTTTCGCTTGCTCGACTACATAGTTAATTGACGTAAATTCTGGTGTGTCACCATAGACAAAATTCTCCAACACCGTTAGGCCGGACGTATTGCCTAGCAGAATGCACTCCGAGCGTTGCCCGTCCCTGCCTGCACGTCCAATCTCTTGTGCGTAGTTCTCGATTGATTTGGGTAAGTCGAAGTGAATGACGCGTCGAATATCAGATTTATCGACCCCCATACCAAATGCAATCGTTGCAACAATACAGTCAATTTGGCCATCCATGAACTGCTGTTGGATTTGTTCACGAACGTCGCTTTTCATGCCAGCGTGGTATGCGTGAGCGTTAATGCCAATATTGATTAATGACTTTGCTACTCGTTCTGCTGTTTGCTGCTGCGTCACGTATACGATGGTCGGAAGCTTAGGTGAAGAGGCGATGATCTCACTGAGCTGTTCTTGTTTCTTTGTTTCCTCACACGGGATCACCGAGATATCCAGATTAGAGCGGTAGAAGCCTGTAACGGTAATATGTTCACTGGAAATATCGAACTTTTTTTGCATGTCTTCAATAACTGCAGGCGTTGCCGTTGCGGTGAGAAGTAAAGACTGTGGGATGTTCAGTTCACGTTGATATTGCGGTAGTTTGAGATAATCTGGACGAAAGTTATGCCCCCATTCGGAAATACAGTGCGCTTCATCAATGACCATCAAAGAAATCGGTACTTGGCGAATGAATTCACGAAAACGCTCATTTTTTAGTCGCTCAACAGAAATCATCAAGATTTTGATTTGTCCATTCTTCACGCCAGCCATGACCTGTTGTGCTTCTTCTCTACTTTGACTGCTATCGATAGAAGCGGCCGCGATTCCTTTACTTTGTAAAAAGCTCAGTTGATCCTTCATTAACGCCAACAACGGAGAGATCACCAACGTAAGGTTGGGTAATATGGTTGCAGGTAGTTGATAACAGAGTGACTTCCCCGAGCCTGTAGGAAAGATTGCCGCAGCAGAGTAACCATTCATAACGGCTTCAATAACGGGTTGCTGACCTTGGCGTAATGAGTCAAAACCAAATACAGATTGAAGTGTTTGATGCAGCGAGTCACTTTGCATAATAGGGAAACCTTTCTTTGATGGTAAACTTGGCTACATTAACACACCCCGAATACTAAACGCGCGTCCTAAAAGTATGAACAAAGCTGACTTAGTCCAAATTATCATCCAACATCTGGAAGAAAAACTTCAAGTTGCCCATTCATCGGCTCAGCGAGCTATCGATGCCGCCACAGATGAAGAAACTGTTCCCGAGCACAAGTACGATACATTGGCACTTGAAGCCGCGTATCTTGCTCATGGACAAGCCATGCGAATTCAAGATAGTGAAGAGGAGTTGCGTCAATATCGTTCTTTAGTGACTCGTAACTTTAAGAATGCGCCTGTTGGTGTTGGTGCTTACGTTGTTCTCGCAGATGAGAATTTGATCGAAAAGCACTTCTTTGTAGGCCCTTGCTCTGGTGGTTTGACTGTTCAATATCAGACTCTGGAAGTCTTTGTCTTAACAGCCAAATCTCCTCTGGGTCGAGCGTTGTTCGGGAAAGAAGAGGGTGATGAGGTTGACGTGAAAATAGGAGATAAAACAACTTGTTACGAAGTCGTGACGATTTGCTGACATCTCATGTATTACTCAGTGTTATGTTTAACACGAGTAATGTTAAATAAAAGAGAATGACATGAAAAAGCTTTTTACACTCTCATTGCTGATGGTCAGTGCTACTGGTTATGCAGCGCAGTGTCGTGTGGACATCAATAATGAAGTCCGTATGGATGGGCAAAGCTTGGAAATTCGCCAAACGACAGGTGATAAAGCTGTCGTGGATGAGGATAACAACCTCTTCATCAAAGGTGAGCTAATTGAACTCAATGCCGACCAAAAAGCGGCAATTGAAGACTATCGCGAAAAAATGAACGCGTATATTCCACAAGCAAAGCAATTGGCGAGTGATGGTTTAGCGCTTGCGAATGATATTATTGATGATGTTGCGGAAAGCCTCGATGCACCTGGTGCGTTTGATAATGTAAAAGTCGCAGTAAAGGACTTTTTCGCTGATGTTGAATCACGTTACTACAAAGATGGTGATTTCATCCTGCCTGCGGAGAGTTTTGAGTCTATGACACAAGGGTGGACTGAAGACTTTGCAAAAGCACAAGAGATCTTCAATAAAGAGTTTTTAGCCAGTTCGTTGGATGCTTTATCGAAAAAAATGAAGGAAGAGGGAGGGATAAACCTCACTGCATTATCAGAGAGTATGGCTGAACTCAGCGCGAAAGTAGAAGAGCGTTTAGCCGAGCATTCGAAAGAGGTAGAACAACAAGCAGAAGACTTGTGCGATTCGCTGGATGACATGGCAGGGCAAGAAAACGATCTGTTGAAGAAAATCCCTGAGCTAAAAGATTACCGAGTATTTACGATTTAATTACTCATTAAAAAGCAAAAACTCGATGAGATAAAGAAAGAGAGCACTATTGTGCTCTCTTTGCGTTTTACTCGCTTATTCTTTGATAGCTTATTGCGCATTCATCTCGGTGAGCTTATCGCCGACAGGTTTTGAGAAGTTAAAGCCATCATGCTGATCCCAGTTGATAGACCATGTCATTACTCCTGCATAATTCGGGTAATGGTACGCTGGTTTAACGGTGCCACATGAAGTGCCTTTGGTTAAACAATCTAGTGCGTTGATAATATTCTGTGTTGGAGCCTGCCCTGAATTTGCCGAGCTAGGACCTGAAGGTAAACCGATTGCGACTTGATCATCGCGCAATGGTGCAAATTGAGTGCCGTCGGCCAACTCAAAACCTTCGATAAGCATTTTAGATTGCGCTACCATCATATCCACAGAGCCTTCTGGTGCACTGCTTGGCAAGTATGGGTTTGGTAAACCACCGTTGTTATATAACTGGACGTGAAGCAAGTCGAGCGTGCTGCGTGTCTCGTTAATCACAGGGATGTACGCCCCCCAAATACCGCTGTAAGCCACATAACCACCTTGAACATAAGGGTGCTCAGGCGCCATGGTTAGGTACATATCGCCACCCATGTTTTGCTCTATTTGAAGCAAAGCACGACCAAGGCGAGCTTGAATTTGCGAGCCATGAACTAAGTTAGAACCACTCTCTAAATCCACATCTAGACCATCAAAGCCCCACTCAGCGATAAGACCTGTTAGGCTAGAGACAAAGTTGGCTTAATCTTGGTCGGTATTCAGCGTAATCGTGCCTTCTGCGCCGCCAAGAGAGAGAACAAACTTCTTACCTTTAGCTTGAAGCGCTGCCATGTCCTGCTTGAATTGTGTTGGATCGAGTGCTGGACAATCGCTGTAAATATCGCCTGAATATAGATTAAAGTGCACGGTGCCATCACTGTTGCGATCATTTTCAGCAAAGGCAATATCAATCACATCCCAAGCATCTGCCATATCCGCTAGACGAATTGGACAGCCCGCTCCATTTACAAAATTGTGCCAGTAACCGATGAGTTTATGGCGTTTATCTACTTGCTCAACCACCGTTATTGCTGCGGCGTCAGACAATGCATTGCTTCCTGACAAATCCACAGCTTGGGCGCTAACAGTAAAGTTACCAAGTGCAGTTGGTGTCCAGTTGGCTGTGTAAGGTGCCGTGGTATCGGTTGCAACAATAGAGCCGTTGATCATGAAATCAACGTGTTTAATGCCTGAAGTTAAAGACGTTACATCGGCGCTTAATGCGAGGCTTTTGCCTAATCCGGCGGTCTGACCGCTGCTTGGTGAAGTCAGAGAGACGACCAAATCTTTATCGCTGACTTCCACACCAACCAGGGACTCTGACGTGTTGTTATCATTATCGGTTGCGACGGCTTTAAGCTGGTTAGCGCCAATAAGTGTGGCGTTCCAAGTAACGGAATATGGCGCTTGAGTGGTGACCCCTAAGCTGGTGTTGTTCGCAAAAAACTCAACTTGCGTGACTGTGCCATCAGCATCGCTTGCGTTTGCCGTGATTTCGTTATTGCTGCCAGCGAGCACGACTTGTCCATCCGTTGGTGCCGTAATGGTAACTTGCGGTGGTGTCGAACAAGCACCTAGGCCACTCCAAGCATCTTGCCAGTATAGCCCTTCACCAGGCTCGTAAGCCCATGTCGCATCCGAGGAGCACCAACCAGCAACATCACAACGATATTTTTGGTTGAAGTGAGAAACCAGGTCGCCAGCTTGATAACTTGTGCCTGCCACATAAGGTACTGCATCTGCACATCCGCCTGTTCCGGTTTCTGCATTACTAATAACCAGCGCTACTTCTTGGCTCATCGTTGCGAGGTTTGTATCATCAGTCGCTTGTGCTTTGAACGAGTATGTACCTGGACTCGCGGTCCATTGATACTCGTAAGGTGCACTAGTATCAATGGCGACAGATTGATTGTTTACGAAGAACTCAACTTGTGTGACCACACCATCAATATCGTCAGCTTGAGCGGCTACGGTTAGGTTATCGCCTACATTAAGCACTTCTGTGCCTACTGGGCTGGTCAATGAAATGCTTGGTGGTGGTAATTCGACTTGTGGTTGAATTTGGATAGAAATCGTCGTGGTGCTAACGGCTCCCTCATTATCTGTCGCAATTGCGGTCAATTGCGAGATCCCTTCAATAGCTGTCCAAGAAGCTTCGAATGGTGCTTGAGTTACCACAGCAACGGTTTGGTTGCCTGCAACAAACTCAATTTGTGTGATTTGGCCATCTTCGTCAGCTGCGTTGGCTAACAAAGTGATCGCACTGCCTTCGGGAATTTGTGCGTTGTTTATTGGAGAGGAGAACGACACCGTTGGTGATAAGTTGTTGCTTCCACCATCGCATTGCCCTAACGCTTTCCATGCTTCCCAAGATCCTGAGTTGGTCACGGGGTCATTGCCTTGCGTCCAATATGCAGCCTCATAAGCGGCTCCTTGCGTTTTTACTAAAGCGCCCGATGTATAAGTCGCAGTGCTGTCCCAGTCGGGTAGACTTTGACAGTTATAGGCTTGAGCTTGGTAGCTGGCGCTGAGTGCTACAACCATCGCTCCGTAAAGTAGGGTGACCTTCATTTTCCTCTCCTTGAATCATGGGTATAAATGAGAACAGAGTAATAACTAGCTGATAAATAGACATTAGGGGGAAAAAGCGAAGCACAATATTCTGCTTTTCGACACAGTATCACGAGGAACAGTTCGTCCCTTACACCAGAGCTCATTATTTTTCGGCTCACTTCACGGCAGAAGGATTGGTAAAATTCAGCCACGTAAAACGAACAACAGTCGCGAGGCTTTTGAGCGATGAATATGAGATGTACGTTAAAATTTACAAGCTGAATGACTGCAAGTTGTTTCAACTGTCGAGGATTTAACCGAGGTGCTCTTGTTGAATAGTGAATATTGCTATAGTGTACTAGTTAGCTAGTTCAATGATATTTTTGTGTGAGTAGTATGACACAGCAAACCTCTTCTCAGCCTCGCGAGCATTTTGGCTCTCGTCTCGGGTTCATCTTAGCTGCCGCAGGTGCCGCAGTTGGCCTTGGCAATATTTGGGGCTTCCCAACTCAAGCAGCCAGTAATGGTGGTGGTGCTTTCCTATTAGTTTATTTGGTGATGATTCTTATCGTCGCATTTCCGATGCTGGTGGTTGAAATGGCGATTGGTCGCCATGGTCAAGCCAACCCTGTAGACAGTATGCGTGCAATCACAGATAACCCTACCGGTAAAAAGCTCGGCGGCATTGTGGGTTGGATTGGTTTAAGCGTACCAAGCGCTGTCTTAGCGTTTTATTCAATTGTTGGTGGTTGGTTGATCTGCTTTTTACTGGGTGCAATCACAGATCTAATGGGGTTAGAAGCTGCAACTCAATGGCTAAAGGGCTTTAGTGTTGAACGTAACTTGTTCGGAACCATTACTTTTTATGTACTGACGATTCTCATCGTACAAGGTGGCGTAAAACAAGGTATTGAGAAGTGGTCCACACGTTTGATGCCAGCATTGTTTGTTCTGTTTGCTCTACTGTTTGCTTACATCATGACGCAAAACGGTGCGATGGAAGGTCTGAAACATTACCTAGTGCCGGATTTTGAAAAGGTATGGGACCGCAAGTTGATTCTTGCTGCAATGGGACAGGGCTTCTTCTCGCTTACGATCGGTGGCTGCTCAATGTTGATTTACGGATCTTACTTGAGTAAGAAAGAAAACCTACCAAAGATGGCGATGAACGTGACCATGGTAGATACTGCCGTTGCTTTCATTGCAGGGTTAGTGGTGATGCCAGCGATGTTTGTAGCAATGCAAAAGGGCGTTCAAATCTATGCAGAAGATGGCTCTCTCTTAAGCTCAGATACGTTAGTGTTTACGGTATTGCCACTAATGTTTGATAGTTTAGGTTTGCTTGGTCAATTATTCTCTATTGTGTTCTTCTTATTGCTGACGATTGCGGCGCTAACGTCTTCCATTTCAATGTTAGAGTGTCCAGTGGCTTTAGTGAGTGAGCGCTTCAATACTAAGCGCAGCGCAACGAGCTGGGTTTTAGGTGGTCTCATTGCTTTGTTCAGTGTGGTGATTGTTTATAATTTTGGTGCTCTATTTGGTATGGTCGCGACGGTTGCTACTCAATATCTACAACCAACCGCTGCGCTCTTATTCTGCTTATTTGGTGGTTGGGTATGGAATCGCAACTCAAAAATCAAAGAGCTTGAGCAAGGTTGCCCGGAGTTTACGCAAGGTTGGTTTGGTAAGTTATGGCCTGCGTATGTGAAGTTTGTATGTCCAATTCTTGTGGCGACAGTCATCTGGGCTTCATTTGGCTAACCGAGACGCCTATCGAATAAAAGAAAAGGGCTTGATGGTAACTCATCAAGCCCTTTTTCATATTGGTTATTCTCGTTTCGGTTATCCGCCAAGAATGGTGTTGATTAACGGAATTGTCCTGCTTCTGGAAGAAAGTCAAAACCAGCAGAAGCCAGTTTTGTCTCCAGTGCTGTGCGCTCGATATCGAAGAAAGCCACCAGTTTATCTAAGTCACCACCGAAGTCATCGCGTAGCTTCATATTCACAATGCTCATCAGCATGACAGGGTCCATAGATTCAAAGTTCGCTAGATTCATTACTTATCCTCAAAATCTGAAATCAGTAGGTTTGCCGCAGCAAATGCCGCTTTTTCACGCACTTCTTTAGGCAGGGACTCATCCGCTGCAACATCGTTCAGTGCTTTAACTGCACATGAAATTGCTTGGGGAATATAAGCTTGATCGCCACTACCAATCTGAGCATAAAGCTCACGAACCAGTTCACAACAGCCGTATACTTGCATGTTTTGTTTCCACTAAATGATAACTTATCTCAATATACACACAGCGGATTTGAAACTCAAAGTACAGAGTTGTTTTGGCTCAAGTTGAAGGTTTGCTTGAGCGAGATTTAATCACTGCATTTGTGCTTCTAACTGCTGAGTGACTTCTGGTGAAAGTTGAAGTTGTTTTGCTAGTTCTTGCAGATACGCTTTTTCCATAAAGTTTTGTTCATCAGCGACGATCAAAGACGCCAGGTAAATTTCTGACGCTTGTTGAGGAGAGGTCGCCTGATTAGCAATTTCAGCAGGATCAAGCGGTTTGTTTAACTCTTGCTGAACGAGGTGACGAACGTGCTCATCTGCGCCCATATCCGCGAGAGCTTGTTCAATGCGCGCCATTTCCTCTTCATCAACGTGACCATCAGCTTTTGCAGCTCCAATCATTGCTTTTAAAATTAAGACACTGTGTTTACTGTCATCGGGGTCAAAGGTTTCTTGAACACCTTGACCGGACTGTTTGGCTTGCCAGTCGTTATAAACTTTGTAGGCTAATGCTCCAAGCGCAGCAGCGCCACCGACTTTTAATGCGCCCGAGCCTATTTTCTTGGTCATTTTTTTACTTTTCTTCGAGCCCATCAGCATACCGATAAGGCCTCCGCCAACGGCACCTGCTCCTAGCGTTTTCAGGCTACTTGAGTTTGATGAGGGTTTGATGTTGTTAGTTTGTTTACCTAACGCATCAGCCCCTTGCTTGAGTAAGTCTGATTTGAGTGCTTGGTTTAGAAGACTTTTTAAATCCATAACTGACCTCCTTTAGATGATGAAATCAGTTTAATAGCAAGAAGCTGAACCAAAGATTAACAAAGTGAATAGATCTAAAGGGGAGTAGTAAGGTTGCCCAGTAATAAAAAAGGGCTGACCGAAGCCAACCCTTTCTAATTATTTGAAATTACTTCAAATGCGAACTCGTCGAGCGCTTACTTTAGTTGAGCTTTTACGTGCTCGATAATATCAGTCATTGCGACTGGCGTTTTCTCACCAGTAGCACGGTTCTTGTATTCGAAGTTGCCTTCTTTCATCGAGCGGTCACCGATAATAATGGTATGCGGTACACCAATAAGCTCCATATCAGAGAACATTACACCTGGGCGTTCTTTACGATCATCAAATAGTACTTCGATGCCCATTGCCGTTAGCTCAGCGTACAACTTCTCAGCGGCTTCTTTTACTTCTTCTGACTTGTGCATGTTCATTGGAACGATCGCAACCTGGAATGGTGCGATTGCATCTGGCCAGATGATGCCGTATTTGTCATGGTTTTGCTCAATAGCAGCCGCTACTACGCGAGTGATACCGATACCGTAACAACCCATTTCTAGGATGACGTTCTTACCATCAGGACCCAGTACACCACAGTTCATCGCTGCGGAGTAAGCGTTACCTAGTTGGAAGATATGGCCAACTTCGATACCACGCTTAAGCTGGATAATGCCCTTGCCACATGGGCTTGGGTCACCTTCCACAACGTTACGTAGGTCTTCAACTTGGCCAAGCTCTACATCACGACCCCAGTTAATACCGAAGTAGTGTTTGCCATCGATGTTCGCGCCCGCACCGAAGTCGCTCATTACCGCAACGCTGCGGTCAACAATGAACGGCAGTTTAAGGCCAACAGGGCCAAGTGAACCTGGGCTTGCACCGATAAGCGCACGAATTTCTTCTTCAGATGCCATTTCCAGTGGAGCTGCAACCTGAGGAAGGTTTTCTGCTTTCACTTCGTTCAGTTCATGATCACCACGAATAATAAGCGCGATGATTGGCGCATCAACTTCGTCAGATGCTTTCACAAACAGTGTTTTCACTGTTTTTTCAATTGGTAGTTCGAACTGCTCAACCAATTCAGCGATTGTTTTCGCGTTTGGCGTATCAACCAACGTCATTTCTTGTGTTGGTGCCGCAGCCTCAGAGGCTGGAGCTAGTGCTTCTGCTTTTTCAATGTTTGCCGCGTAATCTGACTCGCTAGAAAATGCGATGATATCCTCGCCGCTTTCAGCCAGTACGTGGAACTCTTGAGAGCCGCTACCACCGATAGCACCGCTATCTGCAAGTACAGGACGGTAATCCAGACCCATGCGATCGAATGCTTTACAGTAAGCATCGTGCATTGCGTCGTATGACTTTTGTAGTCCGTCTTTATCAATGTCAAAGCTGTACGCATCCATCATTGAGAATTCACGTGAACGCATTACGCCAAAACGTGGGCGTCGTTCGTCACGAAATTTAGTTTGGATTTGGTACAGATTTAGCGGAAGCTGTTTGTAAGAGCTCACTTCATTGCGAACAAGGCTAGTGATCACTTCTTCAGCGGTTGGGCTAAGTACAAACGGACGAACATGACGGTCAGTAAAGCGAAGTAGCTCAGGGCCCATCTTTTCGCTGCGGCCTGTCTCTTCCCATAGTTCAAACGGCTGAACAACGGGCATCAAAGTTTCGACTGCGCCTGCATTGTCGATTTCTTGACGAACGATGTTTTCGACTTTACGCAGTACACGTAGACCAGTAGGTAGCCAGGTGTATAAACCTGAAGCCAGCTTACGGATCATACCTGCACGTAGCATGAGCTGGTGGCTCACTACTTCTGCGTCGTTTGGAGTCTCCTTCAGAGTAGAAAGAAGATAATTACTGGTACGCATTAAATTTATCCGTTTATTTAAGTTAGATACTCAAGCTTGAATAAGCAGGAGTATGGGAGTTCCCGAAAGGGAAATTTGTTAGCCGTCTATAATATCAGCCAATTGCGTTTGTCAAAAGCTTTCAATAGCGGTAACCGTTATTAAGTTGCTTGTTGCTGTGAACTTTACGTTCAAGTCGAACAAATTTACCGCATATTCTTTGTCGTCCGGTTTGTTTTTCTTATATGCAGGGCGAGGATCTTGTGCCAGAACTTGTTCAATGACTGATCTTACATAGTCAGTATCGGATCGATTTTCTATCGTTGCTAATGCTTGAGCAGAAAAGGTGACTTGTGACTTTTCTGGCTCTTGGTCTGCGTATCCGCCTTGTGCTTCCGAAATAGAATCCGAATAGGGGATATAAGGCTTAATATCCACAATCGGTGTCCCATCCACGAGATCTACACTGCCTAAATCAAGATAGATTTGATCGCCTTGCTTAGTGACTCCTTTCACTTCAACGGCTGACATTCCGATTCCGTTTGGACGGAAAGTCGAGCGCGAGGCAAAGACACCAATTCGTTCATTGCCGCCTAATCGTGGCGGACGTACAGTTGGTTTCCAACCAGCTTCCAGATTCTGATCAAATAGAAACAACAACCAAACGTGAGAGAACTGTTCTAGCCCACGCACTGCTTCAGGGCTATTTGCTGCACCTAACAGTTTTACGCGTGCTTTAGCCTCTGGTACTAAGCGTGGTTGGCGCGGAACTGCAAACTTTTCTTTGTACGGTGTCTCAATGACGCCGATGGGTTCGATGGAATACATGGTGGACATCTTTAAGAATTCATTGAGATGAAAAGTATCACAAATTTCTCTTGCTTTTCTTGTTGATAATGATTATTAATTAAAATGTTATAACATAACAATTTAATTGAAAGGAAAAGTATTATGAAACCAGGAATCCACCCTGAATATCGTCCTGTGGTGTTCCACGACACGAGTGTAGATAAGTACTTTGTCGTTGGTTCTACGTTGAAAACGGAGAGAACCATCGAATGGAAAGATGGCAAAACTTACCCTTACTTTACGTTAGATGTGTCGTCAGCTTCTCACCCGTACTACACCGGTAAACAGCGCGTTGTACAAACCGAAGGTCGCATTGCGAACTTCAACCGTCGTTTTGGTCAATTTAAGAGCGAAAAGGAATAAATCATGAAGGTAGTAAAATCATTAAAAAGTGCAAAAAGTCGTCATCCGGATTGCCAGATTGTAAAACGGAGAGGGCGTCTTTATGTCATTTGTAAAACGAACCCGAGATTCAAAGCTGTGCAAAAGTAATCAACCTGTATATATCTAACTTATGGTTTTGTTTAATTGATAATATTGAGTTAATTATCTTACATGGATGAAATATCTACATTTTTATTCAATGTTGGTTATAAATGCCTCTGTTCGTCACAGTTTGTAACATTTAGGGCTTTTATTTGACCTTCTACTCAAGTACCCTTCGCACGCTTTTTGACATTTTTGTCACATTTGCATAGGAATAAAAACAAGGAGGGAACAGATGAGTTCATCTGATTCAATTAAACAAAACTCGCCTAAGAAGCCGCTGTTTACGCGCTTTTTGGATACTGTCGAATATTTGGGGAACTTATTACCCCACCCGATCACACTATTTGCCATTTTCTGTTTAGCCATTCTGGTGATGTCGGGTATTGCAGGATACTTCGAAGTTTCCGTAGTTGACCCTCGTCCTGAGGGTGCAAAAGGTCGTGCCGCGGATGGCATGATTCATGTCGTTAGCTTGCTTAACGCTGATGGCCTTGAGCTAATCGTTACCAATCTAGTGAAAAACTTTGTCGGCTTTGCACCTTTGGGTACGGTATTGGTTGCGATGTTGGGTGTTGCTATTGCTGAATACTCAGGCTTGCTATCTGCAGCAATGCGTGGCTTAGTCATGGGTGCATCTCAACGCATGGTAACAGTGACGGTCGTTTTCGCGGGTATCATTTCAAATACGGCATCAGAGCTTGGCTATGTGGTACTTATTCCACTGGCTGCAATGCTGTTCCATTCTTTAGGTCGTCACCCACTTGCCGGTCTTGCTGCGGCGTTCGCTGGTGTATCTGGTGGTTACTCAGCAAACCTACTTATTGGTACGGTTGACCCGCTGTTGTCAGGCATTACTGAAACGGCGGCGCAAATGATCGACCCAACTTACACTGTTGGTCCAGAAGTTAACTGGTACTTCATGTTTGTGTCGACATTCTTCATTGCAATCACAGGTGCGTTTGTTACTGAAAAAATTGTTGAGCCAAAGCTTGGCAAATACAGTGAAGAAGAAGCCTCAGAAGATTTGTCGAACGACAAAATGGGTGGCTTAACAGACATTGAGAAGAAAGGCCTAAAACTAGCAGGTGTTGCTGTACTGGTTGTTTCAGCGCTGCTTGCTTGGACGGTTGTTCCAGAAGACGGCATTCTACGTTCTGATGCAGGTACAATTGCAGGTTCACCATTCCTGAAAAGTATCGTGGCATTCATCTTTGTGTTCTTTGCTATTCCAGGCTTTGTGTTTGGTAAAGTTGTTGGCACGATGAAGACGGATCGCGATGTAATTGATGCAATGGCGAAATCTATGTCTTCTATGGGCATGTACATTGTATTAGTTTTCTTTGCGGCTCAGTTCGTTGCTTTCTTTAAATGGACTAACTTCGGTCAGGTATTCGCGGTTGCTGGCGCTAGCTTCCTGCAAGAAATTGGCTTAACTGGCCCAATGTTGTTCTTTGCCTTCATCCTGATGTGTGGATTTATCAACCTAATGATTGGTTCGGCATCGGCACAGTGGGCAGTAACGGCTCCGATTTTTGTTCCTATGTTGATGCTTGTTGGTTATGCACCGGAAACGATTCAGGCTGCTTACCGAATTGGTGACTCGACGACAAACATCATTACTCCAATGATGAGCTACTTTGGTTTGATTCTTGCCGTAGCGACTCGTTACATGAAGAACTTAGGTATCGGTACGCTGATCGCGACCATGCTACCTTACTCAATCTGCTTCATTGTAGGTTGGAGTGTGCTGTTCTACCTATGGGTATTCGTATTTGGTTTACCAGTAGGCCCTGGCGCAGCAACATACTACACACCGTAGAAAACGGTTACCTCACACAGCTCCATTATAAAAAGCCTGCGAACGTCGCAGGCTTTTTTATCGATTGAGACTGTGTACGCAGGCTTACCTGATTATAGATGTCGGTTTATAGCTGAAAACGCATCAACAAAGGGCGATAAAAGTGCTGAGTGAGCCAGCATAAGCTTTTCCAAATTATGCGTTTGTACCAAGGTAAGTGCGCAATATAAACATAGCTAAATTCAATTTCTGGCCGGGCTTTTCTGTTGCGTTTAAAAGCCGGAGCACCTGAGCTCATATTAAAGCGACGCTGGAATATCATTGCGTGGCGGATGGTATAGGCCGATATTCGACGATACAATGCGAGGCGTTGTGGCTTATTGGTATCGTAGCCAAAAATTGGGCAAGTCATATCATTATCAATTTCTACAATGCCTAACGTAGCCAGCATCTCTTCTTGATAAAACAGTCCCACTAACTGTACTAATTTGTTCTGGCTCGCCTGTTTTAAATATTGGGTTGAAAACTGTATGTTATTGAGGCTGTATTTATCAAGGTAAAGCATGTCATATAACTCTTTGGCACGCTGAAACTCTTCATCAGTGGTCAGAGGCCTAAACTGCCAATCTTTATCATTAAGCAGTTTGAAGTCTTTCGTTAAATCTCGGTTGAAGCTGAACGCTTGCCAATCATCAAGTAAATACACTTGTCGTGTTACCAAGCTTTTCCATTTTGGCTGCTTCAATCGCTGAATTAAGTGTAAATGCTGACGCTGGTTGAGGGAGCGAAGCACCAAGGGAAAGGTGGGGTATTGATCGAGTGCGACGCGACGCAGTTCATCGAGATTTAAGGCTGCCCATTGTTCGCTATACATATTGGTGGACAAGCACTGATTGTTGAGCGTTTGGACTTGATCCAATCCAGCCAGTGATAAGATTGGTTTAGTCATATTAATAAGTAACTTACATACCCATCGAACAGCCACATTTTTGACTTTGTGAAGCTCTTCTTCGGCGTAGCCACTAAGCAGTGTCATAGGGGACACGGCATAACAGTTGTTTGGTATTTTTGGTGTTACGGAGTAGGGAATGGCAACATCATCGATATAGTAGCAACCAAAGCTTGCTGTGCATTCATCAATGGGATTCGACTGCATAAGAGTGAAAAAAGTTTTATGCCATTCTTGAGAGGAAAGTGTCATGAGTTCAATGCCTCTCCATTCCACTCAATATCAACGGTAGAAGCGTCGCTCCACTTCGTCTTGTTCTGCCTAGCTAACCGGAGTAATTCAAACATACTCCGGATTTGGCTCCCGGCCGGTAAGTTATGCTGTTGCATCACATTCACTCCAGACCACCAATCTTGCCAAGTTCGAGCCTTGAACAGGGATAATCCACCTTCCGCGATGAGTGTTATTGGACCTAAATGATGCAATCGCTGCTTGGAAGGACTGGTAAACTCCATATTAGGAAGCAGTTGGTTGCATCGAGACGAGAGTAGGTGCAAACCACTGGTGGCTCTTGGGTTACATTCAATCACGTAGAGTTCATCTTGTGATTTGATGAAGTCAAACGACACTTGCCCATGATAAGTATGACGTTTACCAAAAGCTGCGATAAATGTATCTAGTCGTTCGCACGAGATCGGCTGAAAAGCACTGGCGGCCGAGCCGTTTACACAGTATTTCGGCACATAAGCTTGGTGTGCTTTAAGGTCACCATGTTCAAAAATGGCATAGTTACACACCGGAGTCCCATGGATTTTTTGTTGCTGAACCCAAGGGTAAAGGGGCGATATCGTGGCGGCAGAAATAGACTGAGTTGTCACATCTCTTATGACTTGCCCGCCAAACCGAGAGTAAACGGGCTTTAGAACGGTTCTCTTATTAATTTCAATCTCACTTTTATCAGCGACCAAACGAGTTTTTGGAAGTGTGATTTCTGGCAAACTTTGAAGCTGTTCAAAGACGGTCAACTTGTTGTGCAGGGCATTGAGTAGTCCCACATTGGGCAGAAAAAAATCTACTTCTGGGCATTGTTTGGCAACATGAGCCAAGTAATACACTTCTTCACAAGTGGGTATCACCATATCAATACGCATCTGAGTAATGATTTTTAGGATCTGCTGTTGATAGGTGGGAAACGCAAATCGAGGCGAAGCGGTGGGGATATAAGACTCGATGCCTCGCAAAAACGATCCTAGAGGTTTTTTTAGCGAATCGGTGAGAGTTACGTCATGTCCATGATGCATACACATGGTTGCCCACTCTAGTGCAACTGGTGATCGGGCTCCGGTGATTAAGACCCGCATATGTTCACCACACGTCGTTGTTTATTCATTGGCGTCCAAATAGGCGCAGGGCGGTAACTAAATCTGACAGGATCAAGCCGCAATTGGTCAAACAACTTTATCAAGGCTTGATGTATAACCCGATGGTGGTGAACATCCGCTTCAATTTGAATGGCTTGTGACCCTGTTTGGGTGATTCGGTAATCCACGCGACTTTGGGCGGATAGTGTTATAGCGCGGTAGATGAGATCTGGTAACACCGTCACTGGGACGTGGTTTGCGTTTAGCGTGAGGCGATCACCACATCGTCCGGCAATTGCGCCAAGAGGTTCAAATACGCCATTATCCTGTTTATTCTCAATAATATCGTCGAGCTGATAACGAATAATTGGCTGAGTTTTACGACGAAAATCGGTAATGATTGGGCTGTAATGAGTACGTTCGGTATTCAGCCAATGTTTTTCGATGTAAACAACATCTTGATTCCAGCGCATTTGTCCATGCTGATCCGTACATGCAAGAAAACCTTCAGTACATTGATAGACTTCATGGAGTTCGCTGTCGAACCGTTGAGAAATAAAGTGACGGTCACTCTCGGTTAGGACTTCTGCACCAGAAATGATCCGCTGTGGTTGAATTGCGGGTTGACCAAATTGACCGCTGAACTGGGCGCAGAGCTGAAGAGCTTGCGCACTACCAACCAAAAGCGTGGGTTGGAACTCATCCAGCTCTTTTATCCATTCTTGGTAAGGTTTGGTTAAATCGGCATAAAAAAATGTTACAGGCCCTTTCGCGACGGATTTATACAGTGGGCTGTTGGCGCGCAAGGCTAGAGCAATTCGGTGTTTTTGCCATAGGTTGGGCAACAGGCGAGCCAATATATTGCCAGCCCATAGTTGTGTTTCCTGTTTGTCAGCAAGAAACAACCCGCGCATGCCTGATGTGCCCGAAGAAAGCCCAACAGTAACATCGCCAACTTTCGAAGCGGCAAAGTTGCGTGACTGCTCTGCTTTGAGTGCCTGCTGCATTAACTGTTCAGCATCTAAGCCCTTCGTATTCAACTCTGAAAGGTTCTCCATCATGGTTTGCTTATTCATGATAGGGAAATCACTGAGTGGTGCACCTTGAAGTGAGCGGTAATACGGTGAATGGCGGCATACCCAATCCAAGTGTTGCGTTAAGTGTTGTTGCTGCCATGTTTCGACTTGTTCCCTTGAGCCGAAGGGGCGGTAGCGGGTTCGCCAGAATTCTGAGATAAGCGTTCTCACTTCATCCATCCTTCTTTGATTAGCTGCTGGATAGTTTCCTGACAATGTGAAGGCACGAAGCGAACAAAGTGGTGGGTTTGTTGGTAGCAACTTCTCAACTCGGAGAGGGTGTTTTTATAGGCTTTTGTATCATCGCAAAGCATGTTCGCCAGCCAATGTTGATCGATATTTTCACTCAAGCTCTCGATTAACCAGCATGCATCGGCGAGTAAGAACAGCCAACCTTGGTCTCTTTTAACCAGCAAGCCCACTTGGCCAGCTGCATGGCCTGGCAAGCTAACCATATAAATAAATCCATCGTCGAACATGTCTTTACAGAGCAAATTAACACCTTGGCACTGAGGAAGAATTTGGCTGATTGATACAGAAAAGTCACTATGAATGAATAAGTTAGATTCAAGTTGTGGAGGAAGTAGAGCTTTTAGGTATCCTTTTCTTACGCCTCCAATTCGACCACTTTTAGTAATTGCATCCACCCCTTTTTGTTGGCAATGCAATTGAGAGTGGGAAAACTCAGACACGGCAGCAATGTGATCAGCATGGAAGTGGGAAAGTACTAAGTGTTCAATATCATGAGGTTTGAGACTTTCTTTTGCTAACTGCGCAACAATTCCGTGTTCTTTTTTATAGCGACAAGGTGTTGTCCAAGCATAAAAACGTTCAGGGAAGGGGCGAGTCGCGCTAAAAAAATGCTCGTGATATCCCGTGTCAAACAGGATGTTGCCTTGTGTTGGGTGCTGAATTAACGCAACGGCTGCCGGAAATGCTCTAGGCTTGATACCAGAACCTGGTTTGACAACAAAGCCTGGGTGTACGCAGTGTCCAGCCTCAAAGATTTTTATTTTTAGACCAGTTTGCATACTGCTGTATTCCTTCTTGAATTGAAAAAAGCGGTTGGTAATTCAGTGTTTGTTTCGCCTTGCTGATATCCAGAGTTTGATGATAGTTAAACAATCCTGCGCTGTATGAGGTGAGCCTTGGTTCTGGCTGATGTGGTAAGTGCCTTCGTATTTGCTCACTGAGCTTTAATAATGGTGATACAACACCGTATGGTAATGATTGTAACGTTACTTTTAGGTTTAACCCCTCACATAAAGCTTGCAGAACAGTCTCAATTGGCATTGGTTCGTTGTTGGAAATGTTGAACACATCACCATGCTGAAGTTGGCCTGCCTGAGTGCAAGCGAGCATCGCTGCATGGGCAACGTTGTCTACATAGGTCAGATCAACCACAGGATTTCTACCCGATGGCAGAAGCAGAGTGTTGTTTTTTATCGCCTTAAGCACTCTTGGGATAATCGCGCGATCATTGGGTCCAAAAATGCCACGCGGTCTTAAAATGATCGCTTTGCTTTGGCCTTTTACGGCTTCAATTTCCGATAGGTATTTTGTGTGTGCGTAATCATTACACCAGTATGAAGCTATGGCGTCGGTTTCTCGAATATTCCAACGGTCTTGATGGTCAAAGTAGACGCTGGTGGAGGAAATATGGATAAAACGCGAGATTTGATAGGTATTAGCCGCATTGACGAGGTTTTTGGTGGCATCTACATTGGCTTGATAAAACGCCTGCCACTTTCCCCATGGGCTTGAGAGAGCGGCACAATGGATGATTGCATCCATACCTTGGCATACCGCATGAACTGCTGAGTGGTCTCTTAAATCGACTATATGTGGGATAACATCGAATTGCTCGGCGAGTTGTTTAGCGATGACTGTATTTCGTGCTGTAAAGTGCAGTTCATGCTGCTGGTGAAACATTCTCAGAATTGCGCTACCCAACATCCCGCTGCCACCAGTGACCAATATCTTCATAGTTTTAGCACTCCCATCCCTAGTGACAACCCTGCGGCGGTACCAGCTAATAACACATGTTTTCCTGCGGCTTCTGGCTGATTACGCAGCCAGTGTAAGTTAATTGGGAGTGAGGCGGCGACTTGGTTTCCCAAAGTCGAAAAGTGATTAACGGTTTTCTCTGTTGGTAGCCCGGTGAGTGAAGGCAGTTTTTTTAATCCATGCGCGCTGGCTTGATGAGGAAGAAAATAATCAATATCGCCGAGTGTTACCGGAGAGGCGTCAAACCCTTTTTTTAGAAACGCTGGTAAGGCTTTACGCACATGTTTAAAGAGTGCTTTGCCCTCCATCTCAAACTGGCAACTTTTTAAATAGGCTTGATGCTCGGAGGTATGCGGATTGATATGACTACCTCCGCCCTTAATTTGACAAAATGAATACCCGGTATGATGCGTTTCAAAGTGACTGGTGAGCAATCCATCATCGTTGTGTTCTTCGAGCAAAAATGCGGCGGCACCGTCCGCGAATAAGGTTGCAACTTCTGGTTTGAGCGTAAAATTTCGATTCAGTGTGATGCCAGTGGCGAGTTCGCTGGTGACAATAAGAATCCGACGGTACCGTTTTGCTAAGAATAGACTCTGAGCAAGATCAAGCGCAGAGAGAAAGGATAAACAGGTGCTGTTCAAATCAAAGCTTTCTAGCCATGTTGGAGCGTCTAACGCGGCGAGAACCGCTGAAGCGTCGTAGGGTAGAGACTGGTGGTGTGTACCGCTAGCGTAGATAAGGAGATCAACGGAGCTTAAGGTATGTGTGTTTCCTAAACACTGCTCTATTGCCTGCACCGCCATGTAAATAGCGGTCTCTTTTGTATTGGCTACATGACGATATTCAACGTCGAATTTATTTCGGCAGGTCCCTGGCGCTAATTTTAGGAAGTGATCCATCTCTCGATCAGACCATTGATTCGTTGGCAGGTAGCTTCCACTGGAAACGATGTTAAAGCCCATTATTCTCTATACACTTATTAAAAACGTCGTTCAAAATAAACCACGTTGCATATTGAAGCTATGGTGAGCGAGATGAAAAATAAACAGAACAAAACAAATGGGAGTAAGAGCACGCTTTGGGTGCAATGCTGAGAATGAATTTTCAGGAATGAGCCAGGCTTTTATTTGCTGGCTCAATTTGAATAGAGTGAGGGTTACTTCTTAAATTTCGCCAAAATACGATCCAAATGGTTTGCAAATTCGCGTCGATCGGTTTGAGAAAGCGCGGCGGGCCCACCTGTCTGAATTCCGCTTGAACGCATGGTTTCCATAAAGTCGCGGATATTTAGGCGAGCTTTGATGGTGTCTTTTGTATAGAGCTCGCCACGAGAACTGAGGGCTTGAGCGCCTTTAGAGATAACCTCATCTGCAAGCGGAATATCTGACGTGATCACCAAATCGTTGGCTTCTACACGCTTGACGATTTCGTTGTCTGCGATGTCAAATCCCGCAGGGACTTGTAGCGAATGGATGTTGTCTCTTTTCGGCACAGGGACAACGTGGTTAGCGACAAACGTACATTCAATCCCCGTACGCTCGGCGGCACGCACAATGGTTTCGCGAATAACTTTTGGACACGCGTCTGCATCTACCCATAACTTCATGATGATTTCTCACTGAGTTTCGCTTCTAACTCTTCAATACGAATGGCTAGCATTTTTACGGTGTGTTCTAGGGCTTCAAGACGATCATTATCGGTGTGGTGCTGTGCTGCGATTTCAACCTTGGGTACGCGTTGAGCACTCTTCCAACTTTTTATTGCGGTGATTAACGCTGGCATTGGAACTGGCGTTTTCAATCGTGCTTTCACTAACGCTACGGTTGGCTCTTTTCCTTGTTGTTGCAGTTGTTCCATTACCGCTTCTAATTCTTTAGTAACGTCTTGAGTTAACATTTTTAATCCTTAACAACGATATATCTATCATCATACGTTGAGTGCGCTGATTTGGCGAATGGCATTTTGGAGAGTGTAGTGTGAGAGATCTCTTACATAGGTTGTGAGAGAAAACGATTTCGTAAGCGGAAAAAGAGAAGCTGAAGAGCTTAAGTTTCTGATAAATAATGATTTAACAACTTGTTAACCAATGTGAGAGCCAAATATTTATCTTGGATAGATTGTCTATTTTTGGAAAAGGCGTAAATTGAGAGTTGTCAGCAGGAAGCAGACATGGAACAGGAAAGCACCAAGGATTTGGTTATCGTCAGGAAGACGATTTGGTTGGTCAGGATGATTAATCAAGCATGGAGCGTAGGACATTGTAAGGATACGATCATCAATAGGATGTTGATGACTAAGGATAGACAATGGACCCCTCTAGGATTGAGGTTATGGACAGCATCAGGAAGATGCAAGGGACACCGCTCAAGGAACAAGTGACGTGTGCTAACGAGGAATGTTAGCAGTCAGGATGATAAGGACACCGCTAGGACGGCGACGTAAGGAATAAGCTGACGGAATCAGCCACTATTATGGATGATGCATGGAGCACTTTTAGTAGCCGGACTGCTGCGAGTAAGACCATGACCCCGATACTTATGTGTCGGGGTCTTTCTTATATAAAAACGATATCCAGTGCTCTCATTGAATTAAGCATCTCGATGTTACTCGGGGATATCAATATCACAAAATATATAAATTCCTAATAACACTTAATAAAAAACAACTCAGATCAATATCCTTTCCAACCAGTTGGTTTAACTTTCGGCTTCTCTACAAGGTGTTATGCCCGCAATCATTGAGCATGTTCAGCTCATCGAGTTTGTGATCTGCGGATAGATTAAGTTTGTTGTAATCAAGGAACAGATGTGGCCATAGTAACCAGAAGAATGCTTCTTCTACCCTACAATGAGTCGTTGCAACTAGAATTCGTCATGCTGAATTGCTGTGCGAAAAACCGTGCTGAATTGAATGGTCCGTATACAGTTGCGTCTGCCAAACAGATGTTTGAGAAAATACTGGATGATGAGAACATTTATAGTATGGCAGTGCTAGAGAGCACCAGTCGTGACTATATGGGGCACGTGTTCATTGCTAATCTCGATTCCGAACCTGAATTAGGGTTTATTTTTGATAAATCATATTGGGGTAAAGGGTTAGCAACAGAAGCACTAAAAGCATTTTTCCCCAAAGCGTGCAGTGAATTGGGCTTGAATAAGGTGAAAGCTAACGTGAATAGCAATCATCAAGCTTCTATGGCAGTACTGAAAAAGCTGGGATTTGTTGAAACAAAAGAAAGTAAGGATATATATGGTCCTTACTTTGAAATGGAATTTACAAGCGATGCGGTGGTAGGTGAAAGTTCTGCGGCCTGAAACCGACCATGGTTAACTCTCCTTGGTAGCAATCGTCACCAAGAGATGAAAACTCAAATTGATACACCGTATGCCAACGCCAGACTCCGTCTGGCGTTTTTAGTTTATGGGCACCAAAGGCGATGCTGATTAATTGGAGATCCAATTGCTCACATTTACGCGTGATGGCCGCTTTTGCGAGTTCGGCTTGGCGACGCTGTTGCCAAAACAGGTAACAGAAAAAGCAGAGCCCTAAAATTGCTAAAAGATCACCAATCATTCCTGAACCTTTCTTAGCTTTTTGTTGTTTGTTGTAAGCTTACTAGCGCATTTGCTAGTTCCTCTGATGGGTTTGAATGCAGTAAAGGCAATAACACCATTCTTAACTCTGGCAGCATCACTAAATCGGCAAATAACTGATTAAATAGGGCTTGATTACCGGTTTGAGCTAAACGCAGCAAAAACTGTTCTGCTACCTTTTCATTGGCGAGTAAGTGCCAAGCGCGACCCGCCACACCAATCAATACCTCCTGATGGCTTAAACGAGGGCTATGCAATATCGCATCTAATACTGGAGAGGCGACTTCTGTTGGTGCACCAGCAAGGGCTCGGATAAGTGCTGAAAGTAGGAAGAGATCAGGTTCGCTACTTGCGATTTCTTGCTGTGCCTTTTCCGCGATACGTTCTGCTAAACGCTCTTGAAGCTCTACGTGCTCAAGCGCACCTAATAGGGCATAAAGTGGCTCATTTGGTAGGTGGTTCAACGCTTTGCGTATCATTACCCCGTTTTGCTCTTTGTCCAGGCGAGCGGCTATGTCTGTGATACCTTGCAGACCTACAGTTTGCCAATTATCCCAGCCTAAACCTCCAGAGAAGTAATGCTGGGTATGCTCGTAATATTGGCTGGTAGGAAGATTGAGGTTTGCGCGGACCTGGCTATGAAACACGGCCATTTTATCTTCGGAAGGTTTGAAAGTGTATGGGTTGTTAGACAGCTTTTGTTGTTGCTCTTCAGTGATATCATCATTGAGGCGTGTTCCCATAGCCTCCACGACGTATTTAATGAAATTGCCGATATCCGCTTGCTTTAACAAACCGCGCTCGTCCAATTCAAACTTTAGAAACCAAATCCAAGGTTGCTTTTGTTCATTCCAATAAGCGATGGCAAGGTGTGCTTTACGCTGCATTGGAAATGGGTAAGGTGCTTGACCTTTTTCTACATCGGTAAACTCTTTCTTAGCGATGGTTTTGATACGGCGACCAAGATCGAAGATTTGATAATCACAGTGGCTGTTGTTCAACAGTTGAGTGAGGGTTTGAATGTTTTCCATTAAATACGACGTCCTAACGTTCTTTTCACAAGAAATGGTATCATTCTCGGCTAATTCAAGGTTCGAGATAGAATTAATGGTAACAAATACTCAATTGGTCGACTTACTTCACCAACTTGAAACGCAGCTTAGAGAGCATAAATTGTGGCAATACACTATGCCTTCAGAGCAAGCCTTACAAAGTGCGGAGCCATTTGCGATTGATACATTGCATCCTCATGAGTGGTTGCAGTGGATTTTTATAGCCAGAATGCACGCACTAGTGAAAAATAACCAACCACTGCCAAGAGGGTTTTCTCTCGAGCCCTATTTTTCAGAAGCGTGGAAGCAGGAACCGCAGTTCGCCGAGCTGCTCGTTACAATCCGAACCATTGACGAACTGTGTAAGTAAACGAATGCTAGAACAAGAACTAACGCGATCTTCAGAACCAGTTGAGCTGGAGATCGTTTATCAGGATGAATATTTTGTAGCGGTCAACAAGCCTGCAGGCATGTTAGTGCATCGCAGTTGGTTAGATAAACACGAAACTCAGTTTGTCATGCAAACTTTGCGCGACCAAATTGGTCAGCATGTGTTCCCATTGCATCGTCTGGATCGCCCAACATCTGGTGTGCTCGTGTTTGCGTTGTCGAGTGAAGTCGCATCACAAGTCATGCCGATGTTTGCTGAACATAAAATGGAAAAGACATACCACGCAATAGTACGCGGTTGGATTGAGGAAGAGGGCGTCTTGGATTACGCGCTCAAAGTCGAGTTAGACAAGATTGCTGATAAGTTCGCTTCACAAGAAAAAGAAGCGCAAGAAGCGGTGACGGAATATAAGCCGTTGGCTAAAGTGGAAGTTCCCTATTCGACGGGTAAATTTCCTACAACGCGTTATTGCTTAGTTGAGATGAAACCTAAAACGGGGCGTAAGCACCAACTTCGTCGTCATATGGCACATCTACGCCATCCGATCGTGGGTGATACAACGCACGGGGATGGAAAGCACAACAAGCTGTATCGCACAGAGTTTGAATCTCATCGTCTGCTACTGCATGCTTCAGAGTTACGGTTCATCCATCCATTTACCGATCAAGAGATTGTTATGACGGCTAATCTTGATGAAACTTGGCAGCAATTGTTTACTCGATTTGAGTGGGATGAATCGATGATCAACCGATAATCGGCGCAGTTAGATCTAGATAATGATTGGGTACAAATAAAAAGGGTTAGCATCAATGCTAACCCTTTTTTAATATTTAAGACTTAACGTTTTACTTTAGTTTTGCGAGATCCGCTTCGATCTCTGCGATCTTGCTCGAAACGACTTTTTCTAAATGACGAAGGTCTGAAAGAATTTTCTCTTTTACATCAACCTCAGGTTGTTTCGTTGGCTTAGTGATTTTATTCAGCTCATCAATGACTAATGTGAGGTTACGGTTGATTTCCGTTACTTCTTTATATTTGTGACTGCCACTATCAACAAGAACATTTTTGATTTGGCGTGGGTATTTGAATTTAACGCTTTTAGCGAATAGTTCGCCTTTTTGCTTGTGGAAATAGATCTTGAGTACGTCTTTGTGTGCTTCTTGGCGTAGGGAATAACGTTCAATCTGCTTAGGGTCGTGAATACCCAAACCAGTGAGGTGGGGATACATAGGCTACCTCTATTACATCGAATTGATATTGATATAACTGTAGCAGCCTATGTATGAGCTAGATAGCTGATATTTAGCCAAAATGCTTAACTTGTGGGCAAGATCGCTCTCGCCCTGAACCGAAAAGATTGGCAGGTTTGATCTAAGCTGCGACCTCATCAGATAACTTTTCGATCAATCTCTCTCTTAGCTCATCTTGCTGTTCTTCACTTAACCTTCCCCCTGCATCACTGGTTAAAATAAACAAGTCTTCTGCTCGCTCACCAATGGTGGTGATTTTAGCACCGTGAAGGTTGATGTTTAAATCAGCAAACGTACGGCCTACTTTGGCCAACAGCCCCGGTGTGTCTAGCGCGACAAACTCCATTAAAGTGTGTTTTTTACCTTTGGTTGGTAAGAAGTCGACTTTGGTTTTCACGTTAAAGTGCTGAAGTTTGTTCGGAGTACGGCGCGTTTTAATCTTGGTTGGTCGGCCCGCCTCCAGTACATGGGTGAGGTGTTTAATCACCGCGGCGTGACGAGACTCATCGATCGCTTCGCCATGTTGATCGAGTACCATAAAGGTATCAATCACGTGCCCATCTTTGCTGGTCATGATTTGCGCGTCGTGTACATTAAAATTACGCCTATCTAACTCCGCTACGACCGTCGCAAATAAAGCAGGCTGGTCTTTCGTATATACAAACACCTCAGTGCCGCCACGAGTGGCTTTTTTACTGATTAATACCAAAGGCTTAGTCGGATCTTCCATGCGAAGTAAGTGTTCGCAGTGCCACGCGATTTGCGTATGGGTATGACGAAGGAAGTAGTCAGCTTTGAAGCGTTGCCACAATACTTCAATTTCGCGCGCGGCAAACCCCTCTTTGCGCAGCATTGCGGAGGCCATTTGTTGATTGTGGCGAATTCTCTCACGCACATCGACAGGATTCTCTAGGCCTCTGCGTAAAGCACGTTGCGTGGAGTAATACAGCTCCGCAAGTAAAGTTCGTTTCCACGCATTCCAAAGTTCTGGGTTGGTTGCACAAATATCTGCAACTGTCAGGCATACAAGATAATCGAGAGATTCTTCGTCTCTGACTTTTTTGGCAAATTCGGTAATGACATCGGGATCATAAATGTCTCGGCGCTGTGCGGTGACAGACATTAATAGATGATGTCTTACCAACCAAGCGACAAGTTTCGCTTCGGGCTTCGATAAACCATGCTCAATGCAGAAGTCGTACGCTTCTCCTTCACCGATAATTGAGTGATCGCCGCCACGACCTTTCCCGATATCGTGGAAAATAGCGGCAATAATCAGCAGCTCTTTCTTTTGCATCCGTGGGTAGACGTCACAGCAAATAGGGTGCTTCGCATGATTTTCTGGGTCACTAAAAGTGTTGATGTGTTTAAGTAAGCGAATACTGTGTTCATCAACTGTGTAGGCATGGAATAAGTCAAACTGCATTTGACCAACAATCTGACTCCATTGCGGTAAATAGGCCGCCATAACCCCTAATCGGTGCATTAGGCTGAATGCTTTGTGCAGAGCATTAGGGTGACGACATAACGCCATGAACTTTTCACGCGCAGCAGGAATGGTGTGCAAAAACTTGTTGAGCCGACGGCGAGCGGTGCGAAGTTGACGCAGCGTTGGTGGGCTCACCCCTTCAATAGTTGAGTCGTTAGCAATATGTAAGAACATATCCAGAATAGTTTCTGGGCGAGCTTGGAACAATGCGGGTTTCCGCGCTTCAATTAAAGAACCGCGACGTTGAAAGTCCGTATCGAGAATCTCGGCACTTTCTGTCGCCCCACCATTAATGATCGCTTGGTCAAAGAGTTTGAGTAGCATTTTATTGAGCTCTGCCACACGACGAAGCGTGCGGTAGAACTCTTTCATCATCATTTCTACGCCTCGATTGCCTTCTCCGACGTAGCCTAGATTTTCCGCAACTTGTGCTTGATGGGCAAAGGTCAAGCGGTTGTCATAGCGGCGAAGCTCCATGTGCAGAGCGAAACGTACTCGCCAAAGGAAGTCCTGACATTCAACCAATTCTCGGTATTCTGCGTCAGTTAAAAATCCGTATCGGCTCATTTCTAACAATGAAGTCGCACCAAAGTGACGTCGAGCGACCCAGCTTAATGTATGAATATCGCGCAGCCCGCCAGGGGTTGATTTAATGTCCGGTTCTAAGTTGTAGGTCGTGTCGTGGTAACGCGCATGGCGTTCGCGCTGCTCTTGAATTTTAGCGCGGTAAAACGTCTCACTTGGCCAGAAGGAGTCTGATAACACGACTTTCTTCAGTGCCTGAAAGGTGTCCTCGCTTCCACACAGCAGTCGCGCTTCTTGCAGGTTTGTCGCGACCGTTAGATCGGTTTTACCAATTTCAGCACATTCAGTAACGGTGCGAACAGCGTGTCCGACCTCGAGTTTTAAATCCCACAACAGCGTAATGAATTCGCTGATTTTTGCTTCTAACGCGGTTGGCAGTTTATTGTTCGACAGAATCAAAATATCGATATCGGAGAGCGGATGCAGCTCGCCTCGTCCGTAGCCACCAACGGCAACTAGGGAAATGTTGTAAATATCCTTGAAACCAAAATGTTGCCACAAACGATTGAGAAGCAGATCCATATATTCAGCTCTGGCTAAAACCAAGCTTGTTACCGGATGATGATTGAGAAACTCTTGGTTTTGATTAGAGCTAAACTTCTCTAATTCTCGTTTGAGTTCACCGATATTGATTTGTTCATCGGAAAAGGTAAGAGGGGACTGAAGTGTCATATTTGCCATCCGTGCAAGCTAATCTAATAACAATCTAACAAATTTCCGGCAGATAAAAAATATCCCCGCCGAAGCAGGGATATAGTAAACAACGAGTGGTCGTCAGCTTTACGCGTTTTTCATTAGGCGAGGAATCGTATCGTCGCTACGAAGCGTCAGTACTTCACAACCTTCTTTTGTTACAACAATGGTATGTTCCCATTGCGCAGAGTTCTTGCCGTCGCCCGTGTAAACAGTCCAGTCATCTTGTGCATCAACAGAGCAACCAAATTTACCAGCGTTAATCATCGGCTCAATAGTAAAGCACATGCCTTCTTTTAGTACGCGGCGGTCTTTGTTCTTGTAATGAACCACTTGTGGTTCTTCATGGAACTCATCGCCAATACCGTGACCACAGAAGTCTTTCACAATAGAAAACTTGTTGCGAGGATTGTTCTTGTTATTCTCTTTGATGTACTTCTCGATAGCTGTACCGATGTCACCAACCGTTGAACCTGGCTTAACGGTACGCATACCAACATACAGTGCTTCTTGAGCTACCATGCACAGACGTTTGTTTGCAGGCGAAACATCACCGACTAGGAACATCTTAGAAGTGTCACCATGGTAACCCTGAGGACGCACGCTCAGATCGGCATTCTCATCATTTGGAACGATTACGGTAATATCAACGTTCAAGATGTCACCATCTTTTAGTACCGCCGGCTTCATTTGGCCGTTGCTACCGATTTCGTCTTTTTCCGCTGGAATACCGTGGCATACGATATGGTTGATTGAAGTACAGATCGACTTAGGGAAACCATGGTAATCAAGCGGAGCAGAGTATGCACCTTTTTCTAGAGCGTACTCATGACAGATTTTGTTTAACTCTTCTGTCGTCACACCAACTTTGATGTGTGGTTCGATCATTTCTAGAATCTCTGCGGCTAGCTTGCCCGCAATGCGCATGCGTTCTATTTCTTCAGCAGTTTTAATCTTGATTGACATTGGCTTTCTCTACTTATTCCTAAGCACGTAAACGTGCGAATGGCCGCATTCTATCAGACATCGGGGCGTTAACCCAAGTTAGATAGGAATATGCATCATTCTTAATTCGATCATATGTTTAAAGTTTTGCTTATAAATAGGAGAAAGTGGCTCGGTGAAGAAATAATTTTTACTAGCCACAGTGAGCTAAAATATGGTATAAAGCGCGCCGGAATAGAGGACTGTTCTCTTCGTTTAGCAAAGTTAAGCGGCGAAGCAAGCTTCATCCGAATAACCTTTTATCTTTAAATCACACACATTCCGTCACATATTCCGGGGTGCTGAGCAGAAGCTTGGTCGGAGTTATGGGGAATGTGGAGGCCTAACCCCATAGAGGATTTTAAAATGGCAACTGTATCAATGCGCGATATGCTAAAAGCTGGTGTTCACTTCGGTCACCAGACTCGTTACTGGAACCCAAAAATGAAGCCATTCATCTTTGGCGCTCGTAACAAAGTTCATATCATCAACCTAGAAAAAACTGTACCAATGTTCAACGACGCTCTAGCTGAACTAGCTAAAGTTGGCGAGAAGAAAGGTAAGGTTCTATTCGTAGGTACTAAGCGCGCTGCATCTGAAGCTGTTAAAGAAGCTGCAATCGCAAGCAACCAGTTTTACGTAAACAACCGCTGGTTAGGCGGTATGCTTACAAACTACAAAACAGTTCGTCAGTCTATCAAGCGTCTAAAAGAACTAGAGACTCAATCTCAAGACGGTACTTTTGACAAACTAACTAAGAAAGAAGCTCTAATGCGTACTCGCGAAATGGAGAAGCTAGAGAAATCTCTTGGTGGTATCAAAGACATGGGCGGCCTACCAGACGCTCTATTCGTAATCGACGCTGATCACGAACACATTGCAATTAAAGAAGCTAACAACCTAGGTATTCCAGTATACGCTGTGGTAGATACTAACTCTAACCCAGACGGCGTTGACTACGTAATCCCAGGTAACGACGACGCGATCCGCGCTGTACAGCTATACCTGAACGCTGCTGCTTCAGCAGTATCTGAAGGTCGTAACAAAGACGTAGCTGCAGTTGCTGAAAAAGACGGTTTCGTAGAAGCTGAATAATAGCGGCTCTGTGTCACACTTGGTCTATGTGAAACCTTTGTGTAGCATAAACTAAGTTATAGTTAGCAATGGGGGCCGACAATGTTAGGCCCCTGTTTTTTACCTTATTTCGAATCAAACGAGGAAGACAGAATGGCAACTGTAACTGCTGCTCTAGTTAAAGAACTTCGCGAGCGTACTGGCGCTGGCATGATGGAATGTAAGAAAGCGCTTGTAGAAGCAAACGCTGACATCGAACTAGCAATTGAAAACATGCGTAAATCTGGCGCAGCGAAAGCAGCTAAGAAAGCTGGTAACGTTGCAGCTGAAGGCGCAATCATCATCAAAGAAGAAAACGGCGTTGCTGTTCTTCTTGAAGTTAACTGCCAAACTGACTTCGTTGCTAAAGACGGTAACTTCACTGCATTCGCAGAAGAAGTTGCAGCTGCAGCTCTAGCTTCAAAAGCTTCTGTTGAAGAACTACAAGCACAATTCGAAGACGCACGTGTAGCTCTAGTAGCTAAAATCGGTGAAAACATCACTATCCGTCGCGTAGAATACGTTCAAGGCACTGCAATCGCTTCTTACCGTCACGGTGAGAAAATCGGTGTTGTTGTTGCTGGTGAAGGCGACGCAGAAACTCTTAAGCACGTTGCAATGCACGTTGCTGCTTCTAAGCCAGAGTTCGTTAACCCAGAAGACGTACCAGCTGACGTAGTAGAAAAAGAGAAAGCGGTTCAAGTTGAAATCGCAATGAACGAAGGCAAGCCTGCTGAAATCGCTGAGAAGATGGTTGTTGGCCGCATGAAGAAATTCACTGGCGAGATCTCTCTAACAGGTCAAGCTTTCATCATGGAGCCTAAGAAAACTGTAGGCGAAATGCTGAAAGAAAAAGGCGCTTCAGTTTCTACGTTCGTTCGCCTAGAAGTAGGTGAAGGTATCGAGAAGAAAGAAGAAATGAGCTTCGCTGAAGAAGTTGCAGCAGCTCAAAAAGGTTAATCCTTAGAGACTGTATAAAGATTAGACCGTAGCCAAGGCTGCGGTCTTTTTATGAGCAGTGAACGATTAGCCGTGATGAATAGCCATAACTGAAGTTGTGTCTATTCATGACTGTTAATCAACAACTCTCTTTGGAAGGTAAACTCCATGACTACGAACCCTAAACCAGCGTATCAACGTATTCTATTAAAACTGAGTGGTGAAGCTCTTCAAGGTGAAGACGGTTTTGGTATTGATCCTGCGGTCCTTGATCGTATGGCACAAGAAGTTAAAGAACTGGTTGAACTGGGTGTTCAGGTTGGTGTAGTTATCGGTGGCGGTAACTTGTTCCGTGGTGCAGGCCTAGCTGAAGCTGGTATGAACCGCGTAGTTGGTGACCACATGGGTATGCTTGCTACAGTAATGAATGGCCTAGCGATGCGTGATGCTCTTCACCGTGCATACGTAAATGCGCGCGTTATGTCTGCAATCCCTCTAAAAGGCGTATGTGACGACTATAATTGGGCTGATGCGATCCGTGAGCTTCGCCAAGGCCGAGTTGTCATCTTCTCTGCTGGTACTGGTAACCCGTTCTTTACAACGGATTCTGCTGCTTGTTTACGTGGTATCGAAATTGAAGCGGATGTTGTACTAAAAGCGACGAAAGTTGATGGTGTATTTACTGCTGACCCTGTAGCAAACCCAGACGCAGAGCTGTATGATAAGCTATCTTATGCAGAAGTTCTGGATAAAGAGCTGAAAGTTATGGACTTGGCGGCGTTTACGCTAGCTCGTGACCACAAAATGCCAATCCGCGTATTTAATATGAACAAGCCAGGCGCACTACGTCGCGTGGTAATGGGCGAAGCAGAAGGCACGCTCATCAACGAATAAGCTTGGCTTAAGGTGCCACTCCAAAGCGTTAGGGTGGTGCTTGCTTTGCTCAACCGTTTTAGGCTTTCTTCAGGAAAGATGACATTTTTAAGGTGAAACTGTGATTAACGAAATCAAAAAAGACGCGCAAGAGCGCATGGATAAAAGCGTTGAAGCGCTTAAGAACAACCTTTCTAAAATTCGTACAGGTCGTGCACACCCAAGCCTACTATCTGGTATTTCTGTAGAATACTACGGTGCAGCAACACCTCTAAACCAAGTAGCAAACGTTATTGCTGAAGATGCACGTACACTTGCAATCACGGTTTTTGATAAAGAGCTGACGCCGAAAGTAGAAAAAGCGATCATGACGTCTGACCTTGGTCTAAACCCTATGTCAGCTGGCACTATCATCCGCGTTCCACTTCCACCGCTAACGGAAGAACGTCGTAAAGACCTAGTTAAGATCGTCCGTGGTGAAGCTGAAGGTGGTCGTGTTGCTGTTCGTAACATCCGTCGTGACGCAAACAACGATCTTAAAGCGCTTCTAAAAGATAAAGAAATCTCTGAAGATGAAGATCGTAAAGCACAAGACGAAATTCAAAAGCTAACTGACGTTGCAGTTAAGAAGATCGATGAAGTTCTTGCTGCAAAAGAAAAAGAGTTGATGGAAGTTTAATACTCCCACACACATCACTGTTGGAAAACGCTGTGCTCACAGCTCAGCGTTTTTTTATGTTAGTCTATCCAACTGATGGAACTCAATTAACTCCCTATGCAAAATTCTCAAGCCTTCTCTGATTCCCTTCCTAAGCATATTGCCATCATTATGGACGGTAATGGCCGTTGGGCTAAGTCCAAAGGAAAACCTCGCGTATTTGGTCATAAAAAAGGCGTTAGTGCCGTTCGTAAGACCGTGGCTGCTGCTTCAAAACTAGGCATTAGAGCCATGACGCTGTTTGCTTTTAGTAGTGAAAACTGGCGTCGTCCGGAGGAAGAAGTGGGTCTTTTGATGGAACTGTTTATCACGGTCCTGTCTAGTGAAGTAAAAAAACTACACAAAAATAACTTACGGTTGCGCGTGATCGGTGATACCAGTCGATTTAGTGAGCGTCTACAAAAGAAAATTGTAGAAGCAGAAAACCTAACGGCAGATAACACGGGTATGGTGATCAACATTGCAGCCAACTATGGCGGTAAATGGGACATCACAGAAGCTGCTAAAACGTTAGCGCTAAAAGCACGTAACGGTGAAATTCGTGTAGAGGATATCAATGAGCAGCTAATCACTGAGCATTTGACCATGGCAGACCTACCGGAAGTGGATCTTTTAATTCGCACCAGTGGAGAGTGCCGCATCAGCAACTTTATGTTGTGGCAAATGGCTTATGCAGAAATGTACTTTACACCAGAGTACTGGCCAGAATTCGATGAAGACAGTTTGGTAGAAGCTGTGACTTGGTTTATCAACCGAGAACGTCGTTTTGGCTGTACAGGTGAACAAATAAAGGCATTGATGGCAGCTCAATAAGGACTAGTTAGTTTGAAACAGAGAATAATAACAGCACTAATTTTAGCTCCCCTGGTTATTTTAGGCATTTTTAAATTACCGCTAATGGGCTTTATTGCCGCTTTAACTGCAATAACGCTATTAGGTTTTTGGGAGTGGACTCAGTTTACAGGAAGCAACTCTCGCATTGCTGCCCTTGTGCCGGCAATCATTATTACCGGACTTAGTTTTCTATACATCTCGCCTGATGCATATAGCCTCAATCACTTAACGACACCTCATTATGTCGTCTTGGGTATTGGTTTTGTTTGGTGGATTATTGCTAGCTTAATGGCGATTACTTACCCCAAAACGACGAAATCTTGGCAAAGTAATTTTGTTTTACGTCATGTATTTGGTTTTCTGACATTAATCCCATTCCTTTGGAGTGTGATTATTCTCAGAGCGTATGACATCACTGTAGATCCATACCACGGCGCAAAGCTTGTGTTGTACGTTTGTTTCTTGGTATGGGCTGCAGATAGCGGCGCCTACTTTGCAGGCAAAAGCTTAGGCAAACGTAAGATGGCTCCTCATGTAAGCCCCAATAAAACTATTGAAGGGCTAATTGGTGGCATTATCACGGCATTAATCGTAGCGTGGGCATTTGCTGATTGGTTCGACATCCAGTTCACTAGCCCTGTCCATATGGTGCTGATTACGCTAGTGACTGTCGTTATTTCAGTGCTTGGTGATCTGGTTGAAAGTATGTTCAAACGTGTCTCAGGCATTAAAGACAGCAGTAACATTATCCCAGGGCACGGTGGTGTGCTAGATCGTATCGACAGCCTAACCGCAGCATTCCCAGTTTTTGCTCTTCTTTACTACGTATTCTAATTTATCAGGAGCGGCGTCGTCGCTCCTGAGCTTTCTAACGGTCTTACAACATGCAAAAGTTAACGATTCTTGGTGCTACTGGATCAATTGGTGCAAGCACGCTTAAAGTGGTCGAACAAAACCCAGATCTGTTTTCTGTCGTTGCCTTAGCGGCAAGCACTAACGTTGAAAAGATGATCGGTCTATGTCGTCAGTGGCAACCTAAGTATGCGGTCATGGCAGATAAAGCTGCGGCGTCTCAACTTCAAGCTGAGCTACACTCGGTTTCGCCAGGTACCGAAGTGCTAGGTGGTGTTGATGCGCTATGCCATATTGCTTCGCTGGACGAGGTCGACAGTGTAATGGCTGCTATTGTAGGAGCCGCTGGCTTATTGCCTACCATGGCTGCCGTGAAAGCAGGTAAGCGAGTCTTGTTGGCAAATAAAGAAGCACTTGTAATGTCAGGCCAGCTATTTATTGATGCTGTAGAAGAATTTGGCGCAGAGCTACTTCCCGTCGACAGTGAACACAACGCCATTTTCCAATGTTTACCACAGCAAGTACAAACCAATCTAGGTCGTTGCAATTTACAAGAACATGGCATTTCTCATATTTTGTTGACTGGATCTGGTGGTCCTTTCCGTTACACTGACATCGCAGAACTGGAGCAGGTGACACCCGCTCAGGCGATCGCTCATCCAAACTGGTCGATGGGGCCAAAAATTTCTGTTGATTCTGCCACGATGATGAATAAAGGCCTTGAGTATATCGAAGCTAAGTGGCTATTTAATGCTGCTCGCGAACAACTGAAGGTGGTTATTCATCCTCAATCTGTGATTCATTCTATGGTTCAGTATCGTGATGGTTCGGTCTTGGCACAAATGGGAGAAGCGGATATGGCGACGCCAATTGCGCTCACCATGTCATACCCGTCAAGAGTAGAAGCTGGGGTTAAGCCGCTAGACTTCACGAAAGTTGGTGAGCTGACGTTTTTGCAGCCTGACTTTGCTCGTTACCCATGTTTAAAACTCGCAATTGATGCTTGTTATGAAGGTCAACACGCAACAACGGCATTGAATGCAGCTAATGAAGTCGCTGTTGATGCATTTTTAAATAACAGACTAGGTTTTACCGATATTGCTCGCATCAATGAGTCTGTGTTGAATAAAATCAACGCAAGCTGCAAAGCTGAGAATGCGAATAGCTTGGAAAGCTTGCTCGAGCTAGATAGAATGGCACGAACTATTGCCCTAGAAACCATACGCGAGCGTAGCTGATGACTGGTATGATGACTGGTATATTGTGGAATCTCATTTCTTTTATCGTCGCACTGGGCATTCTTGTTGCCGTGCACGAATTTGGGCATTTTTGGGTTGCTCGCCGTTGCGGCGTTAAAGTTGAAAAGTTTTCAATCGGTTTCGGCAAGTCTATTTGGAGTAAAGTAGGCAAAGACGGAACGGAGTACAGCATCTCAATGATCCCTCTCGGCGGCTATGTGAAAATGGTTGATAGCCGTGTCGATGAGGTGCCAGAACATGAGAAGCACCTAGCGTTTGATAAGAAGCCGTTATGGAAGCGAACCTCTATTGTTGCGGCTGGCCCCATCTTTAATTTTCTTTTCGCAATTTTTGCCTATTGGCTGGTATTTCTAATTGGTATCCCGGCTGTTAAGCCTGTAATTGGTGAAGTTACGCCCAATTCGATTGTTGCGGAAGCTGGAATTGAATCTGGAATGGAACTTAAATCGATATCTGGTATCAAAACTCCGGATTGGGAATCAGTAAATATGGGATTGATTTCTCATATTGGCGATGATTTGATGACGGTAACACTAACGTCAGCGAATGAAGTTGGTTCAGAAGTAACGAAAACGCTCGATTTACGTGAGTGGAAGTTCGACCCAGAAACTCAGTCAGCGATGCAGTCGTTAGGTTTTGCTCCGTATACACCGGAGGTGTATCGAGTTATCGAGCAGGTCTCGCAAGGTGGAGCGGCGGAAAAAGCCGGTGTGCTTCCAGGTGATGAGGTTGTCGCAATTGGTCAACAACGCGTAACCGAATGGAAGCAAGTGGTTGAAGCGGTTCGTTCTAATCCTGATACACCGCTTGAATTGACGGTGTTGCGTCAGGGTTATGAGCAAACATTGACGCTGACGCCCGGTAGCCGTGAGCTAGCTAACAAAGAAGTCGTTGGTTTTGCAGGTATTGCACCTAAAGTCGCAGAATGGCCAGAAAGTTATCGCTTCGATCTTCAGTTTGGTGTATTCGAGTCAATAGGTAAAGCAGTAGACAAAACTGGCCAAGTCATTGGTTTGACAATCAGCATGCTTAAGAAGCTGATTGTTGGAGACGTTGGTCTGAATAATCTGAGTGGACCAATATCAATAGCCAAAGGCGCAGGCGCGACAGCAGATTATGGTTTGGTCTACTTTTTAGGTTTTCTGGCTCTAATTAGTGTTAACCTAGGTATTATTAATCTCGTTCCTTTACCAATGTTGGATGGCGGTCATTTGTTGTTTTTTGCAATTGAAGCAGTCATTCGACGTCCTGTTCCTGAGAAAGTGCAGGAAATGGGCTTTAGAATTGGTGGTGCGATCATCTTCTCGCTCATGGCGTTAGCGCTATTTAATGATTTTACTCGTCTGTGATAGTTCAGAGACAAAAGCAGTAGCAAGGAATAATTAGAACAAGTATGGCGATTAAGCGAATTCTATTTGCAAGTTTACTGGCGACCAGTGTATCTGCAAATGGAGCAGAGAACTTCGTAGTTCAAGATATTGAAATCGATGGATTGCAGCGTGTAGCACTGGGTGCTGCATTGTTGAAAATGCCTGTACGTGTCGGTGATACCATTGGCCAAGGCGATGTTGCAGAAATTATCCGCGCCCTGTATGCATCTGGTAACTTTGAAGATGTGAAAGTGTTGCGTGACGGTGGTGTTCTGATGGTTCAAGTCAAAGAGCGTCCTACCATTGCAAGCATCTCTTTTTCAGGTAACAAAGCAATCAAGGACGAGCAGCTACAAGAAAACCTGAACGCGTCTGGCGTTCGTGAAGGTGAAGCGCTTGACCGCACCACGCTAAGCAACATTGAAAAAGGCTTAGAAGACTTTTACTACAGCGTAGGTAAATACAACGCAACAGTAAAAGCGGTGGTGACTCCACTACCACGTAATCGTTCTGATCTTAAGTTTGTCTTTACTGAAGGTGTGTCGGCAAAAATTCAGCAAATCAACTTTATCGGTAATGAAGTGTTCAGTGATGAAGAACTGCTTTCGCGCTTTAACTTAAATGTTGATGTGCCGTGGTGGAATTTCCTTTCTGATGAAAAGTATCAAAAGCAAGTTCTTGCAGGTGATATTGAAGCACTCAAATCATTCTACCTGGATCGTGGTTACTTAAAATTTAACGTTGATTCGACACAAGTTGCAATCTCTCCTGACAAGAAAGGGGTATACATTACTCTTGGTCTAGAAGAGGGCGAGGTTTACACCGTTAAGGACGTGAAGTTCCGTGGTGATTTGATTGGTGAGGAAGCGACGTTCGAAAGACTTGTGCCATTTGAAGACAATGAGACATACAACGGCTCGTTGGTGACTTCAATGGAAGAAGGAATTAAGCGTGTGCTTGGTGAGTCCGGTTATGCTTATCCTCAAGTGAATACCATTCCAGAGTTTGACGACGAGAATCAAGAAGTTTCTTTGGTCGTTAACGTAGACCCGGGTAACCGAATTTATGTTCGTGATATTCGCTTCACGGGTAATAACTCAACCAAAGATGAAGTCCTTCGTCGTGAAATGCGTCAGATGGAAGGCAGTTGGTTGAACTCGAAATCGATTGAAACGGGTAAAACTCGTCTAAACCGTTTGGGCTACTTTGAAAATGTTGAAGTACAGACGGTTCGAGTTCCTGGTAGTGATGATCAAGTTGACCTAGTTTACTCTGTCAAAGAAGCGAACTCTGGTAGCGTTAACTTCGGTGTTGGCTACGGTACAGAATCGGGTGTGAGCTTCCAGGTTGGCCTGCAACAAGATAACTTTATTGGTAGCGGTAACCGTGTTGGTATCAATGCGATGATGAATGACTACCAGAAAAACATCAGTCTAGATTACCGTGATCCGTACTGGAACTTAGACGGTGTAAGCTTAGGTGGTAAGGTTTTCTATAACGAATTTGAAGCGAAAGAAGCCAATATCGTTGACTATACCAACGAAAGCTATGGCGCGAGCTTAACGTGGGGCTTCCCATTCGATGAGTTGAACCGTTTTGAATTCGGTGTCGGTTATACGCACAACAAGATCGGTAACTTATCGCCTTACTTGCAGGTAGAGCAGTTCTTACGAGCACAAGCAGACAACATTGATTCTAGTGGAGCGTTGAACACAAACGACTTCGACTTCAATATCTCTTGGACACGTAATAACTTAAACCGTGGCTATTTCCCTACGGCAGGTAACCATCAGCGTGCATTCTATAAAATGACCGTACCTGGCTCTGACGTTCAATACTTCAAAATGCAGTACGATGTTCGCCAGTATGTGCCATTGACTAAAAAGCACGAGTTTACCCTCTTGTTCCGTGGCCGCTTAGGTTACGGTAATGGTTACGGTCAAACGGATGGTAACGATAACTTGTTCCCATTCTACGAAAACTACTACGCAGGTGGCTTTACATCGCTTCGTGGCTTTGGCTCAAACTCTGTTGGTCCTAAAGCAGTTTACCGTGATACATCTGGTTCAAACAATGGCGCAGATACAGCAACAGATGACTCTGTTGGTGGTAACGCCGTAGCGCTAGCAAGTGTTGAGTTGATTGTCCCAACACCATTTGCATCAGAAGAAGTACAAAACCAAATTCGTACCAGTATCTTCTTTGATATGGCAAGTGTTTGGGATACGGAGTTTGACTACCGCGATTCAGGTGCGGAATATGGTGACCGTTACTACTACGATTACTCAGATCCAACCAACTACCGTTCTTCTTACGGTGCGGCGTTGCAGTGGATGTCTCCAATGGGGCCACTAGTATTCTCACTAGCGAAACCAATTAAGAAATTTGATGGCGATGATGAAGAGTTCTTCACATTCACTATCGGTAGAACTTTCTAAAGAGGAAAATATTTTGAATAAAATGATCAAAGCGGCTGGGATTGGCCTTCTTGTACTGAGCTCTTCAATGTTTGCAAATGCGGCAGAAGCTGCACAGAAAATTGCTTACGTAAATACAGCTCAAGTTTTTCAAGCTCTTCCTCAACGTGAAGTTGTACTACAAAAAATGCAGAAAGACTTCAAAAGCAAAGCTGATGAACTGAAGTCAATCCAAGCACAAGCTAAAACAAAGATTGAGAAGCTACAACGTGACGGCGAGCTTTTGGGTCAAGACGAAGTTGAAAAGCTACGTATCGATATCGCGAAGCTAGACAGCGAGTACAAAGTGAAAGCACAAGCACTTGAAAAAGCAAGTGCGCGTCGTGAAGCTGAAGAAAAAGCGAAGCTTTTCAAAACGATTCAAGATGCAGTTAAGAAAGTCGCAGACAAAAATGGTTACGATCTTGTGATTGATATCTCTGCTTTGCAGTACGGCAAGCCAGAATACAATATCTCTGAAGACGTAATTAAAGCTCTAAAATAAGAAGTTATGAAGACATTAACATTAGCCGAATTGGCGACAATTACCGGGGGTGAGCTGTTTGGTGACGAGTCTCTCGTTGTAAGCCGTGTTGCTCCAATGGATAAAGCACAAGAAGGTGACGTAACCTTCTTGTCTAACCCAAAATACGCAAAACACCTTTCTGAGTGCCAAGCTACCGTTGTTATGGTAAAGGCTGAGCATAAAGATCAATGCGTTGGAAATGCGCTAGTGGTTTCAGACCCTTATGTCGCATTTGCTCGTGTGGTCCAAGCGATGGATACCACACCAAAACCGGCAGACGATATTGCACCAAGTGCTGTGATTGCCGCTGACGTTAAGATGGGTGAGAACGTTACAATCGGCGCTAACGCTGTGATTGAAACGGGCGTGGAACTCGGCGACAACGTAAGTGTTGGTGCTGGTTGTTTTATCGGTAAGAACGCCAAGCTAGGGAATAACACCAAGCTTTGGGCTAATGTCACTATCTACCATGAAGTGTCATTGGGTGATGACTGTCTCGTTCAATCGGGTACCGTCATTGGCTCTGATGGCTTCGGTTACGCGAATGACAAAGGCGAGTGGATTAAAATTCCTCAGCTTGGTTCAGTGCGTATCGGTAACCGCGTTGAGATTGGTGCTTGTACTACGATTGACCGCGGTGCACTCGAAGATACTATCATTGAAGACAATGTCATTCTGGATAACCAACTTCAAATCGCGCACAACGTGCAGATCGGATATGGTACCGTGATGCCTGGTGGTACTATTGTCGCGGGCAGTACAAAAATTGGTAAGTACTGCCAGATTGGCGGCGCGTCTGTTCTGAATGGCCATATCACTATCGCAGATGGTGTGGCGATTACAGGTATGGGCATGGTAATGCGCAGTATCGAAGAAAAAGGCCTTTACTCATCAGGTATTCCACTACAAACGAACAGAGAGTGGCGTAAAACTGCAACTCGAGTTCACCGTATTGATGAGATGAATAAGCGCCTGAAAGCGGTTGAAAAACAGCTGGAACAGAAAGAAGAAATTTAGAACAAGTTATCTTTCGCTCTGTATTTAACGTGAAAGCTAACAGGCTCTAGTTCCATATTCTGTACGAAGACTCGCGAAATGCGGGTCTTTTTCTTCTATAATGACGCGCTCTAAGTAGATTTAACTCCAAGATGGTGCGTATTTTGCTAGTATATTGCAAAGCGATTCGGCTTTACGACCTGTTGCCACGTTTGCCATCTTGGCGGCAAAAAATTGATATAGGAAGACGACTTTGACTACTGAAAAGAAAACGATGAACATCTCTGAAATTCAAGAGCTACTACCTCATCGCTACCCATTCTTATTGATCGACCGAGTGATAGACTTCCAAGAAGAGAAGTACCTTCACGCGATTAAAAACGTGTCGGTTAACGAACCTCAGTTCACAGGTCACTTTCCTCAACTACCAGTATTCCCAGGTGTTTTGATTTTAGAAGCAATGGCTCAGGCAACAGGCTTACTTGCATTTAAATCATTTGGTGCACCAACAGAAAATGAACTGTACTACTTTGCAAGCGTAGACGGCGCGAAATTCCGTAAACCAGTGGTTCCGGGCGACCAATTGGTTATTGAGGTAGAATTTCTGAAAGAACGTCGCGGCATTGCTGCATTTAGCGGTGTAGCAAAAGTTGACGGCGAAGTGGTATGTTCTGCAGAACTGAAGTGTGCTCGTCGAGAGTTTTAATATGATTCATGAAACCGCTAAAATCCACCCGGCAGCGGTGGTAGAAGAGGGCGCCAAAATTGGTGCTAACGTAACAGTAGGTCCTTTTACGTACATCACCTCTACGGTTGAAATTGGTGAAGGCACAGAAGTGATGTCTCACGTTGTGATCAAAGGTCACACAACTATTGGCAAAGATAACCGTATTTTCCCACATGCTGTCATTGGTGAAGAAAACCAAGACAAAAAATACGGTGGTGAAGACACAACTGTGGTTATCGGTGATCGTAACGTCATTCGTGAAGCGGTCCAAGTTCACCGCGGCACAGTGCAAGACAAAGCAACCACGATCATTGGTGATGACAACTTATTGTGTGTGAATGCACACGTTGCGCATGATGTTGTTATTGGTAACCACACTCATATCGGTAATAACTCGATTCTTGGTGGTCACGTTACTGTTGATGATTATGCCGGTGTGATGGCACTGTCTGCGATTCATCCGTTTTGTACAGTGGGCGCTTACGCGTACATTGGCGGCTGTTCAGCAGTAGTGCAAGATGTCCCAGCTTACGTACTCGCGCAAGGTAACCACGCCACACCTTTCGGCTTGAACCTTGTTGGCTTGAAGCGTAATGGCTTTGAGAAACCAGAGATTCGTGCGCTACAAAAAGCGTATAAAGAAATCTACCGTTCAGGTAAGACGCTAGAAGAAGTGAAGCCTATTCTAGCTGAAATGGCTCAAGAGTGGCCAGCAGTGAAGCGTTTCTCAGATATTCTGGAAACGACGGAACGTGGCATTATTCGTTAATTGGCGAATGAACCAATAAATAAAAAGATCGTGACCGAATTTGAGGTTACGATCTTTTTGTGTTTTATGGATAAGGCAAACCGTTATCCATAGCGCACAGGAAAAATAGCGAAGTAGATATGGAAAGACCATTACGTATTGGCATCATTGCCGGAGAATTGTCTGGCGATACGCTAGGTGAAGGCTTTATCAAAGCAGTAAAGCAGCAATATCCAGACGCAGAGTTCGTAGGCATTGGCGGTCCGAAAATGATAGCCCAAGGTTGCGAGTCTCTGTTTGATATGGAAGAGCTTGCGGTGATGGGATTAGTCGAGGTTTTAGGCCGCTTACCGAGACTTCTTAAAGTGAAAGCTGAGCTCGTTCAGTATTTTACTCAGAATCCGCCTGATGTTTTCATCGGGATCGATGCTCCTGACTTCAACTTACGCTTGGAGCTTGACCTCAAGCAAGCGGGCATTAAAACCGTTCATTACGTGAGTCCGTCTGTTTGGGCTTGGCGTCAGAAGCGCATCTTTAAAATAGAAGCGGCAACGAACTTGGTACTAGCATTTCTTCCGTTTGAGAAAGCGTTCTACGACAAATTTAATGTACCTTGCGAGTTCATTGGTCATACCTTGGCTGATGCCATCCCACTAGAATCAGAACAAGCGCCTGCACGTGAGTTGCTTGGTTTAGAACAAGATAAAAAGTGGCTTGCTGTCCTGCCAGGCAGTCGTGGTAGCGAGTTAAAAATGCTCTCAGAGCCATTTATTGAAACCTGCAAGTTACTCCATAAAAAATTTCCAGAACTGGGGTTTGTTGTCGCGCTTGTTAATCAAAAACGCCGTGAGCAGTTTGAACAAGCATGGAAAGAGCTAGCGCCAGAGTTGGACTTCAAGTTAGTTGATGACACCGCACGCAACGTCATCACCGCATCCGATGCCGTGATGTTGGCCTCCGGTACCGTAGCGTTGGAGTGTATGCTTCTCAAGCGTCCAATGGTGGTGGGTTATCGTGTGAATGCATTTACTGCTTTTTTAGCTAAACGTCTATTGAAAACGAAGTATGTGTCATTGCCGAATATCTTGGCGGATGATGAGCTCGTCAAAGAATATCTACAAGATGAGTGCACACCAGACAATTTGTTTACTGAGGTTTCTCGCTTATTGGAAAGCGACAATAAACCGATGTTAGATAAGTTTACGGAAATGCATCATTGGATTCGTAAAGATGCGGACCAACAAGCCGCAAACGCGGTTCTAAAACTGATTGAGAAATAGAGATTTATCATGGCTGTTAAACCAAAAGTGACCAAAACCAAAGTTGAACTCCCTCCGTTTGAATATCCGCAAGGTTATCAGCTTGTGGCCGGAGTCGACGAGGTAGGACGTGGCCCTTTGGTAGGAGACGTCGTCACCGCTGCGGTTATCCTTGATCCTAACAATCCTATTGAAGGGTTGAACGATTCGAAAAAATTGACCGAAAAGAAACGCATGGCGCTGCTTCCTGAAATCAAAGAAAAAGCATTGGCGTGGGCGGTCGGGCGTTGTTCTCCTGAAGAAATCGATCAACTGAATATTTTGCAGGCGACTATGGTTGCGATGCAGCGTGCAGTGGCGGGGTTACAGGTTCAACCTGATTTGGTGTTGATTGATGGTAACCGTTGTCCGGAGCTGCCAATGGATGCTCAAGCTGTAGTAAAAGGCGATCTACGTGTTGCCGAAATCAGTGCGGCTTCCATTATTGCCAAAGTCGTGCGTGACCAAGAGATGGAAGAGTTGGATAAACTTCATCCACAATTTGGCTTCGCGAAGCACAAAGGTTACCCAACTAAAGTGCACTTTGAAGCGATTGAGCAACACGGAGTGATCAGTGAACACCGCAAGAGTTTCAAGCCAGTAAAAAAAGCGTTAGGCATAGAATAATCAAACGATCTAATTGGTGTTATAAACCCAACCTCTTTAGGTTAGAATCCCCAACAAAATAGAGTTACACGGTACCTGTTAATGTCAGATCCCAAATTCATCCACCTGCGTGTTCATAGTGACTTCTCGATGGTGGATGGCCTCAACAAAGTTCCGCCAATTGTAAAGAAAGTTGCTGAGCTCGGTATGCCCGCAATGGCGTTGACCGACTTTACCAACCTATGTGGTTTGGTGAAGTTTTACGGTACGGCGCATGGCAGTGGTGTTAAACCGATCATTGGTGCTGACTTTAAAATGCAGTCGGACGAGTTTGGTGAAGAGCTGACACAAGTGACTTTGCTTGCGGCGGATAATGTAGGTTATAAGAACCTGACGTTATTGATATCAAAAGCGTACTTACGTGGACATGTTCAACACCACCCAGTGATTGACAAAGCCTGGTTGGCTGAAATGTCTGAAGGCCTGATTGTATTATCCGGCGGTAAAAGCGGAGAAATTGGTCGCGGCCTTTTGAAAGGCAACCGTCAAATAGTGCAAGGGTGTGTTGATTTCTATAAACAGCATTTTCCAGATCGCTTTTATCTTGAGCTACTTCGTACCGGTCGTCCAGATGAAGAAACTTATCTTCACTTTGCGGTTGAATTGGCAGAGCAGCAAGACTTGCCAGTAGTGGCGACCAATGAAGTTGTATTCCTGAGTCCAGACCTATTTGATGCTCATGAAATACGCGTAGCGATTCACGATGGTTACACATTAGAAGATCCGCGTAGGCCAAAAAACTACAGTCCGCAGCAATATCTTCGTACAGAAGAAGAAATGTGCGAGCTGTTTGCTGATATTCCTGAAGCGTTAGAAAACAGTGTCGAGATAGCGAAGCGTTGTAACGTGACTGTGCGCTTAGGGGAGTACTTCCTACCAGCTTTCCCAACCGAAGGGATGAAAGAGACTGAGTTCCTAGTCATGAAATCCCGAGAGGGGTTGGAAGAGCGTTTAGAGTTCCTATTTCCAGATGAGGAAGAGAGAAAACGTCGCCGCCCTGAATATGATGAACGTCTTCAGATAGAGCTAGATGTTATCAACCAAATGGGATTTCCTGGTTACTTCTTGATCGTAATGGAGTTCATCCAGTGGTCAAAAGATAATGGAATTCCTGTCGGTCCTGGACGCGGTTCCGGTGCTGGTTCTTTGGTGGCTTACGCACTAAAAATCACCGATCTGGATCCACTAGAATATGACTTGCTGTTCGAACGTTTCTTGAACCCAGAACGTGTTTCGATGCCCGATTTCGACGTCGATTTCTGTATGGATAAACGTGACCAGGTTATTGACCACGTTGCGGAAATGTACGGTCGCGACGCGGTATCTCAGATCATCACGTTTGGTACCATGGCGGCAAAAGCGGTAATCCGTGACGTTGGCCGCGTATTGGGCCACCCATTTGGTTTTGTTGATCGTATTTCAAAGCTGATCCCGCCCGATCCAGGCATGACGCTAGATAAAGCGTTTAAAGCTGAACCTGCACTACCTGAATTGTATGAGGCCGATGAGGAAGTTAAAGAACTCATCGACATGTGTCATATTTTGGAAGGCTGTACGCGAAACGCCGGTAAACACGCTGGTGGTGTTGTAATTTCACCTACAACAATTACCGATTTTGCGCCAATTTATGCAGACGCTGAAGGTCACTTTCCGGTTACTCAATTTGATAAAAACGATGTTGAGACCGCTGGCCTAGTTAAGTTTGACTTCTTGGGTTTACGTACCTTAACCATTATTGACTGGGCGTTAGGACTGATTAACCCACGCCTAGAGCGAGAAGGGAAAGAACCGGTTCAAATTGAATCAATACCGTTAGAAGACCCTGCCTCTTTCCGTTTGTTGCAAAACTCTGAAACGACAGCAGTATTCCAGCTTGAATCTCGAGGCATGAAAGAGCTGATCAAACGACTTCAGCCAGACTGTTTCGAAGACATTATCGCATTGGTAGCACTCTTCCGTCCGGGTCCTTTGCAATCGGGCATGGTAGATAACTTTATCGACCGTAAACATGGCCGAGAGGCGATCTCTTATCCAGATGAAAAGTGGCAACACGAGTCGCTAAAAGAGACGCTTGATCCAACATACGGCATCATCCTGTACCAAGAGCAGGTAATGCAGATTGCGCAGATCTTAGCGGGTTATACGCTAGGTGGTGCGGACATGCTTCGTCGTGCAATGGGTAAGAAAAAGCCAGAAGAGATGGCAAAACAACGTGCTATCTTTGAAGAAGGTGCGATAAAGAACGGTATCGATGGCGAGTTGGCGATGAAAATCTTCGACTTGGTAGAGAAGTTCGCCGGTTATGGTTTTAACAAATCGCACTCTGCTGCTTATGCATTGGTTTCTTATCAAACTCTTTGGCTGAAAACACATTATCCTGCCGAATTTATGGCTGCGGTAATGACAGCCGATATGGATAACACGGAAAAAGTCGTTGGCTTGGTCGATGAGTGTTTCCGTATGAAGCTTACCGTGCTGCCACCAGACATCAACTCTGGCCTATATCGCTTTAATGTTGATGAAAATGGCGCAATTGTTTACGGTATTGGTGCGATAAAAGGGGTAGGTGAAGGTCCTATCGATGCGATTCTTGAGGCGAGAAATAAAGGTGGTCACTTTAAAGACCTATTTGATTTCTGTGCTCGAGTTGATCTAAAACGTGTCAATAAACGAGTGATAGAGAAGCTGATTTACGCGGGCGCGTTGGATCGACTAGGCCCACACCGCGCGGCGATGATGGCGTCACTCAATGATGCGGTAAAAGCAGCAAGTCAACATCACCAAGCTGAGGCGTTTGGTCAAACGGATATGTTTGGTGTGCTAACGGATGCACCTGAAGAAGTAGAGCATAAGTATACGCAGGTTCCGCCTTGGCCAGAAAAAGTGTGGTTAGAGGGCGAGCGTGATACCCTAGGTCTATATTTGACAGGGCACCCAATTAACGCCTACGTAAAGGAACTAAACAAATACACCAGTTGTCGACTAAAAGACGCAACGCCCACTCGCCGCGATCAATCTGTCACGGTAGCCGGCCTGGTTATTGCCGCTCGTGTAATGACGACCAAGCGTGGTACACGAATTGGTATTATGACACTGGATGACCGAAGTGGCCGCATGGAAGTGATGTTGTTCTCAGATGCGCTGGATCGATACGCTGAACTTCTCGAAAAAGACAGAATTTTGGTCGTTTCTGGACAGGTCAGCTTTGATGACTTCAACGGTGGCCTTAAAATGTCGGCGCGTGAAGTTATGGATCTCGGCAGTGCGCGCGAGAAATACGCTCGTGGTTTGTCGGTATCGATAGATGCAAATCAGATCAACGATCAGTTTTTTGAGCAGTTCAGCCGTATTTTAGAACCGCACAAAGCCGGAACCGTACCCGTCAATGTATACTACCAGCGTGCCGACGCCAGAGCGCGGTTAACATTGGGCACCGAGTGGCGAGTTACGCCAAGTGATACATTACTCGACGATTTAAAACAGTTGCTTGGCAAAAGCCAGGTAGAACTCGAATTTAACTAAAAATTCAGCGCAATATGTTAGACGCTGAGTAAACAAGGATTCATAGATGAGCCTAAACTTTCTTGAATTTGAAAAGCCAATTGCAGAACTAGAAGCGAAAATTGAAGCATTACGTGATGTCTCTCGTCACGGTGGTGATTCTGCGATTGACCTGGATAAAGAAATCGAACAGCTTGAGAAGAAAAGCTTAGAGCTGAAGAAAAAAACCTTCAGTGACCTAGGTGCATGGGAAACAGCTCAACTGGCTCGTCACCCACTACGTCCTTACACGCTGGATTACATCCAACACGCTTTTGAGGAGTTTGATGAATTAGCGGGTGACCGCGCGTTTGCAGACGACAAAGCGATTGTGGGTGGCATGGCTCGCCTTGAAGGCCGCCCTGTGATGATCATTGGTCACCAAAAAGGTCGTGAGACCAAAGAAAAGGTGAAACGTAACTTTGGTATGCCGAAACCAGAAGGTTACCGTAAAGCGCTACGTTTGATGGAAATGGCAGAGCGTTTCAACATGCCGATTATCACATTTATCGACACGGCTGGCGCGTATCCAGGTGTGGGCGCAGAAGAGCGTGGTCAATCTGAAGCTATCGCGAAAAACCTAAAAGTGATGTCTGGTCTTAAAGTGCCAGTAATCTGTAACGTTGTTGGTGAAGGCGGTTCTGGTGGTGCACTAGCAATCGGTGTAGGCGACTACGTGAACATGCTTCAGTACTCTACGTACTCAGTAATTTCTCCTGAGGGTTGTGCTTCAATCTTATGGCGTGATTCAGACAAAGCGCCACAAGCGGCAGAGGCAATGGGTCTAACTGCTCCGCGTCTTAAAGAGCTTGAACTGATCGACGAAATCATTGAAGAGCCACTAGGCGGCGCTCATCGCGATCATGTTCAAATGGCAGCGAATATGAAAGCGACACTACTTCGTCAGCTAGAAGATCTAGAACAATTGGATGAAGAGACGCTACGTGAGCGTCGTTACCAGCGTCTAATGAGCTACGGTTACTGTTAATTTCGGTGATTGCTATTAAGCGTTAGCTGATATCTCAAGTGATAACAGTTAAAATAGAAAGGGTTGGATGAGAGTCCAGCCCTTTTTTTGTACCTATCGGATCGCTTATGGAATCGCTTTACCCGCATTTTGCTCAAGTTCTCGGCCGCTACTATCAATTAGGCACTAAGGTTGTCTTAGCGTTTAGCGGAGGAGTGGATTCACGTCTTTTACTCGAATTACTCAGTCGCTACCAACAAGCGCACTCTGTAGAGTGTCACGCTGTGTATGTGCACCATGGTTTAAGCTCGAATGCCGATAATTGGGCCGATAAATGCTTACTTTGGGCACAACAAGTGGGGATATCGTGCTCGATCGAGCGAGTGAGCTTAGACATCAGCAATGGTGAAAGTATTGAACTTCTTGCTCGTGAAGCTCGCTACCAAGCCTTAACTAAGTACATTCAAGAAGGCGATATACTGTTGACTGGTCAACATGCCGACGATCAAATAGAGACTTTTCTCCTTGCGCTTAAGCGCGGCAGCGGGCCTAAAGGGTTATCTTCGATGGCGGAGAGTATGCCGTTTTCTTGCGGATCTCTAGTTCGACCATTGCTTACTATCAAGCGGAAGACCATCGAAGACGCCGCTACTAAATTAGGCTTGGAGTGGGTGGAAGACGAAAGCAATCAAGATACCCGTTATGATCGTAACTTTCTTCGTCATTGTGTTATTCCTGAATTGTCTGGTCGCTGGCCGAGTATCCATCAAGCGGTTCAGCGCAGTGCAAGTTTATGTGCTCAACAAGAAGCGCTATTGGATGAACTATTGAGCGCGGTGTTTGAACGCGCTTTACAAACGGATCTAAGTTTGAGTATTGAAGAACTGGCTAAGCACAGTGGATTAGCGCGTGCGCGCTTGATTCGTATGTGGCTGTCTAAGCTTAATACTAGTATGCCGACTCAGGTACAACTCAATCTCATCTGGAATGAAGTCGCATTAGCTCAGCAAGATGCCAACCCCAAACTACAACTTAAACAAGGTGAAGTGCGCCGTTTTCGAAATTGTCTCTATTGGGTAACGGAAACGGCTGACGTCACTGAGTGGCAAAGTACGATTCAAGTTGATGCGACTTTGTCGCTGCCAGAGCGGCTAGGGGAGCTGACCTTAACGACGAGTTCTAGCAACGCAACGATTGCGCTTCCGAGTCAGCCAGAATTGCTTCGCGTGACCTTTAATCCGGAAGGCTTATCAGCGCATCCAACCACGCGTAATCACAGTCGAAAACTGAAGAAGTTGTTCCAAGAATACAATGTGCCAAGCTGGCTGCGTCGTCAAATTCCGATTTTGATGTATCAAGACCGAGTCGTTGCTGTGGCAGATCTGTTCGTTGATCAGGCATTTAATGGTCAAGATTGTGAACTTATTTGGCGCAGGTAATGAAAATTCATGCCACAATGTCGATTATAAAATATAAAAATCCTTAAATAATAATTGATTAGGTGAAGCAATGAAGAAAACAATCATGGGTGCAATGGTGGCGTTAACCATGTTCAGTGGGCAGGCTCTAGCTGCGGGAGATGCTGCAGCAGGTCAAGCAAAGTCGGGAGTATGCGCGGCGTGTCATGGCGCTGATGGTATTGCTGTCATTCCGGGTTACCCAAATCTGAAAGGGCAAAATGAGCAATATATTATCAGTTCAATTAAAGCTTATAAAAATAAAGAGCGAACAGGTGGGCTTGCTGCTGTGATGCAAGCTCAAGCTTCATTGTTGTCTGATGAAGATATCGCTAACCTAGCGGCTTACTACGCAAGTTTGAAGTAAACGCGAGTCTGAAAAAGCTTGGACGATTGGGCATTGAGCAGTCCTCATTGGGTTTTATCAACTCACGATATTCGCTATGTTAATTTGCTCAGCCTGGATTTTCGCTGGTGGATCAGAGACAAACATTGAATGTTGCGAAACGCTAAACGATAATAAGCGCAATCGATTGAAGCTTAAGGGATGAACATGAAAAAAATTGAAGCGATTATCAAGCCATTTAAACTGGATGATGTTCGAGAAGCGCTAGCTGAAGTTGGCATTACAGGGATGACCGTCTCTGAAGTGAAAGGCTTTGGTCGCCAAAAAGGTCACACCGAGCTTTACCGTGGTGCAGAGTATATGGTGGACTTTCTACCTAAAGTGAAGCTCGAAATCGTTGTAACGGAAGATGTGGCTGATAAATGCGTAGAGACAATCATTGAAACCGCGCAAACTGGTAAGATTGGTGATGGTAAAATATTCGTCACTGATATTGAGCGTGTGGTTCGTATTCGTACTGGTGAAGAAGACGAAGACGCGATCTAAGGTTTCTTGTCACTTGTTTCGTATTTATTATGCTAAAAGGGAGCCAAGTGGCTCCTTTTTTGTTGTTTGCTTATTAGTGAAATCATTTAACCCGAGATTTGTTGTTCTAGATTTCGGGTGCCTACATTCAGGTTTGTCGTATGTTTAAGCGTTTTTTTCTGGCGTTAGCTTTTCTCGTAATGGCGGTATTGGTTGGCTTCCAGGTTATTTTCACCGTACCAGATCAGCCGCAAATTATTACTCAAACAGGTACCGAGCTGACACAAGATATCAGGTGCATCGAATTTAGCGATTCAAAAGCTCTCGATCATGACGGCAAAATCAATGTGCTTGTCTGGAATATCTACAAACAGAACCGGGCTAATTGGCAACGTGCACTCGATGAGTTTTCTGCTGATAAGCAGTTACTGTTATTGCAAGAAGCCAGCATGACACCATCATTTAAACAGTGGTTGGTGGATGGTCGCTGGGTTAGTAATCAAGTGAGTGCTTTTAAGGCGCTGGGTAGCGGTGCCGGTGTAATTAGTATTGCTCAAGGGCAACCAGAAAAAGCCTGCGCTTACACCTCTAAAGAGCCGTGGCTTCGCTTACCTAAGTCTGCATTATATAGCCAGTATCACTTGAGTAATGGCGAGAAACTCGCAGTGGTGAATGTACATGCAATTAACTTCACCGTGGGTACAAAAGAGTATGTATCTCAGTTAACGGCGCTTGAAATGCTTTTAAAGCATCATGTGGGGCCAATTCTATTTGCTGGAGACTTCAATAGCTGGAGTGAATCTCGCGTTAATGCGATGAGGCAGGCCTTAAAGGCTGCGGACTTACAAGAGGTGACGTTCTTGCCGGATCATCGAGTCCAATTTATAACAGGGTTACCACTGGACCATGTGTTTTACCGAGGTCTGACGCTTAAGTACGCAAAAGCGCCGCAGAGCGACGCTTCCGATCATAACCCATTGTTATTGTCATTTACGTTAAATAACTAGCTTAGGTTACCACAATATAAAGTGCCCAAATAACGTAGAAGAATACCCATGGCAGGCTTGCTATCACCAAAGCTTGGCCACGTTCAAACTCCGTCCACGTCAGTACAACGCCGTAGCCGAGCACAATGTACCAAGGCAGAAGCAAAGGTAACGAGCTAGCGAAATGAGACCATTCGTTAGTAAGAGGCAGCTTTAATAGACCATTGAGGCTATTTAAATCGGCAGCGTAAGTCATTACCTGACCATGCTTGAGTAGCAAGCTCGCGTAGCTTGCTACATCGCCCAATACTGCTGGGAATAAGATAGCACACGATGCGGCAAACCATTTCCAGTAACCGTATTGTTGTTTGCTTGCCTTTGTTGCAAGAAAGAACCAAAGCGCGAGCAATAGTAAGGTGGCAAAGCGGTTGAATACATCATTGATGATCGCGCTTGCCATTAGCGTGTTTGGTTCTAATAGCTCAATCTGCTTCGGGTCGATTTGCTGAAATTGCGCAGCAAGTTGGTCACTGAGCCACGTGAAATCGACATTCGAAAAGTAAGCACCCCAGAATAAAAACGGACTAAGCATCAGGAAGATGAACGGTTGCCATCCCCATCCACCGCGTTGATAAAGCGCAAGAAAACAAGATGTTGGAGAACGAAAAATGTCCAACAGCATCACAAGTGGATTGCTTGATGGGTTCATACACTTACCTTCGTTACGTCAACGTACAACTTAAGCTTTTGACCTGGTTGTAAGTATTTTTTCTTGTGTAGCGAGTTCCATTTCACGATGTCGTTCGTTTTTACTTTGAACTTGCTTGCAATGCCGCTAATGGTGTCGCCAGAGCGAACGTTGTAGAAAACGGTACGGATCACAGAACCTTTGTCTGAGTCTTTCCAAATCACTAGCTTTTGACCCACACGCAATGGATCTTTAGGGCCCATACCATTCCATTTAGCTAACGATTTATACGACACTTTATTGTTACGTGCGATTGACCACAAACTTTCTCCAGACTGAACGACATGGGTGAGCTTGAGTTGACCACGAGCACGAGATTGAGTCTTGTTTAATCGGTTTTGTGCCGTTAATGCGTATTTTGCATCGTCTTTTGTTGATGTCGGAATCAACAGGTATTGACCAATACGAATATTGTTATTCGATAGGCCGTTGGCACGTCGAATGACTTTCGTGGTTGTGCCGTATTTATTAGCTAGCACGCTTAAAGAGTCGCCAGATTTCACCTTGTAGCGAGCGACCTTCATCCCTTTACCGCGATTTTTCTCCACCTTGGTGAGAAAAGTCTCTTTTTTCTCTACGGGAATCAAAAGTTGGTGCGGCCCCTCAGGCGCTGTCGACCACTGGTTGTATGCTGGGTTGTAACTCTGCAACTCTTTTACGCTAATGCCGGCATAATCTGCGGCAATAGCCAGATCTAACTGCTCTTCTGGATCAACAAGCGTTAGAACAGGCTTGTTTGGAATTGCAGGAATATTAAGTCCGTACTTGTCTTGGTTTGCGATAACGTCAGCCAAGGCCAATAGCTTAGGAACGTAACTGCTGGTCTCTTTTGGTAAGTCTAATGAGAAGAAATCGATAGGTTTACCGAGCTTTTTATTCTTACGAATTGCGCTAGAAACTCGGCCTCCACCGCTGTTATAAGCGGCGATTGCATGTTCCCAGTTACCATCAAAACGCTCGTTTAGTTGTACTAGGTAGTCCAGCGCTGCATCCGTTGCTGCTGCCACATCTCTGCGACCGTCATACCAGTAGTTTTGCTCTAATCCCATCATTTTTCCGGTGCCTGGGACAAATTGCCACAACCCAGCCGCGCTACCATGTGAGTAGGCAAAGGCATCGAATGAACTTTCCACTACAGGAAGTAATGCAAGCTCCATTGGGAGTCCGCGCTCTTCGATACGTTTTGTGATCATGTATAGAAAAGGAGTCGCACGCTTAGATACCGTGTAAAGGTGATTTGGGTGCTTTAAATACCACGTACGGTAGTAGTCCACTTTCTTGTGGTTTGGGATATCCATGTCCAGCTGCATGGCGATACGTTGCCACACATCTTCTTGTTCTTGGGGGGAGAGAACTTTAGGCGCGTCGTTAGCGGATTTTTTTGCTAGTGACGATTTATTGCCCGGTTGAGCTTTTACTGCATTTTGCTTTGCAGTCTGCTCAGATTTATTGGTTTCTGGTGTAGAAGACGTTGAATCTGACTGAGTCAATTGACAGCCAGATAATAACAACGCCAACGCCCAAGTATACTTCAAACGCATGGATTCAGCCTATTTAGGGCCTGTTTATCTTCACCTGCCTGTCGCGCAACGTAATGTGCGTGGCAGTCGCAAGATAATAGACATCTTTTAAACACTAACTAATTTATAGAGGCAAAGAGCTTCTAATTATGCAATGGGGAGAAATTCAAATAGATTTATATCAACCCCAAACGTAAGAGAAGCGCCAGTGGCGCTTCTCGAAAAATCAGCCCCTGATAATACTGGGGTCTTGCAAACTTACAAGCAGAAAATGGTTAAAATTCGTTCTTCCACTCGCGTAAAGCAGTAAAAACCGAGCATGGATCGCTATTTTTAATGCGACTAGCAACAGATTGAACCACGTCAGGGTTAGAGGTTCGCAAGAACGGATTAATCCACTTTTCTTTGCGTATTGTTGTTGGAAGTGTCGGAATGTTGAGTGCTCGCAGTCGGTTTACATCGTCGCGATATTGGCGAAGTTGCTCATTATCAGGTTCAACCGCTAGAGCAAACGCCACGTTACTCGCCGTGTATTCATGTGCGCAGAAGACTTGAGTTTCTTCTGGTAGAGACGTTAGTTTACTCAGTGATTCAAACATTTGCTCAGGCGTACCTTCAAAAATACGACCACAGCCAGCGGAAAAGAGCACATCACCGCAAAACAGTTTTCCGTCTCCAACGTAACCGATATGGCCCAAAGTATGACCGGGTAACCCAAGTACTAAGAAAATCTCACCAAACAACTCCAGCTTGTCGCCTTCTTCCATTGGTGTCGTTAGGGTTGGAATTGGCTCTGATTTTGGGCCCACAACGGCGACGTCAGGAAATGCACGCACTAAGTCTGGAACGCCACCAATGTGATCGTTGTGGTGGTGCGTAATTAAAATCGCTTCTAAAGTTAATTCGTTAGCCTGCAGAAATTCTAATACTGGCTTCGCATCGCCCGGATCAACGACTGCGCAGCGCTTATCGCTATTTTGTATCAGCCAGATGTAATTATCATTAAATGCGGGTATGCTTTTGATCTCTAACACGATTCGTTCTCCGTCACCCATTTTAGTCAGGTGGTTAATGAAACCAGCACTCAGCAACAAAACTATACCACACCCGTCGACTTGGTCAGCAATGAACAACGGTCCGTGGGTGCTTGAGTCAATCCAGACCCGACTTGATGAATGGTGCCCGAAACTCTTCGGCTACCATATGCTCAAACTGGGCGGGTTGAGCTGTGAGCTAACCAGCTGTAATTGTAACATTCAACACCAAGTCAACGTAGATATCCAGAACCCGTTGCATAATGTGATTGCAGATGGTTACGAATTACCCTTTTTGGAAAAAAGCTTTGATGTTGTGATACTCGCTCATCAGCTCGACTATGCAAGCGATCCACACCGTTTGTTGCGTGAAGTCGATAGAGTGATGATGGATGATGGCTATGTAATTATTACTGGATTCAACCCATTAAGCTTGACTGGATTAGCGAGTTTGCTTCCATGGCGTAAACATAATTTGCCTTGGAGTGGACGAATGTTTACGTCGAACCGCATCAAAGATTGGTTAGGGTTACTTAATTATCAAGTGATTCATTGTGATCGTTATGCGCTGTTTCCGATGAAACGTTACCGTACGATGTGGACATGGTTGGAAAATAGTCTTGGTGATTGGGCATCACCCGCTGGGAGTTTGTATTACATAGTCGCGCGGAAACGGACATACCCTCTCAAGCCTATCAAACCGCATTGGCGCTTGAAGAAAAAGCTCACACCACTTGGGGTGATGAATCGAGAGGGTAACACTATGAGGAAAGAATCTCGCTAAGAGGGTTGGTAACCTGTATCTTCCTCAGTTGGGTTTTCTGCAGCAGTCCGGGCTAGCTCATCACACATTTCGTTCTCACGATGGCCCGCGTGGCCTTTTACCCAATGCCATTCAACTTGATGGCGTGCGGTTTCTTTGTCTAGAGCTTGCCATAAATCGGCATTCTTCACGGTTTTTTTATCCGCTGTTTTCCAACCACGCTTCTTCCAGTTATGGATCCACTGAGTAATACCTTGGCGCACATATTGGCTGTCAGTCGTTAAAGTGACTTTACAAGGTTGTTTTAACGTCTGTAGCGCGACGACAGCCGCCAACATTTCCATGCGGTTGTTGGTAGTTAACGTATAGCCTTTGGAAAGTGTCTTTTCTACGTCTTTGTAACGCAATACTATGCCGTAACCACCTGGTCCTGGGTTACCTAAACAAGAACCGTCAGTGAAAATCTCAACGTGTTTGGTCATATTTTTTGGTACTATTAGCCGAAACATTTAATAAAGCATAGTCTGACATACATAACCTTATGAATACCAGCAGCAATTCTGAATATAACCGCATTGTCGTTCTCGATACCGAAACCACAGGTATGAACCGCGAGGGTGGTCCTCACTACATGGGACACCGCATTATTGAAATCGGTGCCGTGGAGATCATCAACCGTAAGCTGACTGGTCGTCACTTCCACGTTTATTTAAAACCCGATCGTGAAATCCAACCAGAAGCGGTTGAAGTTCACGGTATTACGGATGAATTCTTGGTTGATAAACCGGAATACGCGAGCGTGCACCAAGAGTTTCTTGAGTTTATTAAAGGCGCAGAACTTGTTGCCCACAACGCGCCCTTCGATACCGGCTTTATGGATTACGAGTTTGGCATGCTCGATCCTAACATCGGCAAAACGGACGACTACTGCAAGGTGACCGATACCCTTGCTATGGCGAAGAAAATCTTCCCTGGTAAGCGAAACAACCTTGATATCTTATGTGAACGTTACGGTATTGATAACTCGCACCGTACACTCCACGGAGCTTTGCTCGATGCGGAGATTCTAGCCGACGTTTACCTCTTTATGACGGGTGGTCAAACGAGTCTAGAATTTAACGCGAATAAACAAGAGGGTGGGGTAGAAACCATTCGTCGTATTGAAGGAAGAAAAGCGCTAAAGGTTTTGCGCGCAAGTGCCGATGAACTAGAAGCTCACCAAAAAAGATTAGAGTTGGTGAACAACTGTATTTGGCATCAATAGGAGAAGCTATGTTGAGGGCTTTGTTGGTCGCGTTTTTAGCGATATGGAGTAGTCTCTCGAGTGCTGCGAGTGAATCTACAATGTCTTTGTTAGACAATCGCTTTCGAGTTGATCCAACCATCGAGCAGATCACGTTTTTGGTTTATCGTGAGCAAAGTTCTCAGCCAGTTGTTTTAGTCCGTCCTGACGGTAAAAAATACTATGCTTGGGGCTCTTACGACAATGTACGTTGGTATCAAGAAGCCTCACTCGATATTATTTCCGTTGATAACCCTATGCCAGGTCCATGGCAGGCTGTGGGGAAAGTTACGCCTAAAAATAACATCCGCTTAATTTCTCACCTAAAGCTCAGTACGGATCTGTTCCCAAACCGATTATATAATGGGGAAGCGCTTAAGTTTACAGCTCGCCTGACCTCCGACGGCAAACCTCTTGTACTGCGCGACTTCCTTGATCGCGTGAATCTGCGCGTGACATTTACCAAGTTTGTCGAAAATGAAGATGAGCTGATCAAAGAAGCACGTCCAGTGCCGATGGTTGTGGGTGAGTTTTCTGATGACGGCCGAGGCTTGGATGAAAAAGCAGGGGATGGAGTGTTCACGGTTCAGCTCCCAATAGACGTTGAGCCTGGTAAGTACCGTGCGCGCATCACGTCTGGCAATGGCGTATTCTTACGAGCGCAAGAGCAAGTCATCTTGGTTTATCCGAACCCAATCTCTCGTACTTTTATTCAGGCTCGTAATCCCGATAAGCCACACCAATTAGTGGTGAGTGGCGAGCAAGGTATGATTGCACCAGGCTCTATTGCAGTCACAGTGAAAAAGGACGCTCCCGATGGTTTCATTAGTTACAGCCAAGGACAGGTCTCTAAAGATGGAATGAGAGTTACGTTGAACCTCAATAACGATGCTGAGCTTGGTAAGTACGCATGGCGCGGCGAGATCTTTGCCACTGATTTTGCAACTCAGCGCTCGTTGGTGTTTCCTATCCCAGAGCAAACCTTCAGTGTTGTTGATGAAGTTGATCTAGAAGCTGCTCGAATTGCAAAAGAAGCTGAATTAGCCGAACAGCGCCGTATTGAAATGGAAAAGCAAATTATCGCTGAGCGAGAGGCTGAGCGTAAGCGCAGCATGATTATTATCGCGGTGGGTAATTTGATAATGCTGCTGATTGTGATCATTGCATGGATAGTCTGGCGCAAAATTAAAGCGAAGCGCGATGCCATGCCAGAGATGCAATTAGAAGTACCAAAGAAATAGTAGTAACACATAAAGCGAGAAACGGAGCCAATCGGCTCCGTTTTTTTATCAAGTTACCAAGTTGGAAGAAGAAAAATGGATAAATTATGAATATTTAAGTTTACTGTATTCAAATATATGTTTGGGATTTTATATAAATAATATATCATTTTTACTTTCTAAATTGGTTGCATTTTTAATGTGACTAACTTTCAAAACAATCAATTAAAGATAAAGAAATAATGAATAAAATTTTAGCTTTTTTTTGTGCAGTGATAATTGTAGGTTGTTCTTCTATTGATAATGGTGTTAATAATCCAGATTCGGGAAGTAATAATTTAAAATCACTTGATACCTTCACTTTCGATCCCTTAAGTAAAATCCAAAAAGTAGAAATACCAACTTATTATGATGGCTTGTTTGATACAGCAAGACCCTATTTAGATGAAAAGTACCCTTACACCTATGTCAGTAAACCTCAAGCATACATAATTGATGACGAGATTATTTCTTTTGCTCCTTGGTTTCCTGTCGAAGGAAGGTTTACGGTTTTTCCAACCGCTCACTATATAGTTATAACTCAAGAAACCGAGAGTGGCTTAGTCTCCGCACGATTTAATCATGAACAAGTAATTAAGCTGTTAAGTGAAGAGTATAAAATTACTGAGCATACAAGTCCGTTTTTTCATTATGTTCTAGAGGTTTCTCCAAGTGAACAAACCAATTTTGTAGAAGATATCCATAAAAAATTGAGTAGACTTCCTTCAGAATAAGGATTGTTGGTTGAATTTTGGTCAATAAAGTCAGGGGTTCTGGCTTTATTGATTGCATGGAGTTCTATTTATATTGATTTGGGCTTTGTAATAGGTAGTACGCCATAATAACAAGAGCCGATCTTTTAGGGTTTCTGGATAAATATTCAGCTGTGCGTGATAAATAAGAATAAGTAAACGCGAGGTCTCTGATGAAATACAAAAAGCGTCAGAAGTATAAATACACTCTCCATTCTGAAGAAAAGATTGAGACTCACATTTCAGTGAGTAACGCGTATGACAGCCCTTTTCTTAGTTTGTCCAAACAAGGCGTGTTAACGATTAAAAAGGGCTATGCATGGGATGGAGCGAGTGGGCCAGCGTTAGACACAAAAAACATTATGAAAGCTTCTTTAGTGCATGATGCTCTTTACCAACTCATGAGGGAAGAGGTGTTGCCTCAAAGTGCTCGAAAGCATGCGGATACGTTGTTGAGAGAAACATGTTTAGAAAAAGGAATGTCTAGCTTCAGAGCAACTTATATCTATTATGGCGTCAGAGTTGTCGGCGGGTTCTTTTCTAGACCCGATACTTTGTGTGCTTAATGGGAACATCTTTCCAACGTATAACTGTTTATTTATACAGTTTAGTTATGTAAGCTCCAAGGTGATACAAAGGAGTAGTACATAATGACAATAAGATATGAAGAGCATGTGCCAAGCCCGAAAGAATACTGTGATATGCGTATAAAAGCCGGGCTATCACCTAAATCGTTGAAAGCTGCTGAAATTGGCCTACCCAATTCGTTATATGGCGTATCTGTTCGGGATGAAGGAAAGCTCATTGCAATGGGTCGGGTTGTTGGTGACGGGGCGTGTAACTTCGAAATTGTCGACGTTGCCGTTGATTCTGATTATCAAGGTAACGGTTTAGGTAGAAAAGTCATGGAATACATCGACGGTTATCTTTCTTCTGTTGCACTTGAAGGCTCTTACGTTTCTATGATTGCTGATGAACCGGTCTTTTACGAAAAGCTTGGTTATAGGCTGGTGGCTCCTAAAAGCCAAGGGATGACAAAAAAGTTTAAGCCAAAGGCATAACACGTATTCAGCTGTGAAGATAAGCACTAGAAAACAGGAGTTTAATTTCCTGTTTTCTATATTAAATTTGTATTTAAGCCACTTCTGGAATTGGTTTGGGTGGCTGCTCTAAATCAGGCTCTTTTTGAACAGTAGGAATTTGTCCCTCACCCACAGCACTGATGTAACAGCCACTAAGTTTAATGGCAAGGTACATATCAGCTCGCAGTAAGATGCCTCCTTCACTGGTGCTGATACCAGTAAGCTCACACCATTGACGAAGACGTCGTTTCCTTCCTGCTAGGATTAAGCGTACGCCTCTCTTTTTCAAAGTATTGTGAATATCTGCCAGTGTTGCCATCACACTGAGATCCAAGTGAGTAAAGCTCGACACGGCGTCGATGACAACGCAACTTGCGTCTTTGTGATGCTCTGCCTGCTCTAACACTCTACGTTTAAAGTAAGGAGCGTTGAAGTAAGTTAGCGGTGAGTTAAAGCGGTAAATCACCATTCCAGGAATAGGCGATGCTTTTCCTGAGTCGTCGATGGTCCGAATGGTACCTTTTTCATCCAGGCCAAGTAGCTGATCACTCGGCCGCATGACAATACGTAAAAATTGAAACAGCCCTAGCAGTACCGCCAAAGTGATCCCCGGTATTACACCCACGATCAACACAGAAATAAAAGTAATGATGGCCAGATAAAATGCATCTTTGTCACGAGATTTTAATTTCCAAATTGCTTTAAGATCGAGCAGCGATAGGGACGCAATGATCAATACAACACCAAGTGAAGCGATAGGGATGAACTGCAAAGGCTCGTAAATAAATACCGCAATAATGGCAATAGTGATTGCAGCGACAATCGAAACTAATTGAGATTTACCGCCATTTGCATCATTGACGGCTGTGCGTGAGTCAGCGCCGCTTATCGCGAAACCTTGCGAAAACGCTGAGGCAATGTTGGCAAAACCCAACGCCTGAAACTCTTTATTAGCATCAATATCATAACCGTTTTTAGCAGCGAAACTGCGGGCGGTGAGCATCATGCTAACAAAACTGACAATCGCAAGGTTGAGAGCCGGGACCACTAGTTCACGAACTTCACCTAGCTCAAACTCCGGTGTTTGAAACTGAGGGAAGCCACCTTGAGTGAGTCCGACAACCGATACGCCCATCTCTTGTAAATGGAAAAACCAAACTGACGCAGTAGTTACGAGGATCGCCAGCATGGCAGCAGGCCAAGTTGGTCGGTAGCGTTTGGTGAGCAAATAAACGACAACTGTCACGATACTCAGAGTTACAGTAGGCCAATGAAGCTCGGTTAGTCGTTGTGGAGCTTCCCATAAACGTTCCAGTAAATAACGTTGCTCGTATTTCAAACCGACTACTTTCGCAAACTGACCAACGATAATTGTGAGAGCAACACCGTTGAGTAGACCCAAAAGAATCGGACGAGAAAGGAAATCTGCAAACACCCCTAGCTTGAAACGACTTGCCAGTACACACCAAATCCCCGTCATCGCTGTCATGGTCATAACCAACTGCCAATGTTTTGTGGGGTCACCTGCGGCAAGTGGTGTCACAACAGCAGCGATCACTGCACAGGTTGCTGCATCGGGTCCGACAATGAGTTGCCGAGATGTGCCCATCATGGCGTAAACCAACATTGGCAGTACACACGAATACAGACCGACAATTGCGGATACACCAGTTAACTGTGCATAAGCTATGGCAACTGGCAGTGCAACCGCGACAACAGAAAAGGCGGCTCTAAAGTCGTTAACAAACCATTCTTTTTGATAATGCTTAAGCTGAACAAGCCCTGGGAACCACTGTGCGAGTAATATTTTAGCCAACGGATTTACCATATATGTGAGTGAGTTACTTAAAGTATACACCGCTTAGTTGGAACGTCTGTGAGTTAGTTATCACTGGAAATCGGGGGAAAGATTGGAGTGCGTGGCTTTTATTGCGATTGCGCAGGGGCTTCGTGGTGTTATGAATGCGATTCTGGAAGCAATAAAAAACGGGAGCTGATACTCCCGTTTGTGGTCTCAGATTCTAGAGTTACGCGACACTATCCATCTGAGGGTATAGCGGCTTTGCGGCAAGCAGTTCCGGCTCAAAATCATCAACGTTGATTGTATCTAGACGATGCTGTTCCGCTTCTCTGAGTAGATCGGCTTCTTCTTGCGTGATAAAGCCTTGCTCTAACCCTTCCTGAGCAATCATATCCAAACGTAAGAATGGGCGACGCTTACCTTGCGCTTTACATACTTTGTCAAACACAGGCTCAGCTTGAAGAATGACTGATAGTGCAAGCTCAATCTTACCTGCTGCGTTGTGCTCGGTTGGTTCAAGGTATTGACCGCGACCAATGCGTGAGCGCGTTGCACTTGGTGTTTGTAGAATGCGCGCCACTTTACTGTCTAGTTTATCGCTTGGTGCTTTGCGTACGCGACCAAATGGCATGATTAATACGCGTAGCGCACGGCCAATTACTTTGTTCGGGAAGTTTGCTAAGAATTCATCTACTGCCACTTCCGCTTGTTTCAAACTGTCTTGTAGACCCCAGTGTACTAATGGTAAATCTTCGACTGGACGGCCATCTTGCTCAAAACGTTTCAACGTCGCAGAGCTCAAATATAGCTGGCTTAGAATGTCACCAAGACGTGCTGATAGACGCTCTTTACGCTTCAAAGAGCCACCTAGCACTGCCATTGAGATATCCGATAGCAGAGCAAGGTTTGCACTGTAACGGTTCAATTGTTGGTAGTAACGCTTGGTTGCATCTTTGGTTGGTGATGAAGAGCCCAGACCGTCGCTCAAACCAAACCAGATACTGCGCACTAGGTTACTCATTGTAAAGCTCACGTGACCAGCAAGCGCTTTATCAAATTTCTCGACAGCATTACTTGCTTCAGAATACGCCGCGTTCATTTCTTCAAGAACGTACGGATGGCAACGGATTGCGCCTTGGCCAAAGATGATCATTGAGCGTGTTAGAATGTTAGCACCCTCAACCGTTACCGCGATTGGCGCACCTTGGTAACCACGAGCTAGGAAGTTAGAAGGTCCCATACAGATACCTTTACCGCCTACGATGTCCATTGCATCGATGATGCTTTGCTGGCCGCGGTGCGTACAGTGATACTTCACGATAGCTGAGATTACTGATGGCTTTTCACCTAAGTCGATACCCGCAACGGTTAAGTTGCTTGCTGCATCCATCACGTAAGCATTACCACCCAAGCGTGCTAATGGTTCTTCAACTCCTTCCATATGGCCGATCGGCTGTTTGAACTGACGGCGAATACGTGAGTAAGCACCGGTTGCCATTGCCGCAGTTTTGATGCCACCTGTTGAGTTTGAAGGTAGCGTGATACCACGTCCAACCGACAGACACTCAACCAGCATACGCCAACCTTGGCCCGCCATTTTTTCGCCACCGATAATGAAATCGATAGGAACAAAGATGTCTTTACCGCGCGTTGGACCATTTTGGAATGGCACATTGAGTGGGAAGTGTCGGTTACCAATCTCAACACCTTTGACATCAGTTGGGATAAGCGCACAAGTGATGCCAAGATCTTCTTTGTCGCCTAGCAAACCTTCAGGGTCGCGAAGTTTAAATGCTAAGCCTAGTACCGTTGCGACTGGCGCTAGGGTGATGTAGCGCTTGTTCCAAGTTAGGCGCATACCCAGTACTTCTTTTCCTTCCCATTCGCCTTTACAGACCACACCGTAATCTGGAATAGATCCAGCGTCAGAACCCGCTTCTGGACTTGTTAGGGCGAAACAAGGGATTTCCTTACCTTCAGCTAGGCGCGGTAAGTAATGATTTTTCTGATCTTCAGTACCGTAGTGTTGCAGTAACTCACCAGGGCCTAAAGAGTTAGGAACACCAACGGTAGACGATAGAACGCCAGAAACACCCGTTAATTTTTGTAGTACCAAAGATTGCGCGTATGCTGAGAATTCTAGACCACCGTACTTTTTCTTAATGATCATGGCGAAGAACTTATGATCTTTCAGGTATTGCCAAACTTCTGGCGGTAAGTCCGCGAGTTCATGGGTCACTTGGAAATCACTCACCATGGCGCACACTTCATTCACAGGGCCGTCTAAAAAGGCTTGTTCTTCCGCACTTAATTTAGGTGCTTGAATCGCGTGTAGCTTTTGCCACTCTGGTTTGCCTTTAAATAGTTCGGCTTCCCACCAGACGGTACCTGCGTCTAACGCTTCTTTTTCGGTTTGAGACATAGCTGGCAGCACTTTCTTGAAAAGCACTAACGCTTTGCGGCTAATTAAAGACTGACGTACGCTAGGAACCGCGAGCACAGCTGCGGCGAGAACGTAAATAGCCCAACCAATAACGCCGACAGTACCAGCTACTGTAAGAGCCAGCATGGCTGCGGTGAGTAAGCTAATAGATTTCACGAGAGACATGCGGTGGTAGAGCGTAATGCCTAGCACGATCGCCATCGTGATGATTGAGAGCAAGATGTCCATATGTATTTTCCTTTTCAGACTTTATAAGTTTTGTACGTCTGTATGTTAGGTAAGAGGTCTAACCAGTTGGTTTAAGTGTAATCAAAATATTAAGGAAATGTAAAACATAAGATTGGATAAAAAGTGATCTAAGTAGAGTTAAAATTCTAAAGTTGAGATTTGAGTGATGGTTTCATGAGCAAGTTGACAAGTTTATTACCATCACTAATCTAAATCTGTTGGTTCACTATCGACACTAATTCTCGTTTGTGGGTAAACTCAGAGTAATCAAACCCGAGTTCAGGTTTATGAAATGTCCGATACCAAATTGGTATCAGAACAATTTGCTCAGTGAGTCTAGAGCTGACTGAAGCCGAAATAATAAAGAGAACGTCTTATGTACCATGATCTGATTAGAAGTGAATTAAACGAAGCTGCTGAAGTGCTCAACAAATTTTTAAGCGATGACCATAACATTGCGCAAATCGAAGCAGCGGCGAAAATGATTGCTGACTCATTCAAGCAAGATGGTAAAGTATTGTCATGTGGTAACGGTGGTTCTCACTGTGATTCAATGCACTTTGCCGAAGAGCTAACAGGCCGTTACCGAGAAAATCGTCCTGGCTATGCTGGTATTGCTATTTCAGATCCAAGCCACCTTTCTTGTGTGAGTAATGACTTTGGTTATGACTTCGTGTTTTCACGTTATGTAGAAGCGGTTGGTCGAAAAGGTGACGTACTGTTTGGTCTGTCGACTTCAGGTAACTCAGGTAACATCCTGAAAGCGATTGAAGCAGCACAAGCGAAAGGCATGAAGACGATTGCGCTAACAGGTAAAGATGGCGGCAAAATGGCAGGCCTTGCAGATATTGAAATCCGCGTGCCACACTTTGGTTATGCAGACCGCATTCAGGAAATTCATATTAAGATTATTCATATCATCATTCAGTTGATCGAAAAAGAGATGGAATAATCGTTTACGGCCACCGTTTCGAGCTGTGTTGTTAGGGAGTTTTTTAAACCATGTGTGAATTGCTCGGTATGAGCGCTAATGTTCCAACGGATATTTGTTTCAGTTTTACTGGGCTCATGCAGCGTGGAGGTCGAACCGGCCCACACCGTGACGGATGGGGGATCACCTTCTACGAAGGGAAGGGCTTTCGAACCTTCAAAGATCCCAAGCCAAGTTGTGAGTCTAAAATAGCAGAGTTGGTACAAAATTATCCCATCAAAAGTCGTGCGGTCGTTAGTCATATCCGACAGGCGAATCGTGGTGGTGTTAATTTAGAAAATACTCATCCCTTTACACGTGAGCTGTGGGGTAGGTATTGGACGTTTGCGCATAACGGTCAGCTCTCTGGCTATCAAGACTTGCATACAGGTCGACATCGACCTGTCGGTGAAACAGATAGTGAACTGGCATTTTGCTGGTTATTGAAGCAAATGGAAGATCGATATCCTGAGCCACCAAAGGATATGGAGTCGGTATTCTTATATGTTGCTAAATGTTGTGATGAGCTAAGAGAGAAGGGTGTATTTAACATGCTTCTGAGTGATGGTGAGTATGTAATGACGTATTGCACCAATCATTTGTATTGGATCACAAGACGCGCACCGTTTGGAAAAGCTGCTTTGCTTGATGAAGATGTGGAAATTAACTTCCAAGAAGAAACCACGCCACATGACATCGTTTCTGTGATCGCAACTCAACCTTTGACGGGCAACGAAGCTTGGCAGCGTATGAAACCTGGCGAATACGGCTTGTTTCACCTAGGTGAACTAGTCAAAAATAATGCCTCTGAACTGGTAAATGTGCCGTTTGCGGCGGCTAAGCCGGGCAATCAAGCGCCAACCGAACCGTTAGAGTGATGGTCTCTTACTCTGAATATAAAGATAAAGCTCGCTTAATCGCGAGCTTTATTTTTATGCGTTTTAAACCGAGGGCGGATACGGATGAGCATTCTTACTTTCTAGAGTGCTGGTAGTAGAGTCCTAGTCTCGCTAAGGCTTGCTGTAAAGACGTAACTGATAGAAATTTCTCATAAAACACCTCGTCAGTCTGAACGGTGAAGAACGAACCAGATTCAGAATCTACTTTCCGAGTGTTATGTTACTCAAGTGGTTATGGGATTTTTTAGAATGTTGGGTTTTAGGTTTCTAGTCTCACCATGGTTTTCTTGAATCAAGTTTATAAGTATTAAAACAACCAACCAAGAGCAGCCCTCAGGCTGCTCTTTTGTGCCTGGAGTTTATTATTCAGGGCTACTCATCTGAGGCGTACCCATGTACGCCAAGCTCTGCGCCATCTAAATAGGCTTTACCATCCTTCATGATCAACCGCTCGTCTACCAGCCACTTAGCCACCATAGGGTAGATTCGGTGCTCCTGCGCCTGAACACGTGCCGCAAGTACACTAGCATCATCGTCTTCGAACACAGGAACTTTTGCTTGCAGTATGACAGGGCCACCATCAAGCTCTTCCGTTACAAAGTGCACACTCGTACCATGTTCTTTATCGCCAGCATCAATTGCTCTCTGGTGTGTGTGTAGCCCAGGATATTTTGGTAGAAGAGAAGGGTGGATATTGATCATCTTACCCATGTAATGAGAAACAAATGCGCTGCTCAGAATGCGCATGTAACCAGCAAGAATAATCACGTCTGGTTGGTATTCATCTATTTGACTCATTAGCTCTGCATCAAAGCTTTCACGCGAGCTGAATGCTTTAGGGTCGACAAAGTGACCGTCTACATCAAACTTTTTTGCACGTTCTAAACCAAAAGCATCTGCTTTGTTAGAGAACACGGCTGCCACTCGTGCGTTTGGCATGCTGTCTTCGCAAGCTTCCAAGATAGCTTGCAGGTTACTTCCGTTACCCGAGATGAGGACCACAAAGTTTTTTAGGGTATGGTTTTTCATGATGTCGAGAGCGCCTTGGTATTGTAGGTTGGAGTTATGTAGCTTCTAAACTACCTACTAATAGAATGGTTTTTAGTGTTCTAGATAGCAAAATGAGGACCTAGTCATCTAGTGTCCTCATTCTTCTTATCTTTTGAGCTCGATTTGCAAATTATTGGATTTCAACTTGCTCTTCGTTCGCGTCTGCTTGTGCGATTTGACCAATCACCCACGCGTTTTCGCCTTCTTCTTTAAGAAGAGCAACTGCTGCGTCTGCCTGGTCTTTCGGTAGTGCGACGATTAGACCTACACCACAGTTGAATGTGCGGTACATTTCGTGTGTGTCGACGTTGCCTTTCTCTTGTAGCCACTTGAAGATAACTGGCCATTCCCAACTGTTACCATCGATAACTGCTTTCGTGCCTTCAGGCAGTACGCGTGGGATGTTTTCCCAGAAACCACCACCAGTGATATGAGAAATCGCATGGATGTCGTGTTTCTCAATCATCTTAAGTGCTGACTTGATGTAAATTTTTGTTGGTTCTAGTAGGTGCTCACCAATAGTGCGGCCTGCTAGCTCTTCGCTCTTATCTGCACCAGATACTTCTAGGATCTTACGGATAAGGGAGTAACCGTTTGAGTGTGGGCCGCTTGAGCCAACAGCGATAAGTGCATCACTAGCAGCGACTTTCGTGCCGTCAATCACGTCTTCTTTTTCTACTACGCCAACACAGAAACCAGCTACGTCGTAGTCTTCGCCTTCATACATGCCAGGCATCTCCGCAGTTTCGCCACCAATTAGGGCACAACCTGCTTGAACACACCCTTCTGCGATACCTGAAACAACATCCGCTGCGGTATCAACGTCTAGTTTGCCTGTTGCGTAGTAATCTAGGAAAAACAGTGGCTCTGCGCCTTGCACGATAAGATCATTTACACACATTGCCACTAGGTCGATGCCAATCGTGTCGTGCTTGTTCATATCCAGTGCTAGGCGAAGTTTTGTGCCAACGCCATCAGTACCAGAAACCAGTACAGGTTGTTTGTATTTAGTTGGCAATTCGCATAGCGCGCCAAAACCACCGATACCACCCATAACTTCAGGGCGACGAGTACGTTTTACCGCACCCTTAATACGATCCACAAGCGCGTTGCCTGCATCAATATCTACACCAGCGTCTTTATAGCTAAGAGAAGAGTTGTTACCACTCACAGGGAAGTCCTCGGTATTAAGTTGGATATGAAAACGGCGCTATTCTAACAGTGCTTAAACATAGATAGCAAACGTTTGCGTCTGTTTTTTTCTTTAGTGATTTATCCTGATATCCCTGTGAAAATCATGTATAATCTGAAGGTTTGTTTAAATATTGCCAACTATAGCCGGAGATGGACATGAAAGTTGTTGAAGTAAAGCACCCTCTAGTAAAACATAAAATTGGTCTAATGAGAGAAGGTGACATCAGCACAAAACGTTTTCGTGAGTTAGCGACTGAGGTCGGTAGCCTACTTACTTACGAAGCAACGTCAGACTTTGAAACAGAAAAAGTGACCATTGATGGTTGGAACGGTCCGGTAGAAGTAGACCAGATTAAAGGTAAAAAAGTAACCGTAGTGCCAATCCTACGTGCAGGTCTAGGCATGATGGATGGAGTTCTTGAGCACATGCCAAGCGCACGTATCAGTGTTGTGGGTATTTACCGTGATGAAGAAACGCTTGAGCCAGTTCCTTACTTCAACAAGCTTGCTTCAAACATCGAGGAGCGTATTGCGCTTGTTGTTGACCCAATGCTTGCAACAGGTGGTTCTATGATTGCTACGATCGATCTCCTAAAAGAGAAAGGTTGTAACCAAATCAAAGTGCTGGTACTTGTTGCTGCACCAGAAGGTATTGAAGCGCTAGAAAAAGCACACCCAGATGTTGAGCTATACACTGCGGCAATCGATGAGAAGCTTAATGACAAAGGCTACATCGTTCCGGGTCTAGGCGATGCAGGTGATAAGATCTTCGGTACTAAGTAATTCTTTGATGTATTACTATGACTGAACAGAAAAAGGCTTGGTGAAAACCAAGCCTTTTTTGTATCTACAAGAGGAGAAGAGTAAGACACGCCAACTAATAAAGCGGCGCAAACGAACTATTTCGCGCTTTCTTCTTCCATTTGTGCGTTATCTACAACGTGGTTTTCACCTAAATCGTTTGGTAGCACAAGGTTAAGAATAATTGCCACGATACCGCATAGACTCACACCTTGTAGACTGAACTCACCAATACCGAAGGCCATACCACCAATGCCAAACACAAGGGTTACGGCAACAATCACTAGATTACGAGACTTATGTAAATCAACGTTATTCTTGATCAGTGTGTTGAGGCCTACCGTTGCGATAGAGCCGAACAGCAGAATCATGATACCGCCCATGACAGGTACTGGAATCGTTTGAAGAACCGCACCTAGCTTACCTACCAATGCAAGTACGATTGCGGTGATTGCTGCCCAAGTCATGATCACAGGGTTAAATGCTTTGGTTAGCATTACCGCTCCTGTTACTTCACTGTAAGTGGTGTTTGGTGGAGCACCCACCATCGAAGCTGCGATAGTTGCCACCCCGTCACCTGCGATTGTGCGATGAAGGCCTGGTTTTTTCAGGTAGTTTTTACCTGTAACGTTTGAGATGGCAAGCATGTCACCTACGTGCTCAACCGCAGGTGCGATAGCGACAGGAATCATGAACAAAATTGCGTTGATATTGAACTCTGGCGCGGTGAAGTTTGGCATGGCTAGCCAAGCCGCTTGTTCTACGGGAGTGAAATCAACCACCCCGTAGAATAGAGAAACAGAGTAACCAGCAAGAATACCACCAACAATAGGAACGAGCTTCAAAAAGCCTTTTGCAAAAACGCTGAGTACAATGGTTGTGAGCAGTGAGACCGCCGAGATAATGATCGCAGCATCACCATTAACTAGCTGTGCAGCTCCATCACCAGTTTTACCTACCGCCATGTTCACTGCTGTTGGGGCAAGGCCAAGGCCGATAACCATGATCACAGGGCCAACGACAACGGGCGGGAGAATTTTATGGATAAATCCAACACCACGCACTTTGATCATCGCCCCTAGAGCCACATAAACTAAGCCAGCTGCCATCAAGCCGCCCATCGTTGCACCGATACCCCAAGTTTGGATACCGAACATAATAGGAGCAATAAACGCAAAAGAAGAGGCAAGGAAGATGGGAACAGAACGTTTAGTCATTAATTGGAAGAGGAGGGTACCGACACCGGCACCAAAGAGGGCTACGTTTGGATCAAGGCCAGTTAGGAGCGGCACAAGCACCAAAGCACCAAAAGCGACAAAGAGCATTTGAGCGCCTTGTAACGCGTTTTTCATAATAATTCCCTATTTTCAAGATACGCAGACAAATCCGGCGAATACTATCATCCTGCAATCGTTTGCAATGTTGCATAGATCAAACTTTCGATTGAATTTTTCCCATAAATAGCACTTTTGAGAGTTGCTTGCTTGCAAATTGTCCTCTTTTACGTGTCTTGCGTGAAGATGAAAAATGGACAGCCTAACTTGTTGAGATAGCTTAATAAGCAATGAGTTTATTATAAAAAATAGCACTGAAGTGCTGGTTGAGGCCCGAGTTAACAAAGCTGGTCATAATACAGACAATTTACTCAGTACTTACCTTGCTCAAGATTTGATAGTTGCTTATTATTCGGGTTCTTGTTCAGAGGATTATAAAAACTATGCGCTATTTAGCTCTCTTACTGATAGGTTGGTTGTCCCTACCAGTATATGCATTAACTCAGGTGGATATCTATCGTGCCGAAGTGGTTATCGACAGTGAGCAGAACGACGGTGAGTCTTTGGCTCGTCAACAAGGTATGCAGGATGTGATTGTTCGAGCGACCGGTTCTCAATCCTCTTTAAGCAATCCAGTGATTAAAAAGGCACTTAGCTCAAGTGCGCGTTACATTTCTCAACTAAGCTATGGGCAGGTTGATGGAAAAGCGAGCTTAAAAATGTTGTTTAACAACGACCAAATCAGCTCTCTTTTAACACAAGCACAATTGCCATCTTGGTCGCCAAATCGTGCCAATATTTTAGTTTGGATGGTTGAAGAACAGGGTTACGATCGTAACATTGCGTGGGAACATTCTGAATCTTCAAATGTTGCAGCACTTCGTAGCGCAGCGAAATTAAGAGGCCTACCAATCACTATCCCGGTTGGGGATTTTGATGATGTAACCGGTGTTAATGTCTCTGATCTTTGGGGCGGCTTTATTGAGCCAATTGGTCAAGCCAGCCAGCGCTACCCAGCTGACGCCGTTTTGGTTGTACGGGCTCAAGGTGAACAAATTCGTTGGACACTCTACGACCAGTCGCCAACGAGAATTGTAGAAGCGCAACGTTCTCCGCGTAGCGAGTCTGCATCAGGTGCTAATGCTATTGCAGAAATGGTGGATGGCATCGCAGACTACTATGCAAGTAAGAGTGCAGTTGTGGTTTCAGGAAAGTCTTCAAAAGCGCTAGCAGTGAAAGTCCTTAATGTAACCTCTGCCACGGACTTCTTCCGTTTAGAGAATGCGCTAAAACAACTTAATTCGGTTGCGGGTACAGAGATTAAGCGTGTTCAAGGGGACGAGTTAACGCTCAACATCCACCTTTTGGCATCACAACAAGCTTTTGAGAAAGAAGCTTCTTCTATTTCTCAATTAATGGTTTTTGAAGATCCTTTAGGTGAAGTTGATGCCCCAGCTTCAACTCAAGAAGAAGAGCCATTGGTTCAGAGTAATGAAGCAAAAGACGCCGCGACGCCAAAAGAAGCGCAGCCTGAAGTACCAGTAAATGTTGTGGCAGAAGCAAGTGACGAAACACAACCAACTCAGCCGATGATTGTGGAGCCTGTCCGAGAACAGTATGACTTGATCTACGAGTGGCGCTCGGCATCGTAATCTCCTTGGTAGCGTTCCAGGCGTGAAACGCAAGGATCAAACACCAATGTGGTAAGCATAAAAAAGAGTCGCAATAGCGACTCTTTTTGTTTTCTAAATTCGTATTCGAACCAATGATCAGTGATTGACTGCGATTGGCGTTATTTATTGAATTTCGCTTTTTCTTCTTTTTCTACTTGAGAGAGGCGTTTCAACTTAAGGCCTAGCTCTTTGCCTCTCGCTCTAGCAAACAAAATATTGCCAGCGAAACCGAGTGAAGTCAGTATCAGTTCCACTGCCGCAAGCCAGCGTTCACCCCCATCCACATAGAGGATGGTCAGCGCATGCAAGAAATACAGCATAAGAACAAAGTTAGCCCAAGCATGAGTGTAAGGCTTACCAGCTAAAATACCAGGTAACGGAAGTAGTAGCGGAATACACCAAGCAATAGCAAGTGTTGTGCTGCTGAGGTGAGGGTGAGGGGATAACGCAAGCTGCCAAATAGCGACCCAGGCTAATAAGGCTAAGTTGCCAAATAAAGCCAGGTAACGATAGGTTTTAGCCTGTGTACCGAGTGGTGTTTGGTCTAAAGAGTCAGACATCGATTAACTATCCTTGATTTTACTAACAGACTTTTAGTTTTAACGCTGCAGTTGCCAGCCTTTTGCCTAATTGTTGTGCCAGGCGAATCTCTTCACTGCTTAGGGTTGCCTCATGGCCTACACTGCTGGCGCCATACGGAGTGCCTCCGGACTGCGTAGTGTGTAACTCTGGCTCGGAATAAGGAATGCCCAAAACCATCATCCCGTGATGCAATAAAGGGGTCATCATGCTTTGTAACGTTGTTTCTTGACCACCATGCATCGAGGACGAAGAGGTAAAGACACAAGCAGGCTTATCGATTAAGTCACCACTGACCCATAAAGATGTAGTCTGATCCCAGAAGTGCTTTAAAGGCGCAGCCATGTTGCCAAACCAGACGGGACTGCCAAACGCTAGACCGTCGCACGTTTTTAGTTCCTCTAGAGTAACAATTGGATCAGAAGGGGAGTGTGAGTGAGGTGACAGTTCTTCAACTGTACGCAAAATTGCTTGGCATTGAGGAGTCGATTCGACTCCTCTTGCTATTTGTCTTGCCAGTTGTTTTGTCGAGCCATGACGGCTGAAATACAAAATAAGGATCTGGCAATCCATTTATAAAATATCCAACACTTGCTCTGGTGGGCGACCAATTTTTGCTTTGCCGTTAGCAACGACAACCGGACGCTCAAACAACTTTGGATTTTTCGCCATTGCTTCGAATAATTGCTCATCGCTGACGGAGTCTTCGCCTAAGCCAAGCTCTTTATATTCACTTTCTTTAGTGCGCATCATTTCACGTACAGATGAAAAGCCAAGCTGGGCGTACAGCGCTTTTAGTTCATCCACGTTAAGTGGTGTGTCTAGGTATTTGACGACTTCCGGTGTAACACCATTTTGCTCAAGCAGTTCAAGTGTTTGACGGCTCTTTGAGCAACGAGGGTTGTGATAAATCACGACTGACATGGTTTTCTCCATTTCGTTATTGTAATGCCATGAATCGATCTCTTTGGATCATGAGTTGGTCGATACGGGCATCGTATCGCGCTTGCTCTAAGCTGCCCAACTTGGCCATTTTACTTGCTTCACTATAATATTGAATCGCTTTATTCCAATTTGCTCGCAATGCCAAAATTTCTGCTCGAGCAGCCAACTCTTCATCGCTACGCCCCAGCGCGTGGTAGCTCTTCGATATTAGGTGCCAGCCATTTGTATCTTCAGGATAGTCATGAGTGTATCTTTGAAGAACTCGCGTGGCTTGATCGTTTTTATTGTCCTCAAGTAGCGCATTGGCGTAGTTAATGGTCAATACTTTATTTTGAGGGTTACGAGATAACGCTTTGCGGAGCATCTCGGTTGCTTTTTCTGGCTGCTTCTTCTCGATGTATAAATCCGTCATAGCGTCCAAGTAAAACGGGTTACTTGGGTCTTGTTCCAGTAACTTTTTCAAAATTGGTTCCGCTTGAGATAAGCGTTTATTGTCTAAATGCACGAGTGCTCGACCATAATCAAAAGCAGGTGTAATGTCCGCAGAGGCTTTCTTTTGGGTTCTCTCAAACCAGCTCAGGGCGGCTTGTCCATCAATGCCAGCGTAACGAGCCACAATGCGCGCGCGAGCTAGATGATAGTCTATTGAAGGCACAACACGCATTGGAGGATAGGTTCTTGCTCGCGCACGGCTATCGGTAATTCGATCTTCAGGCAAAGGGTGAGTCAGGAGCATTGGTGGCGGTTTACTCGCATAACGATACTCATCAGCAAGACGGCCAAAAAACCTTGGCATTGCTTGAACATCAAAGCCGGCTTTTGCTAGTGTCGAAATACCAAAGCGATCCGCTTCTTTTTCGTTTGCACGAGTGTAGTTGATTTGACTTTGCATGTTGCCCGCGGTTGCTGCTGTAATTGCAGCCATCCCCGCTTCGGGTGAGGCAATTGAAAGTAGTAGTGCCCCCGCAAGTGCGGCTAATGTGGCCGGAGAGCGACGCGCTTGTTCTTCCATACTCCGAGCAAGGTGACGTTGTGTGACGTGCGCTATCTCGTGAGCGACAACAGAGGCCAGCTCACTTTCTGAACGAGCATGAAGAAACAACCCAGAATGCAGCGCTACATAGCCACCAAAAAACGCGAATGCGTTGATATTACGGTCGCGAATCATAAAGAAGTGGAACGGCGTTTTTACATCATTCGCATTGGCCACTAATTTGTGCCCAAGAGAGTCAATATATTCATTGATGACAGGGTCATTAACGATAGGTTTACTGGCTCTGAGCATACGCATATAGGCGTCGCCATAAATCAACTCTTGGTCTATTGAAAGCGTGCCACCAGCAGCTGTGCCAATGTCTGGCAAGTCAATGCTATTGGCATAAGTTGTCGGCGAACTGATGGCAGCAGCAAGACATAAGCAAACTAGCGAGCGAGTGCGTTTTAACATACGTTTACAAGGTTCTCCAAAATACATAAGCATGTGGTTACAGGTCGAGAGCCTATTAACAGCGCCACATACGTTTTGGTTATCCGTGAGGATATAAGCTAACAGTAAGACCGGAAATAAATGAATTGGTTTCGTAAATTATTTTATATCCGAGCTATTTCAGCATGTGGTTAAATCATGTCAGAAGTGCTAGCACCAGCTCAAAAAGCCGTTACAATACAACCCTATCATAAGTGCAGAGCAATACAATGGAATCCATGTTACTTGATTTGCGTGAGCAACGTTGTCCTATGGCACTGTTACTTGCAAAGCGTCATGCTGCTGAGGTCTTTCAAGGAGAAGCAAAGCAGTATCATCAACTTGTCATTCAAGTGGTGGACAACAGCTCTAAACGAGACATTGTGAACTATCTTAGTGCCCAAGGGTACTCGGTTGATTGCCAATCTACATCAGAGCACTACACATTGACTGTCTTCAATAAGGAATCCGCATAAGATGTTTGAAATGGTTAGTCGTTGGTATAAACGACGTTTCTCTGACCCTCACGCAGTAAGTCTCGTCGCGATCTTGCTGTTTGGCTTTATCACCATTTACTTCTTTGGACACTTGATTGCGCCATTACTTGTCGCGATCGTTTTGGCTTATCTACTTGAATGGCCAGTTGTCAAAATGTGTCGTATGGGCGTGCCGCGCACTTTGTCGGTTATTATCGTGATCTTGGTCTTTGTCGGGTTAATGTTAATTGCGTTGTTTGGCTTGGTTCCGACGATTTGGACTCAGGTCGGTAATCTAATTAACGATATTCCGAACATGTACAACGGGCTACAAAAGTTTATTGTCACATTGCCAGAGCGCCATCCTGAACTAGCCAATTTAGAAATAGTAGAAACCGTGGTGACGAACGCCAAAAACCAAGCACTGGGGCTGGGTGAAAGTGTCGTCAAAGGGTCGCTTGCTTCATTAGTTAGCATTGCAACGCTAGCGGTATATTTGATCTTAGTGCCACTTCTGATCTTCTTTTTGCTTAAAGACAAAGAAGAAATGCTGCGAATCGCAAGCGGTATTCTGCCGAAAAACCGTAAATTGGCGAATAAAGTTTGGCATGAGATGAACGAGCAGATATCAAATTACATTCGCGGTAAAGTGTTAGAGATTTTAATCGTGGGCGGTGTGAGCTACGTGACTTTTGCCCTTCTAGACCTTCGTTACTCGGCGTTGCTTGCCGTAGCCGTTGGTCTGTCGGTTTTGATTCCTTATATCGGTGCGGCGGCTGTTACTGTACCTGTTGCTATCGTTGGTTTGTTCCAATGGGGTTTAACGCCTCCGTTTTATTGGTTGTTGCTTGCTTACGGTATTATCCAGGCGCTTGATGGTAATGTCTTGGTTCCTGTTCTGTTTTCCGAGGCAGTAAACTTACACCCAGTTGCTATCATTGTGGCTGTATTAGTCTTTGGTGGGCTGTGGGGTTTTTGGGGGGTGTTCTTCGCCATTCCTTTAGCGACATTAGTCAAAGCCGTATGGCATGCATTACCAAGCACGGAAGAAAACGAACCTGTCGAACAAGAGTAGTTGTTACCAAAGGTACGATGGTTAAAAGAAAGCCCAGCAGTTTGCTGGGCTTTTTGTTTGTAGAAAAACAATAGCGTTTAAGCGTTTTCGTTTAAGTAGTTTAATACGACTTCGTGGTGATCTTTGGTTTTGAACTTGTTGAACACATGTTCGATCACGCCTTCTTCATTGATCAGAAAGCTAATGCGGTGAAGACCGTCGTATACTTTGCCCATGAATTTCTTTTCGCCCCAAACGCCGAACTGGTCAGCAACGGCATGGTCTTCATCAGAAAGCAGAGTGAAGTTTAAATCATCGCGCTCGATGAACTTGCCTAGACGCTTTACAGGGTCGATGCTTACGCCGAGTACCACCACGTTATGTGCATCGAGTTCGGCTTTGATGTCACGAAGGCCTTTTGCTTGTGTAGTACAACCCGGCGTCATCGCCTTAGGGTAAAAGTAGAAAAGTACTTTCTTGCCTTTAAAGTCTTCAAGAGAAACGGTATTTCCGTCTTGGTCGAGCAAAGAGAAGGCTGGCGCTGGCGAGCCTGCTGTCAGCGTATTCATTTTGATTTCCTTTACTTTATAGTGTGTTTTTAATGAAATTCAGAGAACCTTGTACGTTGAGCGACTTACAAAGTTCATCGAAGTCTTCTTGTAATTGCATCAAATTAAAATCCGCGCTTACAGATGCAGTAATCGCAATGTGAAACTGGTCAGAGTCGAGTTGAATTTTCGACTTGCTGATGGTTTGCGCGCTAAGAGAGTCTAAACCAATCTGCTGATCAGCGAAGAACTTAGTAAATTTTTCAGTTAACCCAGGGCGGTCTTCAGACTCAATAAACACTTCCATGGTGTAGCTGTTATCGAGCAGTTCGTGCGCCGCTGTGCGTTTCATGATCGTAATAAGGTCATGTTCTTGGCCAAGCAGGGGTAATTGTGTTTCAACTCGAGTCACGCTGCTGGCGTTCCCAGTCAGGAGCATGATCAGCGTAAATTCGCTGCCAAAGATAGCGATACGGCTATCGACTATGTTACAACCAGCTTGAGTAACGAGCTGTACGACTTGGTTACAAATGCCTGGACGGTCCGTTCCAACTGCTGTAAGTACCAGATGTTGCTTCATAAATGAGCTTCTTGTCCTTTCTTCAATAGAGAGATGTTAGCACAGATATTGCGAAGAAATATCGAGCCAGTTCTTTTTTAGTCCATAAAAAAGCAGTCGGAGCTTGAGGGGAGTGGTGGGAAATAAACAGTAAATGCAGGCTATAGGATAAACAAAACGTTTGCATGATGTGCTTGCCTATTGTCTGGCCGTTTTATTCACTTAGATCTGACTTGGCTAACAAGACCAAAGAGTATATTTTCCTTGCTTGTGCTCTTCAGTATTTTCCAAATCACTGATAGATTCTAAAGTCACTCGAAAGCCCAACACGATTATCAATATTGCCGTTAATCAAACCAAATAGAGCAATTAAGTTGCTAGACCTCTAACAACTGATAATTATTCATTCATTTGTACTTTGTAAGCGAGTTTACGCTCTTGTGTTTTTCAATCGCATTACAGTACCATGCAGAAAGAGTTAAATGAGGGAGATAAACATGTTTTCAGGAAGTATCGTAGCGCTGATTACGCCATTCAAAGCAGATGGCGAAGTAGACTTTGACGGTCTGCAAAAGCTAGTAGAGTACCACGTTGAAGCGGGTACAGACGGTATTGTGGCAGTAGGCACAACAGGTGAGTCAGCGACACTGACCATTGAAGAGCATGTGAAGGTCGTTAATAAAACTGTTGAGTTTGCCGACGGTCGCATCCCTGTGATTGCTGGCACGGGTGCAAATGCAACCCATGAGGCAGTAACATTTAGCAAATTACTGGCTGATTCTGGTATTGCTGGCTTCCTGAGTGTGACACCGTATTACAACAAACCAACTCAAGAGGGTTTGTTTTTACATTACAAGGCAATTGCCGAAGCGAGTGATGTGCCTCTAATTTTGTACAACGTACCAGGCCGTACTGCTGTTGATATGCAGCCAGAAACAGTGGCACGCTTGTCAAAGCTTGATAATATCGTGGCTCTAAAAGATGCAACGGGCGATTTGGAACGAATTGCAATTCATCGTGAACTTTGTGGCGAAGATTTTATCTTACTAAGTGGCGATGATGCGACAGGGCTGGATTTTGTGAAACTTGGCGGCAATGGTGTTATCTCGGTAACGAACAATATTGCAGCTAAAGACATGGCAGACATGTTCCATTTGGCAAGTGAAGGTAAGTACGAAGAAGCAGAAGCGATTAACCAACGCTTGATGACTCTACACAAAAACCTTTTCATCGAAGCAAGCCCTATCCCAGTAAAATGGGCAGCGCAAAAGCTTGGTTTGATTGAAGAAGGTGGTTTGCGTCTTCCTTTAACTACGCTTTCTGAAAAATCGCAGCCGATCGTCGAGCAGGCGCTAACAGACGCCCATATTTATTAAGATTGAGTTACTAGGATTGAAGTTCATACTGGGGGCCAAAGCGCCCTCGGTGTTTTAGGAGTATAGATGAAGCTTTCAAGCCAGTTAGTGTTAAGTTCATTAGCTGTATTCGTATTGACTGCCTGTTCAGGTGGTGCCAATCAACGTCGTCAAGCAAAAGATGACTTCGAGTATTTGAACTCCCCCAATTTGGGTGAGTGGAATGTCCCACAGGGTGCACAGCCTCAGTTTTACCCTAACTACGAGATCCCTCAGGGTAACTACGCTGGTGGTGTCGGTAAAGATGTCGACATTCGTCCACCTCAACAAGTCCTAGAGCTTATTCCCGGTGCACGTCTAGACCGCAGTAGTGATGGTGAAGTGACACTTTGGCTACTTCGTAAAGATGAACTAGATAAAGTTTGGCAAACGGTGCAAAACATGGTCGCGGCTAACGAGATTCCAGTTGAAAGCCAAACAGACTCTCGCATCGAGACAGGATGGGTGACTTGGGATTCGCCAGATGAAGAGCTAGAAATTGGCAGCCGATATGAAATCGTACGCGCTGAAGCAAATGGTCGACACGGCTTTAAGGTGAGCCTTATTGACTGGCGTGAAGGCAATCAAGTGAAAGAAGTAACGGCGACCAACCGTGAGCGCTACAATGTGTTCATGACGAACTTGGTCACCGCTCGCTACGATCAAGAAGTGCGTGAAGAAGCACAGCGTAAAGCGCAAGAGTTGGTTAAACAGATCCCAATCACAATGGGTAAAGACCGCAGCGGACTTCCTGTGATTATCGCGCGTGCGCAATACAACATGCTTTGGCAACGTCTGCCTAATATTCTACCTAAGATGGGCTTTAAGATTGAAGAGCGTAGCCAGTCTCAGGGCACAATCACTGCGAAATATGCATCTCCGGATGATGAATTCTGGAACGATATCGGCGTTAAACCAGTGGAGTTAGCCGCTGGTAAGTACACATTCTTACTTGGTGATTTAGGCAACCGTACGTCTATCAATATCACCGACTCCTCTGGCAAGCCAGTAGAAGAAGAGTTTTTGAAATCACTAGCGCCTGTATTGGCTGCAACAGTGAAGCAGTAAACAAAGCGAGCTTAACGCGGCGTGTTTACTTAATGATAGAAAAGGGACCTAGTGGTCCCTTTTTTGATGTTTAGATTAAATGTGTCGAGATGAAGCTGGTGAGTAACTAACGAGGCTCGTTTTTGTTTTTATCTTCTTCAGCGTAGCGCTGTTTATCCAATGTGTTCAGCTTATCTAAATCGTTCTTACGGCTTTTATCCATCTGACCAAACTTCATTTTTGCGGTATATTTGAGTGCGGCAATATTACCAATGACCACGCTCAACACTACAATAATAATGACCCAAGGATTGGTTAGTATTTCTATCATAGAGCCTCCGGCGGCGTGATATTGTGAATAAATTTGGCAACGACGTTATCCAAATTATTCAGTATGACGTCAATCCCTGCAATGTTGTCGGTCTGATTTTGTTTAATCAACTGGCTTCTGAGTACATCAAGCGTCAACTGCTCGAGGCATTGCTGCCCGACAGCGCGGTGACTAATGTGCCAAGGCTCAATCGAAACGCCACCTAAATCGTGCTGATAAGGAAAGAAGAAACCGAACCGACCAAGGTTGGCTTTTAACCATTGGTAGAACGCCTGCTGGTGGCCTTCGAGATACTCCCAAGGTTCCAACTTGAGTTTTGTGTCAGCAGGCAATAAATTGCGCGCATAGACATCAAAATCACAACCCCAATGATGACGACTTCCTCCGGGCAATGCCGACCAGCGCAAAATGGCCATCAATTTCTCTTCGTCATTTAACTCTGCTTTATTCAAAGGGCGGGAGTTGATGTCGAGAATTGGCAACTCACCAGAAAACTTCCCGTTCCAGATGGCTTTTTGGCGATTAAAGTCACGAAAACCACTGGCGATTTCCATTTTGAAACCTGCTTCTGTTGCCGCTTCAATCATCTTTAGCAGATCGTCAGCCACTTCAGGGTGGAGTAGAAACGCTTTTTGCCCCACTAGTGTGGATTGAAGATGAGAATCAGTGATTCCGGTGAGTTGCTCTGGTGTCATTGTGTTCTCGCTGATTACTTCGCCAATAGGTGTTTCAACGTGTTTTCGTACATGTCCGTCAACTTTTCAAGATCGTCGACTTTCACACACTCGTTCACTTTATGAATCGTAGCGTTAACAGGACCTAACTCTACGACTTGACCTCCCATTTGAGCAATAAAACGACCATCAGAAGTACCGCCAGTTGTAAGTAGCGCTGGCTTCGTATCATTGACTTCGGCCACAGCAGCTACAACCGCGTCTAGTAGTGCGCCCGTATCGGTCAGGAATGGGTCACCGTTGAATGTCCATTTTAGGTCGTAGTCCAGCTCATGCTTGTCCAATGTTTCGGTAACACGCTGAACAATTGCGTCATTGTTAAGCTCAGTACTAAAACGTAGGTTGAACTGAACATGGAACTCGCCAGGAATAACGTTAGACGCACCAGTGCCAGCCGATACATTCGGGATCTGGAAACTGGTCGGTGGGAAGTAATCATTCCCTTTGTCCCATTCCGTCGTCGCGAGTTCATGAATCGCGAGTAGAGACTCGTGCACTGGATTGCTGGCTAGGTGAGGGTAGGCCACGTGGCCTTGTGTTCCTTTTACCGTTAAATCACCAGTGATGGATCCACGGCGTCCATTTTTCACTACATCGCCAACCACGTCGGTGCTGGATGGTTCACCAACAATACACATATCGATGTTCTCACCACGTTCCATCAACGTTTCTACAACGCGAACGGTACCATTGATAAATGGCCCTTCTTCATCTGACGTAATCAAAAAGCCAATTGAGCCTTTGTGGTCTGGGTTTTCTTCAATGAAGCGTTCGACAGCAACGACCATAGCAGCTAGCGACCCTTTCATGTCAGCTGCGCCGCGGCCATGCAAGTAACCATCAATAATGGTCGGTTCAAACGGATGTGTATTCCAGTGTTCCAATTTGCCAGCTGGTACCACATCGGTGTGGCCAGCAAACGCAAATAGCGGCGCTTCTGAACCACGTCGAGCCCAGAAGTTCGTGGTGTCTTCAAATACCATCACTTCAATTTCAAACCCGAGTGCTTTTAAGCGCTCGATCATCAAATCCTGACAACCTGCGTCTTCCGGCGTTACGGACTGTCTACTGATCAGATCTTTAGCAAGTGCCAATACTGGACTGTCTGTCATCCTTGAGTATTCCTTTATTTAAGAGTTGAAAATGCTAGCGTATTGATCAGCTTTAAAACCGATATGAAGTTGATCATTCACTTTTAAAATTGGGCGTTTAATCATCGCAGGGTTTTCTACCAAAAGAGCGATGGCGTTTTCCTCGTTAAGTGTGTCTTTCTGCTCTTGCGCTAATTGGCGGTAGGTTGTGCCACGTTTATTGAGCACCTGTTCCCAACCTAAAGCGCGACAAAATTCACTTACCATTTCTGCATCAATGCCTTGCTTACGGTAGTCATGGAAGTCGTAAGCAATATCCTCGGCTTCTAACCATTTCTTGGCTTTTTTGATCGTATCGCAGTTGGGAATACCAAACATGGTAATCGACATAGTCTTTCCTTTTTCTTTGTTCTATTTTTCACTGGCGCGGTTAAGACGCACTTAAGTGATTTGGGCTGTTAAAGCATCCTATCAAGAAGCAATCAAACTGACAAAATGCGGTGGAAAATATTTTCAGATAGATTGAGATAACTAATGTCACATAACTTATTTACGATGAATGCGCTATAAATCGAATAAAAATTCGTCTAAATCAAATGGAAAAGTCGAGTTATTGATCAAACGCAACACCTCGCTGAGCAAAAACGAAATAATGAATCAGCACAATTTTAGGAGGTGTCAATGGAATTGAGTCCTGTTTTTGCAAGGCGGCTATATTTGGCCTTGTTGGTGGAAAACCTAGAAAGGCCGAATGTGCCAAAGTTGATCGAAAAAACGGGGTGGCCTCGTCGTACTATTCAAGATGTACTCAAGGCGTTACCTGGGATCGGCATTGAACTCATATTCGTTCAAGATGGCCGACGTCATAATGACGGCTATTATCAACTTTCAGATTGGGGGCCTTTTGATAGCCAATGGGTTCTAGAGCGGGAGAGAGATATCGCTAGCAGTCTTGGATTTCGTGCATAAGCCAGCAATTGCTGGCTTTTTTCATATTCAGGCCTCATCCATTGCAGCGGTAGGCGGAACCCAGTACGCTAAATGAAGTGATAAAATCTTGTGGGGAAACCATAAAAACGGTGTCCGCATCGATAGCCGCTGCATTGTTTTTTAAATCGTTCATCGCGCCTTGCATCATCGCGTCATTAGTCATGAAAATGTAGTTATACCAATGGCCTTCACTTCCGGTGACTTCGCCTTTGTATTCGCATCGCTCAGGGTCGAATTGCGCGTCAATGCGAATATGAACATCTTGACTTTGAGCATGAGTAAGGTGAGAAGGCATCGTGCAACCCGTTAGAAGCACGACAAAAAGTCCAAGTAACAGGCGTTTCATTAGCTATTTCCCCAATACTATGTAAGCAGCAAAGCCAATCCAGCTCAGAACAAGTAGTGTCCAAGGCAGTTTGCTTGATGAATGGTTTGGCGCATCGTCGGTGATATTGTCTTGTTCGATAATCTCTTCATGCTGACGTTGTTTTTCACGTTGCTGTTTTTTCTTCGCTTTATCGGCTTGGCGGTTGCGCTCTTTTTGTTGTTTCTTATATTGCGCGATGCCTTTTTCGATACCTTGAGCGATGAGCTTGGTTTGCTCTTTGGTTTGGCCGGGCTTTTGCGTGGATTTAGCAATTCTCATCGCTTCGGCTTGTGTTTCTTGAGAAGGCACAGGGGTGGCAGGAGTTCTTTTTTTCATGTTTCTCATCAACGTCGCTGTAAATCTTTGTTTAGTTTACCTGTGTAAGGTGCTGAAATGAACTTCAGTTCTCATCTTTGTTGGCTTGCAACTCTGAAACGATAGGTTAAAGTGACGTTTTTATCACATAAAGAAGAAGATGTTGTGCGCTATTCGTTTGACCAATATGACGCTCATGGATTTTTAAAGGCGCCGATCATTTTATGGGTGGGATGGATGTTTCTTGTGCGTTCATGGGTGGTGTTTGCCATGGCTGGTGTAAGTCGTGATAGTGGCAGTAAGCTACTCGCTATTGTTTACCCAGATTCAAGTACGTTGTATTTAGGTTTGGCGATGGGCATTCCAAGTTTGCTTCTTATGTGGTTAATGGGGCTTCGTCATCCCGACAGAGGATGGGTAAACAGAATTACTCGCTATGGTCGAGAGATCACTTTGATCTTGTGCGGTATTCAACTTGCTCAGACCATGTATCATGTGTACCTAGAACATGGAGTGTTTAATTGGGCAAACGCCCTTACCATTACCTTATTAGCTTGGTTTATGATCTATCTTCTAAATGGAAGATGGGTAAAAGACTGTTTTCATGTGCCACAATTGGCGCACGATGAACAGCAGCATTCAAAGAATTAAAAACAATAACTTCCCACTCTGGGGCAAAGTAATAGAGGAAACCTCAATGTCACAAGCTCAAACGGCGATCGTGCCAGAAGCCGGGCCATTTGCACTGTACACTCAACTCAAAGTGAACCAAAACCGTGAAAACGTATTAGAAAAACTGAAAGCACTGCCAAAGTTGGTGGAAGAGTTAAACATTACCCAGCCGGGTGCAGCGCTGACGCTTTCTATCGCATTCACAAAATCGTTTTGGGAACACCTTAATGTAGACGCGCCAGAAGAGCTTATTGATTTTACTCAACTTGGCGAAGGTGACATCGTTGCTCCAGCAACAGACGTAGATGTACTGATTCACTGTCACTCGACTCGTCACGACTTGCATTTTTACGTGTTGCGTAAGTTCCTAGAAGAGACGGCACAAGATGTCACCATTGTGGACGAAACATATGGGTACCGTTACCTTGATGCTCGTGATATGACAGACTTCATTGATGGCACAGAAAACCCAAAAGGGGAGGCTCGCGCTGATGTGGCTCTAGTAAAAGAGGGCCCATTTGCTGGAGGCAGTTATGTTATGGCTCAGCGCTTTGAACATAACCTTGCCGCTTGGAATCGATTGAATGTCAAAGCGCAAGAAAAAGTGATTGGTCGTACCAAGCCAGACTCTATCGAGCTAGAAGACGTTCCTGCTGCATCACACGTTGGTCGCGTTGATATCAAAGAAGAAGGTAAAGGTTTGAAGATTGTTCGCCACAGCTTACCATACGGGATGGTGACCGGTGCTCACGGTCTGTTGTTCATTTCTTACTGCAATACACTTCATAACATTAAAGTGATGCTAGAAAGTATGTACGGCGTAACAGATGGTAAAACAGACCAAATGCTTCGTTTCACAAAAGCGGTAACAGGTGCTTACTTTTTCGCGCCTTCGCAAGAAATGCTCGCGGAGCTAGCCATCAAGTAAGTTCTCAGACTTCATTTCTTAAGCCCTCCAATGGAGGGCTTTTGTTTTCTATTTCTATTCCAATCTCTTTTCAAAAAACACTAAACTTTTCTGTTACTTGGTCGATAAGTACTCAAAGCCTTAATTTTAGGACTCTTTATTCGTGGCGATCACCGTTAATACCAATGTTGCAGCACTTGTCGCACAGCGTCATTTGACCAGTGCAACTGACATGCTGAACCAATCCATGGAGCGTTTGTCTTCAGGGAAACGTATTAACAGCGCAAAAGATGACGCGGCGGGTCTGCAAATCTCCAACCGTCTACAATCGCAAATGCGTGGTTTGGATGTCGCGGTACGTAACGCGAATGACGGCATTTCTATAATGCAAACCGCCGAAGGGGCGATGAATGAAGTGACTAACATTATGCAACGTATGCGTGATTTGTCGCTTCAATCAGCTAACGGTTCAAACAGCAAAGCGGAGCGCACTGCAATGCAAGAAGAAGTCTCTGCTTTAAATGATGAGTTAAGTCGTATTGCAGAAACGACCTCCTTTGGCGGACGTAAATTGCTGAATGGCACATTCGGTACATCGTCTTTTCAAATCGGTGCAACGGCTGGTGAAGCGGTACAAATTGGCCTGCGGACCATGCAGCCGGAATCTTTAGGTAGCTTTTCAATGAGCTCATATCAAAGAGTCAGTTCAGATTGGACGGTTCAAAACGGAAATAATGAAATTGTTATCAGCTACCGTGATAACAATTTTGAAGAGCAGGAGATCCGTATTGAAGCTAAAGCTGGCGACGATATAGAAGAACTCGCGACTTACATTAATGGGCAAACCGATAAAGTGAAAGCGTCTGTTAATGAAGAGGGGCAACTGCAGTTACTCATGTCCCACAAGGACGCCATAAAATACCCTGGACCAACCTTCAGTGGTGGCCTGGCTGATGAGTTAGAACTTGGCAAGTATGTCACCGTAAATAGAACGGTAGATAGTATTGATATTAGCACGGTCGGTGGCGCTCAGATGGCGGTCGGCATTTTAGATGATGCTTTGAAAACGGTAGATGGCAGTCGTGCGGAGTTAGGCGCGTATCAAAACCGCTTTAATCATGCGATCAATAATCTCGATAATATCCACGAAAACTTAGCCGCTTCCAACAGTCGTATCCAAGACACTGACTATGCCAAAGAAACTACGCAAATGGTGAAGCAACAGATTTTACAACAGGTCAGTACCTCTATTCTGGCGCAAGCAAAACAAGCGCCAAACCTAGCATTGACCTTGCTTGGCTGATGAACGGCCTTGCCCGAATTTAACGTAAAACCTGCCTGTATCGACAATTCGAAAAGAAGCTTTAGCGAAAAATGAAAGTTTTTTTGCTTTTTTATCCGCTTTGTCACGATTACCCCTCCAAACGAATTATTTTCAAAAAAATCCAAAATTTTCTCTAAAGAAAACAGGGCATGCGCCGTTAATAAAAGTAACTTTGAGAGAACTACTTGGTTTTCCGAGACGTCGGAAACCGCTACACCGGAAAATCAATTGGAGAAATCACCA